>BNWW01000095.1 GCA_025999115.1 Bacteroidia bacterium
TACGGTTATGAAAATCCCGCCCTTTCGGGCGACAGGCAAAATATCCGATAATCATAATTTATTATTTCCGGATTGCTTCGGGCTTACGCCCTCGCAAGGACGATATGCGACAATTTGAAATGCACCCTCCCCAATGGCAGGAAGACACAATAACCCGACCGTATAATATATCATACCGCTATGCGCAAAATACTATTTGCACTACTAACAGTACTCTATATGCAGGTTGGACTACAGATAGCAGGCAATTGGGTGTCGTTCCTTACAATACAATGCAAATGCTAACGGTTGACAACAATAACACCTCTACTAACGGTATAAGATGGTATCTTGCAGGTGCACAGAGCGGTACTGCGAATACACAAAACGGCTCCGCAAATAGTGCAGGCGGCAGTTCCCGTTCATTTACCGGAGATATTACGGACTGAATATTCAAAGCAAAACCATATACAAGGCGCAGGTAACAAACTATACGGATATGGTAAATCTGGCAGTGAATATGAGCGAATACCTTTATGCTATGGTTTCTTCCGACGAGAATTTTATTCCCGCCAATACCAAATATATACCCAATCAAAAGCGGCAGCGGCGTTTTACCGACACTCTCCTACGCAGGCAATCCCCAAAATGCCTTTTATACCATTGCAGGCAGCTGGGTAGATGCATCGCTTGCATTAGACAGCATGAACTGGTTGTACAACAATAAATTGAACATCATCAACTACGGCGGAACAGATGCGCTTGACATCGACAGTTTGCTGATTCCGGGATCAAAAACCCTGAAATTCAGGGCTACCGCAGTGCTTGATAAAACTGCTCCGGAGGGAAAGTACGACAATCGCGCCTCCATCGTTTATCATAAATTAGTGCAAACTAAGCCCGAAAAGCAAATGCCGCTGTCGCTGGAGTTGTAGAAGGTCCAGCTCCATGCGGTCATAACACCAGGAGCGACCCACGTACTACTCCAATAGGTGTTCTGAGTCAGCCCGTAAGAAGCCTGGTTGTCATGCAAATTCAGCAATTCGGCAATATTAGGCAAACGCCATCCGTCACCCTTGGCAGCACACGCTGCTGTGGCCTCATTCCAGCCGGCATGGGAAAGGTCGCTGCTGTCAAGCAACAAGCTACCTCCCGCAGCGGAAAACCCATAACCACTTTTTAATTCCGCAAAAGTTGTAGCATCTGAAAAATTCGAAGCTGCAGGGCCGGAATAAACACCATTGGCAACTGTATAGTTGACAGGTGCAGGTGGTGGTACAGCATCAATAGTTACAGCATCCGAACTTGCTTTGGATGTACCATTTCCGCAGGTATTACTGGCATAAACCGTAATATCTCCGGCCGCTATCGTTCCTTGCGAGCTTGATAGATGTCGTATTCGTATAATCACTGCTTGTACCGCATGTATTTTGTGCATTTACCTTGATGCCGCTCGAAATTGTTCCCGCAGTTTTAGCAATTAAAGTTATTGTGCGAAGTGTTGCATCGCCGCTAACCTGAAAATTACTTGGAATTGTCCAATTGTATTGGACAGGAACCGCACCACCGGTTGTAACTTCGGGAGTGGCAGTAGCGGTAATACTTTCATTCAATTTAATATTTGATGTCTTCGAAAACGAAATGCCGGTCGGAACTGCTGGTTTCGACGTACAAACCTTGACATGAATATTAACCGATTGGAGAAAATTACCGTCCAAACTCACAATGTTTAACACTGCATCTCCGATGGACAAGCCCGTAACAGTACATTGGGTCATAGTGGAAGATGCTATTTGAGCATGACCGCCCGGACTGCTCAATGTCCAACTTACACCCTGATAACTTGCAGTAGGTGGTGTAAAATTGGAAACAGTGAACGTTTGAGTTCCGCCGGTGTAAATATCTACATCCGCAGCGCTAGGCGTTACATCAAATCCAACTACCTTAATATCGGCTGTAACAGTTGATTTAACAGGAGCCCATGCCGTACCATTCCAATGTGGAGCAGAGACATGGAATGATATTGAGAATTATGGTAAGGCAAAAGAGTCCTGGTTGAAACACTATCTTCGTTTGCCCAACGGCATCCCCTCTCACGACACGTTTAACCGATTTTTTAGTGCGTTAGATCCGGAGGCGTTTGAGCAAGCGTTTTTATCATGGATAAAAGACATCTCAGAGTTAACGGACGGCGATGTGATCAGCATAGATGGAAAAACTCTTTGTGGCTGTCGAATTGAACAGCGAAAATGTACGCTCTATAATGATCTTTCGTTTATTGACAACGCCTCAGCATGGAAAAATCTGACAGCGATAGTAAAAATAAAAGCCACTCGCTACATCAAATCAAGTGGGAAAGAAGAAAAAGAGGTGAGGATATATATTACCAGCTCTAAAGAAACTGCTCAGATAATCGGTTCAGGTGCCCGGTCGCATTGGGGCATTGAAAATAATCTGCATTGGCAATTGGATGTTTCATTCAATGAAGATGAGAGCCGAAAAAGAGAAGGATATACTGCCCAAAAATTTTCACTCTTAATCGAATTGCCCTCAATCTAATAAAACACGAACAATCGAAAAAGAGGAGTATAAAAGGAAAAAGACTGGATGCAGGGTGGAATAATGATTATTTATTGAAAATCCTAATAAATTAAGATGCGTTTGCCCTGAAGATTATGACTTCAAGTTTGTTTTCTAAAATAAATTTTCCTACCTTTGCGGGGTTTTCTTAAAATTTACCGGTTTGGGCAGATTTGATACATATAAAGTTGATTTAAAAGGGATGCAACAGAGTTCGGAAACTCGTGAGTATCTGTTGGATAATCAATTCTTTGCGAACATCGACAACGAAGATGTCCAAAAAGGAAAAGTGAAAGTAACGCTCACGATTACAAAAAACGCCGGCGGGTTTCAAATGAATTTTACGTTAAACGGAACGATTGTCATTCCCTGCGACCGCTGTTTGGACGATATGGATTATCCGGTCGATTCCACCGCCCGTTTGATGGTAAAATTCGGAAAAGATTATTCCGAAGAAAGCGACGAAGTGGTCATCATTCCCGAAAAGGAAGGTGTAATCAACCTGGCGTGGTTTTTGTATGAATTTGTAGTGCTGTCGATTTCGATTAAACATGTCCACGCACCCGGCAAATGCAACAAGCAAATGCAGGCCAAGTTGAAAAAACATTCGGCTAAATCGACCGAAGAGGACGATGATAGCTACGCAATGGAAAACGACGAAGCAATTATCGTTCATGACGATGACAACACAACTCCCATCGATCCGCGTTGGGATGCGTTGAAAGACTTGAAAGAGAACTAAATATCAATTTAAAATATAATAAAAATGGCACATCCTAAACGAAGAGTCGGAAAGACCCGGAGAGACAAAAGAAGAACGCACGATAAAGCCGTGCTGCCCCAAATCGCATTAGACCCCACCACCGGCGAATATCATTTGTATCATCGCGCTCATTGGTACGAAGGCAAGTTGTATTATAAAGGTAAAGTTATTATCGATAAAGCCGAAGCAACTGCTTGACAATGAGCCAATTTAACGCTGTTATCACAGCCATCGGCGGATATGTTCCCAATTATCGTTTAACGAATGAAGAACTCTCTGCGATGGTCAATACTTCCGATGAATGGATTACGAAACGAATTGGAATCAAAGAGCGAAGAATCCTCAAACCGGAAGAAGGCAAGGGCATTTCCTATTTAGCCCTTAAAGCGATCGAAAATATGCAGAAAAAACACCGTTTCAATCCCTTGGAAATTGAAGCGGTAATTTTTGCTACCTCTACGCCTGATTATCCGCTTCCGAATACGGCCTCGATTGTAGCTGCGCAAACCGGTATGACACGCGCATTTTGTTTCGATGTAGAAGCCGCGTGCAGTGGATTTATCTATGCCTTGGAAATTGCCAATGCGTTCATCACGTGCGGTAAGTATAAGAAGATCATGGTTATAGCGGGCGATCAACTTTCTGTTGTTACCGATTATACCGACCGGAATACTTGCCCCATCTTTGCCGATGGTTGCGGTTGCGCCCTCGTGGAACAGACTACCGAAGAAATCGGTATCATCGATTCCATTATGTGCGCCGACGGCAGTACACCCGAACATTTGCATCAATACGGCGGCGGCTCGGTCAATCCGGCCTCGCACGAATCGGTCGATCAACGGTTGCATTACATTTGGCAGGAAGGCAAAGTGGTGTTCAAACACGCCGTATCAAGTATGGTCGATGCTTGCGACCAATTAGTAAAACGCAATCAATTGGACAAAGATTCGATCGATTGGGTGGTTCCACATCAAGCCAATCTGCGCATTATCGATTCGGTAGTCAATTATTTGGGCGCTTCACACGAAAAAGTAATGATCAACATCGAACGCTACGGCAATACCAGCGCCGCCAGCATTCCTCTCTGTTTATGGGATTGGGAATCGCAATTGAAAAAAGGCGATCGCATTATCTTGACGGCTTTCGGCGCCGGATTCACTTGGGGAGCCATTTACCTGAAATGGGGCTACAACACGAATGCATAAATCGGGCTTCGTAAATATTGTCGGCAATCCGAATGTTGGAAAATCTACTTTGACCAACCTCTTAGTCGGCGAAAAACTTTCGATCATTACCTCCAAAGCGCAAACCACGCGCCACCGCATTATGGGCATCGTGAATACCGAAAACGTTCAAATCGTGTATTCCGATACGCCGGGAGTGCTTCGACCCAATTACAAATTGCAAGAAAATATGCTAGCGTTTTCCGAATCGGCTTTGGATGACGCCGACGTGCTATTGTATGTTACCGATACCGTCGAAAAAATCGAAAAAAACGATTTTTTTCTTCAAAAAGTAGCGAAAGCGCAATCACCTATTTTGCTGATTATCAACAAAATCGATCTTTCCAATCAAAAAGATTTGGAAGAGAAAGTCGCCGAATGGCAAAACATTCTTCCGCAAGCCGAAATCATTCCATTGTCGGCAACTAATAAATTCAATATCAATTATTTACAAAAACGAATAGAAGAACTACTGCCCGAATCACCCCCCTATTTCGAAAAAGATGCGCTGACCGATCGTCCCGCACGATTTTTCGTAACCGAAATTATCCGCGAAAAAATCTTATTGTATTACCAAAAGGAAATTCCGTATTCGGTGGAAGTGGTAGTCGAGCAATTCGATGAAAAAGAGCAACTTATCAACATCAAAGCCTTGATTGTGGTCGAACGCGATTCACAAAAAGGTATTCTGATCGGCGACCGCGGCCAAGCCCTCAAAAAAGTCGGTTCCATGGCGCGCAAAGACATCGAACGTTTTTTCGACAAAAAAGTCTTCCTCGAAATGTTTGTCAAAGTTGAAAAAGACTGGCGCAATCGCGATAATCTGCTGCGACAATTCGGTTACCGTCCGGATTAAAAAACAAAAACTCCGTAAAACAATGAAATCAACGACATACGAACAAGCCTTACATCAATTAGCGACCTATTGCAGTCGCACCGAACATTGTTCGTTCGATCTTCGTCAAAAAATGACGAATTGGGAAATCAATCCTTCCGATCAGGAAAAAATCATTCAACGGCTTCAAAAAGAAGGTTTTTTGAGTAACGAACGCTTTTGTAACGCTTTTGTGAAAGACAAATCACGTTTCAATAAATGGGGTTCCCGTAAAATCCGTTACGAATTGATGAAAAAACAAATCCCACAAAACCTGATTCAAGAAGCACTTCAATTGATTGATTCACAGGAAAGTACAGAGCAATTAAAACAACTCTTGGAGCAGAAGCGCAAAACGGTAAAAGGCGCCAACGACTACGAAATCAATCAAAAATTAATCCGGTTTGCTGTTGGTCGAGGATTCGACGTAGAGGCCATTTCCCGGATATTAGGCCAATAGTGTTCCAATAAAAAACCCCGTCAGAGTTATCTGACGGGGTTTTACAAAAAGTGGCGGCTACCTACTCTCCCACAAATACGCAGTACCATCGGCGCTATCGGGCTTA
>BNWW01000096.1 GCA_025999115.1 Bacteroidia bacterium
TCACTAATACACTAATTTAATAATTTATGTCTATTATTCAAATGAAAGAAGTGGATTTTAGTTACAAAAAGAAACGTAAACTATTATCCGACATTCAATTAGAAATCGAACCGGGACATATTCACGGTTTGCTCGGTAAAAACGGCGAGGGCAAAAGCACCTTGCTGAAATTGGTAGCAGGTTTGCTTTTCCCGCAAAAAGGACAAATTGAGGTGCTGGGATTCAATCCTCAAAAACGACCGGTAGCCATGTTGCAAGACATCTATTTTTTGGCGGAAGAATTGCCGAATAGCCGCCTCAGCATCGAATTGTTTGAAAAAGTCTATGCACCTTTTTACCCACATTTCGATGTCGAACAGTTCGACCGCTATTTAAAAGAGTTTGATATTGATGCCAAGGATTTGAAAATTAATCAATTATCACACGGTCAAAAGAAAAAAGTGATGATTTGTTTCGCTTTGGCCGCCAACACGAAAATCCTGTTGATGGACGAACCGACCAACGGCTTGGATATTCCGTCGAAAGGCCAATTTCGCCGCATTGTCGCTTCTACGTTTGAAGACGACCGTTGCATCATCATTTCTACGCATCAAGTGCGCGATTTGGATAGCCTGATCGACAATATTATCATCATGGACAACCACGAAATCGTATTGAACGAGTCGATCGAAAGCATTACCGATAAACTGCTTTTCCGCTTGCATGAAAATGCACATACCGACGAATCGCTTATTTATCAGGAAGATACACTGAAAGGAATCTATCAAGTTTGTGAAAATGTCCGGCACGAAGAAAGCAAATTAGACATCGAATTGCTCTTTAATGCGGTTTGTAACGACCGGAAACGCATCCAATCTATTTTCAACTCAAAAAAAATAAATTTATGAATAGTAATATATTGAATTTCAATCGAATCGGTTTATTATTCCGCCGTTTTTTTACCGAACAGCTGCACGGCGAAGCCATTCGTTGGGCCATCATGGTCATCGTATTTATATTTATCCGCAATTTTCCAACCGGTATCGGATTAACAATCATCATCAGCGGAGCGTTTTTTGCGGCAAGTGTTTTCCGGAATATTCACCGGCCAAACGATGGCAACTCTTATTTTATGCTCCCGGCTTCGCAATTAGAAAAATGGATTGTAGGCCTTATCATTGGGATTTTTTATTTTTTCGCGATGATGATACTCTGTTACGTTACCGGTAATTTGTTGGGAACCGGATTGAATTATTTGTTGGCGCAAGTTCCGTTTTTCTCCGATATTCTGCCGCTGTTTCATACAAGTGATTTGCATTGGGTTTTCTTTGAAAACATCTCTCTCAACGTCAATTTTAATAGTAATTGCATTCCCGAATCTTTTCCGCTGGTCTTTGCGTTGATTTTTATTCACATACAATCCCTTTATTTGTTGGGAAGTGTTTATTTCAAGCACAGTCAAGTTTGGAAGACCTTTTTTGCATGGAATATTTTTCAAATTTCACTGCTGATTTTTGCGATTGTTGAAATGTATATATTCAAAGGAGAAACCAATATTTCAATCAATAATTCGCTCGGACAATACAACTCTTGGCTCGAAATTGCCGGAAACGTCGGATTTGCATTCCTCTTTTATATTCTTCCGCCTATCTTTTGGATAATCAGTTATTTCCGCTTAACCGAGAAACAAGTATAAATCATGGAATTTCAAGAATCACAAGCTATTTATTTACAAATCGGACACTATATCAGTGAACAGATTTTGTCGGAGCGATGGAAACCGGGCGAACGCATTCCATCGGTGCGAGAATTGGGCGCGGCTTTGGAAGTGAATCCGAATACCGTAATGCGCGCGTTCGATTTTCTGCAAAACCGGGAAATCATTTTCAACAAACGCGGATTGGGTTATTTTGTCGCCGACAATGCCCGTCCACGCATTCTCGCTCATCGTAAAACGCAGTTTTTGGAACACGAACTTCCGCATGTGTTCAAAAATATGCAACTTTTGGAAATGTCATTTAATGAATTGGAAATAGAATACAATAAAATACATCAAACAATATGAAAACGAGCAATATACTTTTGTTGGGACTGCTGGCCTTTATCCTTGTGCTGATAACCGTTGCTGTGCTGACTTTACCCTAAGGTCGATATTTCGATTCTTTCAACAACAGCGAATAATCTGTTTCGTTCATCAAGGCCGGCCAAGCGGTTTGCGGATGCTGTTTCATATACCCCGAAATAATTTGAAAACCGAGCCAAACGCCCACGCTTCCGGGCGACTCGGCGGGTAAAGTTGCAGTGTAGGGCGCTTCACGCAAATACTGTATCGTAACGGCGTAATCGGAACGAAACAGATGCTGTTTTTCCAAAATCAATTTCCAGATTCTCGATTCGTTAGTTTTGCACCATTCGTATTGATCTTGCGTATAACCGGCGTATTCCCAGACTTTCCGTTTCGGAAGAATTTGTGAAAGAATATAACGCAATTTCCCTTCGTACAACATTTTATCCAACAGTACCGCTTCGTTTCCCTTGAACGGAAACTCGGCCATCAGCCACCCCAGAAACAAATCGGGAGCCATCCGTTCGGGAGTCATTTTCGGCAGTTGATAATCGTAAAAAAATTCCCGGTACAAAGGATAACCGGCGCCCAAATAATAATCGGCCGATAAGGAAACATAATTTTCGCCGACCACTACGTGTTGATTCCAACCCGAAACATGCAAATAAATTTCCGGTCGCGATAAATCCGGAAAATGTTCCAACAATTTTTCTATTCCGGTGGAAACTTCTTTTTGCAAACCGGAAATATCGGCAAAAACACCTTGTTCGTCGAGATACATTTGCATCAAAATCGAATCGGAAAAATCGGTGTCTTCAGAAATGACTTTTTGCATATAATCCTCTAAAAACGGATGGTATTTTTGAAGGAAATCAAACGGAATATCTCCTGTGATGGAGCGGAAATAATCCGTATCAAAGCGTTGAATTTGAAAATCGGAATTTAGATTTTCTTTTTTACAACTAATTATTAAACAAGCGATTAGAATTAAAACCCAAGATTGCCTTTTCATATTTTTTAATTTTCCGACAACATAATTAACGCAAATATTGTTTTTATATTGTGAATTGATTATCTTTGAAGCCATCTCTTGAGCAATCCATTAAAACGAAAAGATATGCGACTATTATTATTAAGCAATTCCACCAACGCAGGCGAAGCCTATTTGGCCTGGCCAAAAGCAGAAATCAAGGATTTTTTAGGCGCTTTCCCCTTGCAAGTTGCATTTATTCCCTACGCCGCCATTACGTTTTCCTACGACGAATACGAAGCCAAAGTGGCGGCCGTATTTTCGGAATGTAATTGTACACTCAAAAGCGTACATCGTGTTTGGAACCCGGTAGAAGCCATCGCAACAGCCGATGTAATCGTTGTGGGCGGCGGCAACACGTGGCGATTGGTTCAACAGATGCGCGAACATAATCTTTTCGAAGCCATTAAACGCAAAGTGGCGGCAGGCACGCCATACATCGGTTGGAGTGCGGGAAGTAATATCGCTTGTCCCACCATGAAAACAACCAACGATATGCCGATTGTCGACCCGCACGGTTTGGGAACTTTGGGTTTGGTGCCGTTCCAAATCAATCCGCATTATTTGGATGCACATCCGGCAGGACACGGCGGCGAAACGCGCGAAGACCGTATTCGTGAGTTTATCGAAGTTAATCCCGATGTGTTTGTCGTCGGCTTGCGCGAAGGTTGTTTGTTGCGATGCGAGGACAATGAATTGAGGTTGACCGGTTCGAAATCAGCTCGTTTATTTCGTAAAAATTGGATAACAAAAGAGTTGCAACCAACGGAAGATTTGTCGTTTTTGTTGGATGCAGCTTTACCACAGGTACCGTTTTGTTAATTTCAGCTAATCATAAACCACCCCACCTGATGATCCGCATTTAACTGCCCTAACCGCTGCTTCAAAACCAGATGATCCGGCTTCTCCAACGCCGGATCATCCTCCAATATCTCGCGAGCTAAATCACGGGCTTGGCTTAATATTTCCCCGTCGTGCGAGAGATTCGCGATTTTCAAGTTGAATGCCACCCCGCTTTGTTGCGTTCCGTCCAAATCGCCAGGACCACGTAGTTTGAGATCTTCCTCGGCAATCAGAAAGCCGTCGTTGGTTTCGGTCATGATCGCCAAGCGTTTGCGCGTATTTTCGGATAATTCGTAGCGCGTAATCAGCACGCAAATCGACTGGTCGGCGCCACGCCCTACCCTGCCCCGCAATTGATGCAACTGCGACAGACCGAAGCGTTCGGCATTTTCAATCAACATCACCGTGGCATTCGGAACGTTCACACCGACTTCAATAACTGTCGTCGCGACCATAATTTGCGTTTCGCCCGAAACAAAGCGTTGCATTTCCGACTCTTTATCGGCCGGTTTCATCTTTCCGTGAACCATGCAGACTTTATATTCGGGAAAAATTTTTTGAATGATTTCAAATCCGTCGGTCAGGTTTTTCAAATCCGATTTTTCACTTTCTTCAATCAAAGGATAAACGATATACACCTGCCGGCCGGCTTGAATTTGCTTGCGCACGGATTCATATAAATTGTTGCGTTTCTCGCTGTATAAATGATAGGTTTTGACCGGTTTACGGCCGGGCGGCAATTCGTCGATGACCGAAACGTCCAAATCGCCATACAAAGTCATCGCTAACGTGCGCGGAATCGGTGTTGCCGTCATAACCAACACGTGCGGCGAAACCGTGTTTTTTTTCCACAATTTGGCGCGTTGAGCCACACCGAAACGATGTTGTTCGTCCACCACAATCAAGCCAAGATTCGCAAATTCGACCGTATCTTCCAACAGAGCGTGCGTCCCGATGAGAATTTGAATCTCGCCGCTTTTGATTTTCGGCAACAAAACCGTTCGTTCTTTTTTCTTCGTCGAACCGGTCAGTAGAGCTATTTCAATTCCTAAACCATTGATTACACGCGAGATCGTTTCATAATGTTGAGTTGCCAAAATTTCGGTCGGCGCCATAATCGCACCCTGAAAACCATTGTCCAAAGCCAATAAAACCGACAACAAAGCAACCAAAGTCTTGCCGCTACCCACATCGCCCTGCAACAAGCGGTTCATCTGCCGGCCACTGTTGGTATCTTGTCGGATTTCGCGAACCACCCGTTTTTGTGCATTCGTCAATTCAAACGGTAAATTATTATGATAGAACGAATTAAAATAATCGCCCACACGTGTAAACAAAAATCCGCCCAAACGTTTTTCGCGGTATTTCGTAACACGCAAAATGTTTAATTGCACATAAAACAACTCTTCCAATTTCAAACGATATTGCGCTTTCCGCAACAAACCGGGTGATTTCGGGAAATGGATATTACGAATGGCCTCATCCAAAGAAATCACGTGCGTTTGGTCGATAACCGGTTGATTCAATGTTTCCGGCAACGGCTCTTGAAGCAATTCCAATATCTTTGTAATGATTTTTTGGATGGCGCGCGAATGCAAAAAAGCGTTTTTCATCTTTTCGGTCGTGTTGTACTGACCTTGCACACCCACTTCGCCTTCGTAAAACTTGCTTTCGGTTTCCAATTCGGGATGCGCAATATTCAAACGATGACCGAAAACGGTAGGTTTTCCAAACAGAATATACTCTGTACCAATCTGATACAATTGCGGAATCTGTTTTATCATCCGAAACCAGACCAACTCAATCGAACCCGTATCGTCGTAAAAAGTAGCCGTCAATCGCCGCGAACTGCCCTCGCCCAAAGTTTCGTAACAAAGAATTTTGCCTTTCAATTGGATATAAGGCATATTTCCGTCAATCTCTTTTATTTTGAATATCTTAC
>BNWW01000097.1 GCA_025999115.1 Bacteroidia bacterium
TATGAGCAAATCGAGCTAATAAATTAGCTCCGCAGCTACCTCTAACAGAGTTCAATTTCAGCAATATATTATTCGGATCAGTATTTATTATACTAACCATTGAATACATAGTAACAGGTAAATTTTTCCAATTGGGTATATAATCCTTAACATCACTATCGTCTAATACAATTTCGATTCTTTTTTCAGACAAACAATCTACAATCTTTCTTAGTAATAGATTCGTAAAAGCATTTGAGTTATATTGCGAATCTACTCGCGGTTTAGGTAATATCAAATCATCTACAAGTGGAGATATATCATTACTGTTTTTCATAGAATATCTTACACCATGCTCAGGATCAAGGGCTTGTAACAATGGAACTTCTTTATTTTCATATCTTTCATAAAACTTCTTTTGAAAACTGTGAATTGATGTATTACCATCTAATGGTGTAATCTTATTTAGAAATGTAATAGCAGAACTTACTTCCGATAATATATTTTCTCCAACAACAGCATGAGATGCTATTTTTGCAACATCTACTTGAAATAAGTAATTATGTTCATATTCCACATCTAACATGTTGATTTCTGAAATTAAACTTTCATATATATCTATATTGACTAATGGTGTTTGACTATCCAATTGATATAATAAAGTTTCAATTTTTTGTAAAGCAGAAAATAAAGGGTCTTCTTCATTAAGACTTTCTATTAGTTTATTCAAACGAGACAGAAAATCCTCTCCTGTTGTGGAAAACTCAAGTTCGCCAACCAAAATTTGAGAATTGATTAATTCATCCACAAATTCTAACGCATCTTCGTTGGAGATGTAATTATCCATAAGTACCTCCACTATATCCTTAATATAAGCACCATTTTTTGTCTTTTTTAAGATTTTTTTGAAATATATAGAAGACTGTATTTCGTTTATCTGGTAATTCCGTTTTGTTCTGAATGATGTATATTCCACATATCTGTATTTTTTCTTTCCAATAGAATATAATGTTGAATTAATATAATATTTGATCCCTTCTCTAAACTTTTTATTTTTGCTTAACTTGTCATATACAGAACAGAGTAAGTACATATCCAACCGTGTTTTTCTATTCACGGAATTAGCTAATTCTATTTGGGTTTCATTTCCGATAGAACAGATATTACATCCTGCAAATAAACCAAATGGAGTACATCGAGTGGCCATCCGAGTAACATATCTTGTTAACGAATGAATTATTCTATCTTTATCTTTTTGATTAACTATATTGTTAGTTAATAATTTTTGAAACTCATGATATAAAATAGGAGAAGCTAAATACACTGCTTCTTGAAGATATTGATTTTCTTTCATAAGATTGATCAAATCATGCCCCTCTATATTCTCTAATGCAGAAAAAGGCAACATTGGTGTTCGGATAAGTATTTTATCAAAATAACGATACATAACCATCAAATTAATAATAAGCATTCATCCCAATATAAATCTTTCTTTTCTAAAAATGTAAGAATAGACAACCCAATACCAGAAACACCGGTAAGCAGATTATAACTTATATCTTTTCCATTAGCTTTGTATCCAATCAATCCATCTGGAAATTTTGACATTAATAACGTTTGTTCGATCCAATAAGTCGCGGCTTCATAAAAAGCTTTAATATTTGTATGGTAAAACATTCGCCTAAATATTATTGCCAAACCAGCACATCCATGACATAAACTTCCATCAATTACTCCATTTAAAGCAAGGTCCCTGCGCTTTGCTGCAAATAGCAGTATTTCAATTACTTTTGCTTCTATCTCTTCATCTTTAAAGACACGAGAATAATGCCATAATGCTATTGCGATCCCCAAATCTCCATAACACCACCCCATGCGGCTTTTATGAGGAGATGAGTGCTCATTAATTTTATTTGGAAAAAAAGAGCCTACTCTTGCATCTAAGTATTCTTGATCTAAAATATAATTTACACACATTTGTGCTATTGATTTTACTATATTCTTCTCTATTCCCAACAAATAACATTTGCATAAAAAAACAAGTATACTTGATTGTCCATGAGATATACTGATATTTCTTTCATATTCATTATTAGAAATATTATAGAAGTTCCAAAAACAAAGATTACCACATTGAATTTTCTTCTCATTTAACATCATGATAACTTGTTCTACATTTTGTTTTACAATCGGATTAGAAATTCTTTTTAACAAATATATCAAAGTTCCAATTCCTCCATGCAGGAAATCAAAGTTATCTCTTCTTATATCTTGCAATACTGATTGGCATAAAATATTATCAAATTGTTTAAATATTTCACGATTATCCAAATGAATAAAACCATTATTACAAAGATGATCAATAGTCCAACATAAACCACTTATACCGGAAAAATAGCTATGATAGAAATAACGATCAATTTGCCTAACTGAATCTATCAGAAAATCCATTGCCTTGTTTTCTATTTCTTCATTTTCAGCATATCGGGCATAATAAAATAAAAATAAACTTATTCCCGCATTTCCATTTAAAAGGCCGATAGCATCAATACTTTTATACTCCAAGTAGCAAAAAAAAGAAACGATTTGTTTTAATATTTCAGAGTTTTTACTATTCATACAATATATTATAATCCGCACTTTGCCAACTCTTTCGCTTTTTCCAAAATAAGATCAGTACCATTCACAACAGATTCTACTGTCGGTTCTATTAGATAATCAATTTTTATACCAATATTTTGAGTTGGTGTCATATTGGGATAATAAATGCCTATACCGGAAAAATTGATTGAAATATTTCCCGGAAAATTCCATCGAATAATATTTCCATCGGAGCCGGCGGTAGAACGACCAACAGTGATGGTTTTAGGATTCATTTGTAAAGCCATCGTTAAATATTCACTAAAACTACCTGTACGTTCATTAACCAATAAAATAATGTTTCCCTTAAAACCTTGATCGTTGCCAATATCCATATTTGGAAGATGTTTTCTAATCATGCCGGGGTAACGTGCATCGGGATAAGTAATCCTGCTGAAATATCGTATTTTAGGAACAAAAGTATCTATTATTTTATCAAATAGGGAATTATCAGGATAACATCGTAAATCCAAGATGATGGTTCTTGCGTTTTTTATTGGCATATAGTTTTTGTTAAAATTGCTTTTATCCAGATAATTTAAATCCAGATAAGTCGTTTTATTGTCGAAATATTTATAGTAAACTCCCGTTTTTTCGATTTTTTTTCGATAGGCAACGACTTCGCTATAATGAACATTCTTGATATTTAAAGTCAAGGTATCTTTTCCATTTCGTAATAATTTAAATTTCATCATCGATTTATGGTTCGATTGCATGAGTAAGCCAACTAATTTCTGATGCATCCAATAGGAACCTGCGCCTATAAATTTCCTCAAGCTATCGTATAATTGAACTACTTCTTTGTCGTCTATTTCCAAAACAATATCCCCCTGCTTCAGTTTTTTCATGCTTTCGATAGGCATCAATATTCGATCTACCAAGAAAAGACTGTCTATCTTGATCATCATAAAGGGTGGATAGAAATCACTAACAATCATCGTGTCCATTAGTGTAGGCATATTGGCATGAGCATCATTCAAGGCGTTTGTTAACCGAGCTATTTCCCAATGATATTGTTCGGTTGTGTGTACATTTTGAAAACGAGGAATTGATTCATACAAGATTTGATCCCAGTTTTCAGTCATAAAATTTTTATAGACAAAAAAATAATTAATCAAATTCCAATAGCGAAAAAGTCCAAGTAGACGAACATCGTCATCAGGGAAAGATTGTTCGTATTTCTTTTCGTTTGATAATTTTAACAACCCAATGTTAGAAACCGAAACAAAAGGATTTTTGTTTCCCGAATGGGTAAGAAATAGTTGGTGTAATTTCTCTGATATGCGTGGAGAGAGGAACAGTGTATCATTCATCCACGCATTATCAATCAGCATATAATCTTTTATATCCGGATATTGTGATTGCGAAATTTCATCTATTGGAGACAGTTGGATGGAAGAAATAATACTAATCAATAAGTTTTGGAACTCACCCTTATTTTCAATTATTTTATTTTTTGCCATAGCATCCAACAAAATAGCATCTACATTGGGTTGTTGTTTGTTGCTATTTTCATGGTAATATTTTACAAATCCCCAAACTTTACAAATATAAAATAAACGAGATTGTTCATTAAATTCGGAAGGGTAAAAAGTTGCTTGTTTCTTCTGATTGGTAATATAAATAGTATCATTCAAACAAATTGTATTTTTATATCCCTTATCAATAAAATAACAAGAGGAATAAATAATAACAAATAAATATAGCGCCAAACTTTTGCCAAACTTTTTACCCATATAATTAGATTCAATAAATGAATTAATTATCCTCTACCTTTATCACGAATCGCCTTAATCGGACAATCAGTTTCTCCGAATGACCACACATCACAATTTGCGCCTCTTGTTGCTTGTGTAGTAAGAATAATTGTTGTAGTGGTAACGCTAAGAGATGGAGGAAGGAGAAAATCATTTCCAATATTGTTTTCCAACGGCTGTTCTACGAGAAGTATAGCTCCTCCGAAAACATTATTTAACTCATTATTATTTAATTTCACAACAGTTTCTTTATTTAAAGATAATTTTTTATTTTTCATGATGCTTACAAATTTTCAGTGTATCCTACTCTCTTCAAAGCTTTTCGGCCCCGCTTCTTTCTTCCCCGCAACCAACGAACACTTTATCCGTCAGACACGCCAAACCTATCTGTACCCGTAGCAGATTTTTTGGATAAAACATTTTTTCATACCTTTGCAGGAGCTTTCTTGTGATTTAAGTAAATACCCTTCTATATTTTAACGGTTTATGATCGTGTGTTTCTTCCTCGCAAGGAAGCTTTTTTACAAGGGCGCCAACCTCATTCACTTTCATTTTACAAATCTACGAAAAAAATCAAAAGTTAAACTCCCATTTTATACATAAATTTTGTCCGTTTTTCGGGACAAAATACCTATTTTTGTGGCAAAATTTACTCATTCAATGATGGAGATAGCGCAAAATCTAAAAAAAATCCGAGTCGACCGTAAATTGTCGCAACAAGAAGTGGCCGATTCATTGGGTATCGACCGCAAAACATACGTGAATTGGGAAGCCGGCGTTTCCGATATAAAAAGTTCGTACTTGCCCGAATTGGCCAAGTTTTTTAACGTGGAAATCAGCGAATTTTTCAGGGAATCCAAATCGGAAATTATTATTAATCAGCAAAATTCGGATAATAAAGATAATTCGATCAATGGAATTATCTTGCTATTGACGGATAAAGAAGCGGTGAATCAATTGGTTGAGATAATGAAAGAGCGGTTTGTGAGAAATGGATGATGCGGGGAGATTAAACCCATTGTTTCGATAATTCTACAAGAAATTGTGGATCTTGAGAAGTGTGAAATATACCAATCACAGCCACTTCTAATTCACTATTATTCACAATAAACAATATTTTATGTTGCCATTTTAAAGTAAAACGTACAATTTGAGTATCGGAACTTGCATAAAAATCTTTCTCTGCTACATTCTGCCCTTTATAGCTTTTACTGTAATTATTAAACCGATAATTAACGGTGAGAGCGACATATCGCGTTTCAAAGATGGAACGTTGTTCGTAAACAATGTTATTGATTGCAATGACCGTATGGTCTTTTATCCATTGAAAACAATCTGTTACCTGCAATTGAACGGATAATTTGTCGTCGCAAAACGATTTCCGAATGCC
>BNWW01000098.1 GCA_025999115.1 Bacteroidia bacterium
AATATCACCCACGACAACGCCCCCAACACCTCATCCACCACCTCCGGCGACCCAAAACTCCTCACCATCTGCGCAAACAGCGTGATATCCTCCTCCCTCAATTCATTATTAGTATAAGTCCCATTTGCAACAATATACCCCACAATTTCCTTCACAATCTCTTTCTGTTGTTCTGTCAGAGGGCGTTGATTTTGTCCGCACCATAATTCAAAGCGCGAGGCTGCAAAGGTAGTCAAAGATTTTAATTTGGGGATTATTTGGAAGGCGTAGCGTACCAATTGGATTAAATTTGTGAGCGCTTCGCGTTCTGTTTCACCGCGTAATGTAGAGACGTGGCATGCTGCGTCTTTACCGGCATCAACAATGGCATACGAATTCCATAACCGCAACATATTGAAACGTCTGTCGTCTGCGAGTAATTTTTCTTTCAAATCGGAAAGCATGGTGTAGGTAATAGGTTTGTTTTGGTTGTTGTAGATGATTCGCAAGGCTTCTATTTCGTCCCGGTGCGTTTTTCCATATTCCTCAAAGGCTTGTGTGGTGGACTCCGCTTCTTCTTTCGAGAAACCGGTATAAATCACCTCGTCTTCGCCCGGAATCAGTATTTTGACAAATCCGGCATTGAGTATCAACAGCTGTTTTCGGGCTTCGGGATTGTTTGCCAATAAAGCAACCAATGCTTTGCGTTCTGTATTAGGCTCATTTACTTCATTAAATGGCGGCAAAGTTTCATTTTCAAGTGCGCTGAAAATAGAAACCGCCAAATCATACATTGTAATACCGGCAATAGTTGTAAAATCATTGCGCTGTTTTTCCTTGCTTTTAGCATTGATACGCGAAAGACGGCTTGCCAACAACTGCAAATAATCGTCGGACAAATAGCCGTGAGCGATTTGTTCCAAAAGTTGTTCAAGCGTTGGATTTGCCGGTGGCGGAATTGCTCCTTCCTGTGGTTTGGGAATATATTTTTCAGATTCGGTAACACCCACAGCGTCTACCAGATAGAACAAATCTTTGCTTGTGGCGTTAGGCGTAACATTGTCAAAGGAATGATTAGATTTTACGCCTTCCGGCGTACCGCAAATACGTAAAATATTAAGTATTTATATAAATTATAAACAGATGAAACACAGAATAACATTCTCTCTAATTGTAACTATTGTGCTGATATTCAATGCTGCAGCAATGGCTCAGGACGATATTACTCCCTATCCCGGAGGAAGCGGCGCCTATACCCAATTGGTATGGAATGACGAATTTGATACGGATGGTTTCCCCGATACCGGCAAATGGCGATACCATACGGGATTCGGATATAACAATGAACTGCATTACAACACACAACAACGGGCGGAAAATATCGGAATATCCAACGGCATTTTAACGATTACCGCCCGGAAAGACAATGCGATGATCGACGGCGCCGTCAGAGAAATCACTTCCGCCAGTATTTATACCCAATACAAAGCCGACTGGAAATACGGACGGATAGAAGTAAAAGCAAAAATGCCGGAACCGGTAAAAGGCGCTTGGCCTGCTATCTGGATGATGCCTACACAACAAGTGTACGGCTATTGGCCCAACAGCGGAGAAATTGATATTATGGAATTTATCGGCTATTCACCCGAAAAGATTCACTTTACCTTGCATTCCTACAACAGTAACCACACCGGTAGCGGAGGACTTACTTCGTCGGCGCAAAGTCCGAATTTATCAACCAAGTTTCATATCTATGCCGTTGAATGGTTTCCCGACCGGATCGACTGGTATTTCGATAATCAAAAGAAATTTACGGTAACCAATCCGAATACCGATTGGCACGATTGGCCGTTCGATCAATATTTTTATATCATTCTGAATCTGGCTTTCGGCGGATCTTGGGGAGGAGCCATGGGCGTGGAACCGGATAAACTGCCCGCAGAATACCAAGTCGATTACGTGAGAGTTTTTCAGGCGAAAGGCAACGCGATAACAAATACAAAACAAGAGGAAACAAAAATTCAAATATCTTCTTTCGGCGAGATCAATCTGACAAGCGATAAGGTTGTGCCTGTCAAAATCGAATTAATCAATCTGCAAGGACAAATCATGGAAGGAATATTTTCCGGCAATATTCAACCGGGACGGAATACGTTCAACATTAACCCGAAATATAAAGGTTTATTTTTATTAAGCGTAACGGCCAACGGGAACCGGAGTGTTAGTAAAATCATCTTATCATAAATTATAAAACAATAAAATCATGAATAACAAATTATTTTCATTATTGATAATCATCGGGTTAGGAAATGTGGCAATCGCTCAAACCACCCGCACGGTTACTACTGCCGCTAACGACGGCGACGGTAGCTTTCGTCAAACGGTTTCTGTCGCCTCAACCGGCGACATCATCACTTTCAGCGATGCTTTAAGCGGAAACACCATCACATTGTCATCGGCCATATCAATCGGCAAATCACTGACAATCAACGGAAATAGCGTGATTGTATCTGGAGGGAGCACCACAAAAATCCTGAATATTTCAGGAAATTGTACCGTGAAAGTAAATCAGCTACATTTCACCCATGCAGAAAATGCAGGCAATGCCGGCGCCATCGAAATCGGTTCTGGTGTTACGGCGGAATTTTCATCCTGCCTTTTCAGTAACAATAAATCACAATACGGTCATGGCGGGGTCATTGCGAATGTGGGCGGCAACCTGAAAATAACAGCTTGCACGTTTTTCTTAAACGCAACGCCTTACGGAGCAGGAGTCGCCGTTTTTAACAATGGAGGAAACACCACGCTTACCGGAAATCTGTTTTACGGGAATACGGCGTTCATGGAACCCAAAATAGTCAATGTTACCGCAGGAACCGCTGTTTCCAATGGATATAATGTTTCCGATTTGACATCCGCGGTCTTGAATCACAGCGCCGATAAAGTGGATGCGTTGAATACATTTATCTCCGTGGCGAATGGCGATCCTAATACATCATTTTCAGGATGGGAAAGTTTATTGCAAATTGTTCCGCCGGGAATAGCGAATTATCCCACGGAAGATTTTTACGGTTTGCCGCGCACGTTTCCGGCAACTGCAGGCGCTATTGATGCGGGAAGCGTCGATCCCGGAACACCGGTTGATCCGGCTCCGTATCCGGGCGGCTCCGGCGTTTACGACAAATTGGTATGGCAGGATGAGTTTGATACGGACGGATTCCCCGATTCCGAAAAGTGGAGCTACGAAAAAGGATTTGTACGCAACGATGAAATTCAATATTACACCGAACAACGCGCCGAAAATATCGGCATATCCAACGGCATTTTAACGATTACGGCGCGAAAAGAAAACGCTACGATCGATGGCGCTGCACGCGAAATCACGTCTGCAAGTATCCATACGCAAAACAAAGGCGATTGGAAATATGGACGGATAGAAGTGCGCGCAAAAATGCCGGCCCCTTTCAACGGCAGCTGGCCGGCCATCTGGATGCTGTTTTCACAACCCACATTCGGATGGTGGCCTAATAGCGGCGAAATCGACATTATGGAACATGTGGGTTATACTCCCGAAGCCATTTTCTACAGTTTACATGCAAAGAATTATTACAACGGAAATCCCACCGGCGACAAGGCAAAAACCACTTCTTCCAACGACAATACCATCGCTACCAAATTCCATGTGTATGCCATTGAATGGTTTCCCAACCGGATTGACTGGTATTTCGACAGCGAAAAGAAACACACGGTTGCCAATCCCAACACCGGCAATTGGGAAGATTGGCCTTTCGATTATCCGTTTTACTTGATATTGAATTTGGCCATTGGCGGATCTTGGGGCGGCGCGGCAGGAGTGAATAAAGAAGCGCTTCCGGCGGCCTGTCAAATTGATTATGTGCGGGTTTTTCAGAATGACGAAACCATAACCGGTATTGAGCCGGCCACTACAAATAAGGATAATATCCGTGTAAACAGTTCCGGAGAAATTTCATTGGATAATACAAAAGCTTCCAAACTATCTATATCTTTATTCAATCTGCAAGGACAATTGGTGGAAAATGTTTTTTCCGGAACGGTTTCTGCCGGAGAAAACACGTTGCACATCCATACGCCCCATTCGGGAGTATACATAATGAAATTATCGGGTTCGGAGTTTAATTGTAACAAAATAATTTATGTGAGAAAATAAATTTGCATAATTTTACTTACCTTTGCACATCATAACAAATGTATATGCTCTATGGCGCTTTCTCCCAAAAATAAAACTCTGCAATTGACTTCCGAAGAACAATCTTTTTGGGACGGAAAATTGTTGCGACCCAAACAACCGCTTGCTTTGGACGACATCCTCAATCGAACCGTTCAAGGCGACGGATTGGAAATATTGAATTATTTTCCGAAGGCTTTCGCCGATTTAATCATCATCGATCCGCCTTACAATTTGAGTAAAAATTTTTCAGGATTGAAATTCAAACAAACATCCGACCGGGAATATCTGGAATATTTGGGTTCCTGGTTTCCGAAAGTAGTCGAATGTTTAAAACCTTCCGGTTCGTTGTATTTATGCGGAGATTGGAAATGCACAGCGGCGCTTTATGCCATTATGAACCAATACCTTACGGTAATCAATCGAATTACTTGGCAACGTGAAAAAGGCAAAGGCGCCTTGCACAATTGGAAAAACGGGATGGAAGACATTTGGTTTGGAGTGAACAATCCGAACGACTATTATTTTAATGTAGAAGCTGTGAAAATCCGCCGGAAAGTCATCGCTCCTTACAAGCAAGACGGTCGGCCGAAAGATTGGGAAGCCACCGCCGAAGGCAATTTCCGGATGACTCATCCCTCGAATTTTTGGGACGATATTACGATTCCCTATTGGTCGATGCCCGAAAACACGGCGCATCCCACGCAGAAGCCCGAAAAATTGATTGCGAAATTGATTTTGGCGAGTTGTCCCGAAGGCGGTATTGTTTTCGATCCCTTCCTTGGTTCAGGTACCACTTCGGTTACGGCCAAAAAACTCAATCGCCGGTATTGCGGCATCGAAATCAATCCCGAATATGCATGTTGGGCTGAGAAGCGTTTGCATTTGGCGGAAAGTAATCCGGCCATTCAAGGGTATTATGATGGGGTGTTTTGGGAGAGGAATAGTCGGCCACGGTAAAAAACGGATTATAAATATTATATGGCAAATATGAAATTTGGGTTTACTCCCACACATCCGGGCGAAGTGCTGAAAGATGAAATTGAATACCGTAAAATTTCACAAAGCAAATTAGCCAAGCAAATGGGTATGTCGTACAAGGTTGGGAGTTCCGGCATATTCGCTTATTAATATTCAAACAAAATATAATATGCAGGTAGCAAGCCGTGATAAATCTTTTCTTGACCGCCTCGCCCGAATACGCCAAGTAGCTGCCGTATTTTAAGGAAAAACAGAACGATAATAGCCAACTGCAAATTGAATAATCTTTCTAATCAGTTCTATTATAATCGCTTTAGTTTTATGCGAGCATCCTTAGCCGTAAATTGCCAATTGATTTTTGCATTTTTGTTATTTCTATGCATTTGCCAAGCCAACACTTCTTCTTGCATTTCGTCCATTGTTGCAATATGTCTGTTCAAACATTGCGCATTTAGCACATGTAGTTCTATCTCTGCCATATTCAGCCAACTGCCATGTTTGGGTGTAAAAACAAACTCCAATCTGTCAATCAATCGTTTGGCTTCTTCGGGCAGAAATGCCTCATA
>BNWW01000099.1 GCA_025999115.1 Bacteroidia bacterium
TCAGGCATTTGTTTGATTATGTCGAATCAGTTTATGAACATACAATTATAAAGAATTAAGTAAACTCGGTTACACCGATAATGTAGCTCGCAGTTTAATAGTGAATATTGTGTCCAAACATTGTAAACACGCGAAGAAAGAAAAAGAACAAGTGTTGCAAACCTGGAACAAATTTTAGAAACGCCGCAGGATTTTATAGAAGATGAAATCTGGGGCAAATTGGCTAATCATTTTTGCCCGCCGGTACAGCGCCATTGCCCGCGAACAATGCAAACTTCCGCGCGAAGCCGGACATTTTGCGTGGTTGGATAGCAATTCCGAAGCCGGACAAGCGTATTGGATGAGCATGAATCTTGCCGGTGATTATGCAAAAGCCTGCCACGAACGGATTCATATCAATCTGGCAAAAGCCTTTTACAAAAACATCGACCGGGTAATGGATTTTCAAAAGGAATTGGTTGATATTCACGGAAAATTCATGCCTAAAATAGTACGAATGAAGAAAGAATAAACACATGGAGAAAATTTATTTACAAATAACATCGGGAAGATGTCCGGCGGAATGTTGCCGGGTCGTTTCCAAAGTCGTGGAATTAATATTGAAAGAAGCCCGTCAAAAAGGAATTTACGCCAAAGTGGTGGAGCGGGAGGAAGGCGAATTAAACCGGACATTGTTGTCGGCAATTCTCTTTCTGGTTGGAGAAGAATTGGATACGTTTGTTGATTCGTGGGAAGGAACCGTTCAATGGTCCTTACCGGAAGTTTCATAAACGAAAAAACTGGTTTGTCGGTGTGCAACGCTTGCCTGTTTTTGTAGCAAACGAATGGAACGAAAATGAACTCCGTATTCAAACGCTGAAAGCCTCCGGTCCGGGCGGACAGCATGTCAATAAAACGGAATCGGCAGTGCGTGTCACGCATATTCCTTCGGGAATCAGCGTAATGGTATCTAAAAATCGTTCGCAATTGCAAAACAAAAAGCAGGCAATCAAACGGTTGAGAATCAAGCTGGCGGCATACGAGCAAGAGCGAATGTTGGCTGTTACTCAGGATAATTGGCAAAATCACAATGAATTGGAACGGGGAAATCCGGTGCGAGTGATTACGGAAAATTTGGATAAATAAACAAAATTTCACCTCTGTAGCTTCGGTTACAGAGGTTTTGATTATCTTTGCGGATAAACTATTTTTACAATGAAACCATACGGCGAAATAGAAACATAGGTACAGCGAAACAAGGGCATGAGCAAGATAATAAGATGAAGTCACAATTAACCCTCGGATGTCATCTATCAGTCGCCAACAGCTTTCTATCCATGGGAAAGGATGCCCTTGAAATCGGTCGAACGTTTGAAGAACTTCGCGCGATTATCGACCGCATGGAATTGAAAGATAAATTGGGCGGCGGAAGAAATCAAAACAAGTACGCACGCTACTCAGATATTATCATGAAGCAGATTGATACCAATTTTGATTTTAGAACTGATGCCGGGAACAAAGACCCGGACGCTCATAGTCCAACTTTGCGGAAATATCATAAAATGATGTGGAGTAAAGAGTTACCCAATGGCAAAATATTTCAATTAAAAGATGATAAAACGAACGCTTATTTATATCACGAATCAGAACTCGGCGAATTTCAGTTGGGTAGCGATGCCATTACCCATTCTTACAAAAATCAAAAACGCAAACAAGGAATTGTTTCAGAAATTCCACAGGAAGTGGATGAATTGTTTTCCGCAGGATGTACAATTGCGGCATATATTATCTTCCCAAACCGGAAGATAACCGGTCGAAATACGATTAATCAGGAACGTGGTTGCAATCCCAAAATTGATGACCGCTTTGATTTAACCTTGGAATGTATTCGCCGCTTTTACCTAAAACAAAAAAGTCCATTATATGATACACTACTACGATATAAAAGTTTTTTCGCCTTGTTCCAAGGATTTCAAGGATATGTTGATTTCTTTTTACTGCAAGATTTAGTGATTGAAGATTATTCGCAAGTTAAATTTTACCTGCCGTTTGATGATTTTTCGACCGATGCAAATTCGCAATTTCACAATGTTAATGATTATTTATTCTATCAAAATGGCGTCATCAATTTTATCAACCAAAGAAAAAATCGAATGGCGAAGATGTATAACAATGAGTAAACAATTCAAAATTAAAAGAATTTGTCGTAATTTTGTCCGAAATTTTTAATTTACAATCTCATGAAAAACTCCTTTTCAACCCTAATTCTATTGTTTTGTCTGATTTTTTCCGTTTCCGCACAAAAAAGCAAGGTTTACGAAACGAAAAAACTCAAAAGCGACATTCTGAAAATGGAACGGAATTACGCCATTTACCTCCCTCCCGGTTACGACGAAACCGACCAAAGTTATCCGGTTCTGTATCTTTTGCACGGTAGCGGCGACGACCATACCGGCTGGCTGCAATTCGGACAAGTGCAATACATCGCCGACCATGCGATTGCGGAAGGAAAAGCGGCGCCCATGATTATCGTGATGCCCGATGCCAATACGCAAGTCCGCGGCTACTTTAATGCGCCGGACGGCAGTTTCAATTACGAAGATTTCTTTTTCAAGGAACTGATTCCTCACATCGAAAAAACCTACCGTGCACGTTCAAACAGTCGTTATCGCGCCGTTTCTGGCCTCTCCATGGGCGGCGGCGGAACCATTTATTACGCTTTGCATCACCCGGAACTGTTTGCCGCAGCGGCGCCTTTGAGTGCAACTACCCGCGCTTGGCTCCACGGCGAAACCACAGCGACACAAGCACAATTGGATGCTTATACCAAACAACATAACGTCGAAAATATCCTGAATACCGCCTCGCCCGAAGATTTGGATAAAATCAAAAAAGTGCGCTGGTATATCAGTTGCGGCGACGACGATTTTCTTTACAAAGACAACAGCCTGTTACACATCCTGTTCAGAGATAAGGAAATACCACACGAATACCGCGTAAAAAACGGCGGCCACACTTGGACGTATTGGCGGACGGAATTACCGGATGTAATGGCATTTGTTTCAAAATCGTTTACACAGTATTAAAATATTAAGGATTAAAGGGCAAAGATTAAAGAAAAAATATTGTACTTTTGTATCCGGTTTTGAAATAGTCATTATATCAAATTTTTCAATATTAATTTTTATGGCAAAAGTAACTGTAGTTGGCGCCGGGAATGTGGGCGCTACTTGTGCAAATGTTTTGGCTTTCAATAAGATAGCCGATACCGTAGTGATGCTCGATGTAAAAGAAGGCGTAGCGGAAGGAAAGGCAATTGATATGCAGCAAACCGCTCAAACCTTGGGTTTTGAAACAAAAATCGTGGGTGTAACCAACGATTATGCCGCAACCGCCGGTTCGGATGTGATTGTGGTAACTTCGGGTATTCCGCGTAAACCGGGTATGACCCGCGAAGAATTGATTGGCACCAACGCCAATATCGTTAAAAGCGTGGTTTCGCAATGTTTGGCTCATTCGCCGGAAGCGGTTTTCGTTATCATCTCCAATCCGATGGATACGATGACGTATTTAACGTTGAAAGCGACCGGTCTTCCGAAAAACAAAGTCATCGGTATGGGGGGCGCTTTGGATAGCTCGCGTTTCAAATACTACCTCAAAACGGCTTTGGATGTTAATTCTTCGGAAATTGAAGGCTTGGTTATCGGCGGACACGGCGATACCACGATGATTCCTTTGAAACGTTTGGCTACTTACAACGGCACGCCCGTTTCGGAATTACTGACCAACGAAGCATTAGACAAAGTTGTTGCCGACACGATGGTGGGCGGCGCCACTTTAACCGGTTTGTTGGGAACGTCGGCTTGGTACGCTCCTGGTGCAGCGGGAGCCTACGTGGTAGAATCAATCGTGAAAAACTACAAACGACTGATTCCGTCTTGCGTTTCTTTGGAAGGCGAATATGGACAAGAAGATATTTGCATCGGCGTTCCGGCGATTATCGGTCGCAACGGGGTGGAAAGCATCGTTGATTTGAAACTCACTGCCGAAGAAAAAACTTTGTTTGAAAAAAGCGCGGATGCGGTTCGGAAAACCAATGCGGTTTTGAAAGAAATCGGGGCGTTGTAAAACTCTTTTCCTTTTAATCTTCTTCAGCCTTTGAGTCCTTTTTCTTGAATGATTCAAAGGCTGAAAAAATTAAAAGGATTTAATAAACACCTCAAACTCTTTATCCGGCATAAAATCAGTTTCTTCCCAATGATAGAACATCTTATTATCACGTATTTCTTTAGAAATAAACGGGTATGAAAATCGACTTTCATCTATCGGCAAAGCGCTTGTCAATGTATAAACTGCTTTTTTCAAGGCTCGTCTCCAAGATTGAGTGGATGTAACGATATAGGTATTTTTTTCCACCGTTTGCTGTTTATAAAAAATATTCACATCTACCGTATCGTATGGCAGCAAATTGATTTCAAATGCAACGGCTTTTTTCAAATGCAGAAAAGAAATCCGGCTTAAATTGTTCAAATTAATAATATTAATGGAATCAATTTGAGGCGTTTCTACCGCAAACGGAAAAATAATGCACTGATTGTTTGCTTTATCCGTCAGATTCCGGAAAGAATAAATTCCGTTTACAGTAAAATAAATGCTGTCGAGTTCAAAATCGATATGCTCTTCAAAAAAGGAAATTTTCGGCTGTGCGCATACCGGCAAAATTCCGATAAATAGTAGCATTGCCAAAACGATTTCTCTCCGTTTCATTCAACAATGATTTTTGAAGAGGCGTAATTCTTTTTATTAATAATGAGCGATACATTGTAAACGCCGCGAGCTATCTCCGGGGAAAGCGTTATTTTTCCTTTATTTTCGGAAATGGGATATTGCGCAATTGTTTGCCCGTTTACCCCGGTAATTTGAATCACACTGTTGGCCGACTTAACCGGAAGTTCCGTTTGATAATCAAAAATCTTGTCTTTCACGGGATTGGGAAAGATTTTAAATAGGATTTCTTCTATTTCTATCGGAGCAATATTGACAAATTGGTCTAAGCCTATTCTAATTTCCCATTCACCTACCCATAGATTCCTCCAATTCACAGGAAGAATAAGAGGCGAAGAATGAAAATGCCAATATTCACGATAAGTAGGCTCCCTTTCCTGTCTTTTCACATACAATCTATCAAAAGAATAATAACAATAGTAGAAATTTCCTACATAATGGCCATCAGATTCTTTTGTCAGTTTAACTGAAAACCGGTCGTTACTATCGCTTAACAGAACAGATGGTTTAGTCATGGGAGCATAATCGGGATAAAGGATTTCAAAACGAACAGGTTCAAAAGTTCCCGCATCGTCGTTCGGTTCTCCTATCGTTGGCGTTTTATCAATACTATACTGATTTTTATGGATAAAAACAATGGATTCATTTTCATTTGGACTGCCGACGGTTGCTCCCGCATAATTCCCAAAAATCAATGTGTTGTTAATGGAATCGCTTTCATAATACTAATGTACTGCCTCCGAATAGGTTGTTACCTGTATCAAATCGCCTGCCCGTCGAATCGGCAAATCTAAATCGTTGTTACGGAAAAGAATCACATTAGAGGGATCAATATAATCAGTAAAATATTGTGACAAATCCAATTTTACCCTTTCGGAAGAAGTTGTAATAACAACACTATCAAGCATATCATGAGAATAATCCCAAATATTACTCAATT
>BNWW01000100.1 GCA_025999115.1 Bacteroidia bacterium
CCGTAGGTGTGGGCGAAATAGCCTGCATAGAATACGATGCGTTTGTTGCCGACATATTTTTCACCGGCGGTTGCCAAATCGGGGCTCAGTTTGGAGAAGCCGAGGGAAGTGAAAATATTGTCGCCCCAACGGTCGTCGCGGTAGAAAGGACTGATGGCTTTCAGGTTTTCCAAGGCCTTTTGGTATTGCGTTCCGTTTTGACTCTTTTCGGTGTTCGGATAAATCAAGCGTTCCATCGAATAGTTATAGGTGGAATGCGTGCCTTCGACCGAACCGGAAGAACCGTTGGCGAGAAAAGGTGGAAAACGCAAAGAGCGTGTCCGGCGTTCCAGATTCCACGCTTCAAGGAAATTGAGGTAACCGGCGAAATAACGTTGTTTATAAACCTGTTCCAGATGGTTTTCGTCGCCGCCTGCACCGTTGATTTGGGCGGTGTATAAGCCTCTCCGGTCGCTGAAACCGGTTTTGGAGGTGTTCCATTTCACGCCGTCCTGTTTCATGTAATCGGTAGCTTTTGTGGCGATGCCGTATTGGGCGAAAGATGCGTTGATGCCTTCGTTGTAATACTGTTCCGCCGAATTTTTTCCAGCTCCGAAACGAATTTTCGCTTCGGCTTTCAGGAAGCAGACATCGGAGTATGTCAGTATCGGAAGAACTGCCGCTTTGTCGATGAATTTTTTCTTGATATACGACGGATTGTATTTGCTGCTGAAACTGATTAAGGGGTCTTGATAAGTAGCCGTACTATTCAAATCAATCAATGCAGCTTCCCATTGGAAGGCCATGAACGGCAATTCGGAAAGCGGCACATACGGCACGGTATATTGCGCAATCAGCGAATCGCGACGGAAAGAGTTCATTCCATCGACTTGATGTTCGGTGTAATCCGGGCATTTGTCGGTTCCCGTTTTGCTGCAAATATGTGGCCGTGTGATGGTATCGGAATACAAATAGGGCTTGTCGGCGGCGCCTGCATGAGCGTTGGTCTTTTCAAAATATTCTTCCATACGGGGATCATTGAGCGAGAAAAGGTAAGTGGCGAAATATTCGCCCATTCCCGGATAGGTTGTTTGGTCGAATTGATTTTTGCCCGACTCGACGTCTTTTAAAATCCGGTTCCAATAGTAAGAGGCATCGGAATTGATGTCGGTTCCCCAATGGGGCGTTACGTTTTCGTCGTTGGAAGCGATGAGCCAGTCTTCGTTTTCCATGGATTTTTTTGCGTAGCTTTCCGCTAATCCGGGCAACAGGTTTTGACTGTGCAAGGCGATATTCAGTCGCAAGGAATAGGTAAATTTCCGCCATTTACCGATACTTCCGTTGGTTCCGAAAACGGGGTCGGGCGAAACAACATCGACCGTGTATTTGGTTTGCGGATTGTACAATTCCAACGCTTCGTCGAGCAAAGCGAGGATTTGCGTATAGACTTGCGGTTCGGTATCGTAGCAAAATTCCGTTTTACTATCATCGGTCAGCAGGGCATCGCTCATCGCCACGCCTCCATACATCGAAGCCATGATGTAATAGGTGTAGGCCTTCCATGTTTTGACGACTGCCAAGCGGTTTTCAAAACCTTCTTTGCCGGTATAGGCTTGAATCGCATCTTCGAGATCTTTGAGAATCTGCACGTAGAAACGATTATAATAGCCGTCGCTTTCTTCGATATGCGGGCCGCAGAAAGCTTGTACTACCGCATAGCGCGAATAAGTCATCAGGTGGGAATAATTCAGTTCGCCCAGATTGTTCATCGAACGGCACACTACACCCGGAAAGACGTAGTTAAATTCTACTTGATAGAGTTTGTTTGGGTCTTTGTTGATTTCTTCAAAGCGGTCGGTGCAGCTGAAGAAGAATATCATGGTCATTCCCGTGAAAGCGGGAATCTTCTGCAAGAAAGTTATTAACGCTGCATAGCGGATTCCCGCTTTCGCGGGAATGACGGTTTCTTTTTGATTTTTATGCATGATCGTGTAATTTTAAAATGAAACTTTCAAATCAAATCCCCAAGTTGCGCCCGGCAAAGCAAATCCTTTTTCCAAGCCCTGCGCATTACCCACCGAACTTGTCGCTTCAGGATCGATGCCTTTCGGGGTATTCTGAAACAAAATCGCGATATTGCGCCCCACTGCCGAAATGCGAGCCGAGCCGATGTGCGCTTTCGCCAACAGTTTTTTCGGAATATTGTATCCGAAACTCAATTCGCGAAATTTGATGTAGGAAGCGTCGTAGATATAACGCGCTGCACTCGAATACGAATTGTGCCGCCAATGTTCCATCGGCCGCACCCAAGCCATACTCGGTTGTTCCGCCCAATATTCTTGAACAGGGTCGGTACTGTGCCCATAAACCGCATCGCCGAGATAAGTTCCTTTCGGGCGGGCGCCGTCGGGATAAAGCACCGAATTGGCTCCGTAATCGGCTCCGGCGGTTAGGGTATTGCTCGGATTCAGGAATCCGCGGCGTTCGTCGTCGCTTTCACCTAAAATCAGTTTGGAAAAGAAATCTTCTTCGCGACCTTCGAGCGACTGAACGGTTTGTCCGTTTACACCGCCTTGAAAAGCAGAAGCAGAATACAACAATCCGCCTTTTTTGAAATCAAAAGTAAAACTCAAATCAAAATCGCGGTAAGAGAACGTATTGCGCCACCCGCCCAGAAAATCCGGTTCGATACAACCCAGATATTGGTCGGTGCGGTACAGCGGACGGCCTTCCAAATCGACATAGATTTTCCCTTCGGCATTGCGAAGGTAATCGTTGCCGTAAATCACGCCGTAGGGTTTCCCTGCTTCGAGATAGATTCGTACTCCGGGGTCAGCGTAATCCATTTGGAAACGATCGACACCGGGCGCTAACGAAACGACTTTGGAGCGGTTCATCGACCAGTTGAAAAAGGTTTGCCAACGGAAATTCCGGGTTTCCACCGGAACTAATTCCAATTGTAATTCTACCCCTTTATTTTGTATTTCACCGGCATTGAATATCTTCCTTGTATAACCCGAAATTTTGGAAATGTCGGCTTCGATGATTTGATTGACGGTGGCTTTTTGATAATAGGTGGCTTCCAGCGAAATACGTCCGTTGAACAAGCGAATATCCGCTCCAAACTCCGCGGAAGCCGTTCTTTCGGGCTTTAGTTTGGAATTTTTACGCACTTCGTCGCTTATGTAATAAGTAGAACCGAGAAATGTTTCGTTGGAACGCGAATAGCCGTTGATGAGGCGATCGAAACCGGTATCATTGCCCACTTCGGCGTAAGAAGCCCGCAATTTGGCGAATGATAATACTTTGGATTTGATTTTAAATAAATCCGTTAAAATCAATCCCATACCGCCGGAATAATAAAAATATTCCCAATCGCTCGGCGGAAGCGTACTCGACCATTCGTTACGCAAAGTCGTTTCCAAATACAACCAATTATCAAACGAAAAATTGAATGCGCCGAAAGCAGCTTGTTTTTCTCTGCCCCAATAATTGGGCGAACTTTTGAGTTCTCCCAAACTGTTGGACAAACTTTTCACGTCGGGTTGCAACAATTGGTCGGCTTTCGACCACAAGCGGCGACTTTGCATCCATTGGTCGCCGGCGCCGATATTGGCTCCGACACGGATTTTATCCGTCAGGGAATGGTCGTACATCAACATCGCATCGAAATTATTATTGACCGTCGTTTCAAAAGCTTCTTCATAAGCGCCGTCGCCATCGAAAGGCGAATAATAATTGTCGAAACGCCAGTTACGGCGCGATTGGACATCCGTAGCAGCGGTCAGCCGCAGTTTGAACAGTTTATGCAATTGGAAATTCAGACTTGCATTTCCCATCAACCAATGTGAATAATCGGCATTGGCCAATTCGTTCAACGCCCAATAAGGATTCATCACGCCGTTGCGGGTAATGGCTGTTCCGTCGGGATTTTTCCACGGAGTAAGTTCGGCAACGGTGGCATCGCGCGGAAGATTGGCGATAATCCACAACGGGTTGCGGTCGGAACTGTTGCGATAACCCCGGTTTTGTACCTCTTCGTAAACGTATTTTACGCCGGCATCCAAATTCATAAACGAAGTCAGATTGGTATAGGAACGAATATTAAATGAATGGCGGTTCAAGAGATTGAAATTTTCCAAAATGTCGTCTGCATGGATATTGGTATAGGAAAAACGCAGGGAAGAACCGTTATCAAATACTTTATCGGCCGAAACGCTGTTGGTCATCGAAAGTCCTGTTTTGTACATATTACCGATCGTTTCAGGCGAAGGGTTGTATGATTTGATTTCGCCGTTTCGTCCCACAACGGACAAACCGAGCATCGGCATTCCCCAAGCTTGCGCGCCCGAATTTTGAATAACCATGCTGTACATCCCGTAAGGCAATTCGGGATTGTAATAACTTGACCCGTAAGTGTTATATCCGCCCAGCCACCGGTTTTCCGCTCCGGCGCCGTAAACATTTTGCATGGTCGGATATTGGTAGAGATACGAAAAAGTCATGTTGTTGGCGTAAGAAATACCCAGTCCCGGTTTTTTCGAGGCTTTTTTGGTAGTAATCAGAATCACGCCGTTTGCCGCCTGCGAACCGTAGAGCGCCGAAGCGTTGGCGCCTTTCAACACCTCCATGCTTTCAATGTCATCGGGATTAATATTGTTGGCGGCATTGCCGTAATCGAGGTCGCCGTCCATTCCCATTTGATTATTGATAGGAATGCCGTCCACCACATACATGGGTTGATTGTTTCCCGTAGCGGAATTATTTCCACGAATAATCACACGGGTCGAACTCAAAGGCCCGCCCGACGAAATCAATTGTACACCCGAAACCTTACCGGCCAGCATATTTAACAAACTTGCGTCGCGGGCTTCGGTCATTGTCTTGGTATCCACCGCTTGGCGGGCATAGGACAGCGATTTGGCATCGCGGCTGATGCCCATGGCCGTAACCACCACTTCGTCGAGCATCGCGGCGTCTTCTGCCAGAACGATATTCAGGATTTGCTTGCCGTCGATTTTTATTTTTTGCGTTTTATAGCCTAAATAACTCACGGTCAGTTCGTCGCCTCGTTTTACTTGCAGGGTAAATTTCCCGTCGATGTTGGTTGATGTTCCCGTTTTGGAAGCGGCAATCAGCACATTGGCGCCGATTATCTCTTGTCCCTGCGGATCTTTGACTATTCCCTGCACTTGGAAAGCCGTTTCTTGCGCGTTGACCGACAAGAACGGCAGCAACAGGAATATTATTAAGATACATTTTGCGATTTTCATGATATTTTTTAGATTTTTGACAAAAGTAGAAAAGCGTTCTTAAAACGGGGCTTAAAATAGCCTTAAAATTTGGTTTAAAATGGGGAATTACGATATAAATATTTAATTCATTGTAATGTCAGCAAAAACTTGAGCCAATTCAATATTATTACCTTCCAGAATGGCAAAAACTATTCCCTCTTCTCCGGATTCTCCGCCGATAGTTTCAACTGCGCCAAAAACTCTTTCCGGTTATTACATTGAAACTGCGGCGCATTCATCGTCGCCGATTGAATCATTAAATG
>BNWW01000101.1 GCA_025999115.1 Bacteroidia bacterium
TCCCGGATATTAGGCCAATAGTGTTCCAATAAAAAACCCCGTCAGAGTTATCTGACGGGGTTTTACAAAAAGTGGCGGCTACCTACTCTCCCACAAATACGCAGTACCATCGGCGCTATCGGGCTTAACTTCTCTGTTCGGAATGGGAAGAGGTGGAACCCCGACGCTATAACCACCTGAATACGTTTTTTAGTTATGAGTTATGAATTATGAGTTATGAGTTTTTTTTAACAACCGCTAACTTATAAACTGCTAACTTTACTAAACATAAAGGTGCAAACAAGAACTTTCAAGATAATCTTTCTTCGCGAAAAATAAGTATTCGGGTAATTAGTACGGCTCGGCTATGATGTTACCACCTTTACACCTGCCGCCTATCTACGTCGTAGTCTTCAACGACCCTAATGGATATCTAATCTTGAGGCCGGCTTCGTACTTAGATGCTTTCAGCACTTATCCTATCCCGACTTAGCTACCGGGCGATGCTCCTGGCGGAACAACCCGTACACCAGCGGTCTGTCCAACACGGTCCTCTCGTACTAGTGTCAGATCCTCGCAAATATCCTGCGCCCACAACAGATAGAGACCGAACTGTCTCACGACGTTCTGAACCCAGCTCGCGTGCCACTTTAATGGGCGAACAGCCCAACCCTTGGGACCTTCTCCAGCCCCAGGATGTGACGAGCCGACATCGAGGTGCCAAACCATTCCGTCGATATGAGCTCTTGGGAATGATCAGCCTGTTATCCCCGGAGTACCTTTTATCCTTTGAGCGATGGCCCTTCCATACGGAACCACCGGATCACTATGCTCTAGTTTCCTACCTGATCGACTTGTATGTCTCCCAGTCAAGCGCGCTTATACCATTACACTCTGCTGTCGGTTACCAATCGACATGAGCGCACCTTTAGAAGCCTCCGTTACGCTTTTGGAGGCGACCACCCCAGTCAAACTACCCACCATACAATGTCCCCGCTGCTACGGGTTAGGACTCAAACAATCAAAGGGCCGTATTTCAACGATGGCTCCACCTGCGCTAGCGCGCCTGCTTCGTAGCCTCCGGCCTATCCTACACATCAATTGCCCAAGTCCAATGTAAAGCTATAGTAAAGGTTCACGGGGTCTTTTCGTCCCGTTGCGGGTAATCGGCATCTTCACCGATACTACAATTTCACCGAGCTCATGGTCGAGACAGTGAGAAGATCGTTACACCATTCGTGCAGGTCGGAACTTACCCGACAAGGAATTTCGCTACCTTAGGACCGTTATAGTTACGGCCGCCGTTTACCGGGGCTTCAATTCAAAGCTTCTCTTGCGATGACTTCTCCTCTTAACCTTCCGGCACCGGGCAGGTGTCAGGCTGTATACTTCATCTTGCAATTTGGCACAGCCATGTGTTTTTGTTAAACAGTCGCCTTCTCCTATTCTCTGCGACCTGCCTTGCGACAGGTACCCTTTATCCCGAAGTTACAGGGTCATTTTGCCTAATTCCTTAACCATGACTCACTCGAGCGCCTTAGTATGTTCTACTCAACCACCTGTGTCGGTTTAGAGTACGGGTATTTGTTAAATTAACGATAGCGGTTTTTCTTGGGAGTCTGTTTACCTTCATTTCCTCTTGTGCAAGCACTCAAGGTACTATCAGGTTCGATTCTTTCCACGGATTTGCCTTTGGAAATCTACATCTACACCCTTTAACCAACTATTCCGTCAGTTGGCAGAAGTTTCACTCCTCCGTCCCCACTTCTCTCTAACAAATAGTAACGGAATATTAACCGTTTCTTCCATCGGCTTCGCCTTTCGGCTTATCCTTAGGCCCCGACTTACCCTGATCCGATTAACGTTGATCAGGAAACCTTGGTCTTTCGGCGTGCGGGTTTCTCGCCCGCATTATCGTTACTTATACCTACATTTGCTTTTCCAAAAACTCCAGCACCCATCACCAGGTACCTTCAACGTCGTTGGAATGCTCCCCTACCAATCGTACTTAGTACGATTCCACTGCTTCGGTAAAACGCTTATGCCCGATTATTATCCATGCCCGGTCACTCGACTAGTGAGCTGTTACGCACTCTTTAAATGAATGGCTGCTTCCAAGCCAACATCCTAGCTGTCCATGTAACCAGACTTCGTTAGTTCAACTTAGCGTTTATTTCGGGACCTTAGCAGGTGGTCTGGATTCTTCTCCTTTCGGACACGGACCTTAGCACCCGCGCCCTCACTCCTGATTTAATTTTATGCCCATTCGGAGTTTGTCTGGACTTGATAGGCGGTGAAGCCCTCGCATCCAATCAGTCGCTCTACCTGACATAAAAAACCAATCAAGGCTGCACCTAAATGCATTTCGGGGAGTACGAGCTATCTCCAAGTTTGATTAGCCTTTCACCCCTACCCACAGCTCATCCGGAAGCTTTTCAACGCTTATCAGTTCGGCCCTCCATTCCGTGTTACCGGAACTTCAGCCTGGCCATGGGTAGATCACTTGGTTTCGCGTCTGCTCCTGCTGACTATACGCCCTGTTCAGGCTCGCTTTCACTTCGGCTCCGCGACTGAATCGCTTAACCTTGCCAACAAAAGCAACTCGTAGGTTCATTATGCAAAAGGCACGCCGTCACACGATATACGTGCTCCGACCGCTTGTAGGCAGACGGGTTCAGGGTCTATTTCACTCTTCTATTCGAAGTGCTTTTCACCTTTCCCTCACGGTACTGGTTCACTATCGGTCTCTTGGGAGTATTTAGCCTTACGGGATGGGCCCCGCTGATTCAGACAGGATTTCACGTGTCCCGCCCTACTCAGGATACTGCTAAGCTTCGTTGTTGATTCGTGTACAGGACTATCACCCTCTTTGGTTACACTTTCCAGTGCATTCCACTTCAACAATTTCTTGCTACAACGCAGTCCTACAACCCCGGTTGTGCCTAAACACAACCGGTTTGGGCTGTTCCGCTTTCGCTCGCCACTACTCGCGGAATCATTATTTATTTTCTCTTCCTGCGGGTACTTAGATGTTTCAGTTCCCCGCGTTTGCCTTCCTTTTCGGAATAATACGCCTTCAACGTATTGGGTTGCCCCATTCGGAAATCCCGGTTTCAATTGGTCATTTGCACCTCGACCGGGCTTATCGCAGCTTATCACGTCCTTCTTCGCCTCCAAGAGCCTAGGCATCCACCGTCTGCCCTTTCTTTCTTATTTTTCTTTTTCCATCTCCCTGATTTAAGACATCCCCCGTAAGGGCGCTTAGTCCGGAGAGGAAAACCGTTTCTCTCAGGTAAATGAATTTACCCTCGCAAAAAATTTTGTTGCTCTACTTGTTCTTGTTTGTTTACCAATATGTCAAAGATCTCTTTTCTGTGGAGAATATCGGATTCGAACCGATGACCCCCTGCTTGCAGGGCAGGTGCTCTAGCCAGCTGAGCTAATCCCCCGTTTTTAGTGAATAGTGTGTAGTGAATAGTGATTTGTGTGTGTTTCTATTCTCTAATAACTAATAACTATGCTCTATTGAGAGTAGTCCCAGGCAGAGTTGAACTGCCGACCTCTACATTATCAGTGTAGCGCTCTAACCAACTGAGCTATAGGACTGTTTGCAATTACGAATTTCTAATTACGAATTACGATGTTCCTTCATCCGTAATTTTTAATTCGTAATTCGTAATTGGGCTACGCCCTACCGGCCGGAGTTACTCTATTTCCTAAAACTCCTGCGGAAGGAATAACTCTTCTCCTTGTATTTCTATAAATATCCATATTCCGTAGTACAAGAGATAGACTCTTGTCGATGAATGTAACAGGCTCCAGAAAGGAGGTGTTCCAGCCGCACCTTCCGGTACGGCTACCTTGTTACGACTTAGCCCCAGTTACCAGTTTTACCCTAGGACGCTCCTTGCGGTTACGTACTTCAGGTACCCCCGGCTTCCATGGCTTGACGGGCGGTGTGTACAAGGCCCGGGAACGTATTCACCGCGCCATGGCTGATGCGCGATTACTAGCGAATCCAGCTTCACGGAGTCGAGTTGCAGACTCCGATCCGAACTGGGAGAGGGTTTGGAGATTAGCATCCTCTCGCAAGGTAGCTGCCCTTTGTCCCCCCCATTGTAACACGTGTGTCGCCCCGGACGTAAGGGCCGTGCTGATTTGACGTCATCCCCACCTTCCTCACACCTTACGGTGGCAGTCCCGCTAGAGTCCCCAACTTGACTTGATGGTAACTAACGGTAAGGGTTGCGCTCGTTATGGCACTTAAGCCGACACCTCACGGCACGAGCTGACGACAACCATGCAGCACCTCGACTACAGCCATTACTGGCTATGATGTTTCCACCATATTCTATAGCCGTTCGAGCCCGGGTAAGGTTCCTCGCGTATCATCGAATTAAACCACATGTTCCTCCGCTTGTGCGGGCCCCCGTCAATTCCTTTGAGTTTCACCGTTGCCGGCGTACTCCCCAGGTGGATTACTTAACGCTTTCGCTAAGCCGCTTGCTGTATATCGCAAACAGCGAGTAATCATCGTTTACTGTGTGGACTACCAGGGTATCTAATCCTGTTTGATACCCACACTTTCGTGCTTCAGTGTCAGTTGTGGCCTGGCAAGCTGCCTGCGCTATCGGTGTTCTTCGTAATATCTATGCATTTCACCGCTACACTACGAATTCCGCCTGCCTCGTTCACACTCAAGACTTCCAGTTTCAACGGCAGTTTCGACGTTAAGCGCCGAGATTTCACCGCTGACTTAAAAATCAACCTACGCACCCTTTAAACCCAATAAATCCGGATAACGCTCGCATCCTCCGTATTACCGCGGCTGCTGGCACGGAGTTAGCCGATGCTTATTCGAAAGGTACATACAAAAAGGGACGCGTCCCTCACTTTATTCCCTCTCAAAAGAAGTTTACAATACATAATACCGTCTTCCTTCACGCGATTTGGCTGGTTCAGTCTCTCGACCATTGACCAATATTCCTCACTGCTGCCTCCCGTAGGAGTCTGGTCCCTGTCTCAGTACCAGTGTGGGGGATAAACCTCTCAGTTCCCCTAAGGATCGCTGACTTGGTGAGCCGTTACCTACACCAACTATCTAATCCTACGCATGCCCATCATATACCGATAAATCTTTAACAAATATAGTCATGTGACTCCCCTGTATTATGCGGTATTAATCTCCCTTTCGGAAGGCTATCCCCCTGTATATGGTAGGTTGCATACGTGTTACTCACCCGTGCGCCGGTCGCCACCCGAAGTGCTGCCCCTCGACTTGCATGTGTTAGGCCTATCGCTAGCGTTCATCCTGAGCCAGGATCAAACTCTTCTTCCTTAATCTTTTTATTATTTTTTTTCCCTTTGCTCTGATACTTTCACATTTATTCTTGACTTGAGTCTATATTCCCAATTGCTTGGCTTGTACTACGTTGTATGGAAATGTTTCAAAGATCGCTATCCGCTTTGTTTATACCCCTTTTCGGGAAAGCGGATGCAAAGGTA
>BNWW01000102.1 GCA_025999115.1 Bacteroidia bacterium
TTCTCTCCTAACGACTATGTTTAACCGAAAAAGCACTCCTCAATCCTTCTTTTTCCAAAATCTTCGCTAAAAATTTACCTCAAAATATTTTTTATCAAACAAAATAATTAGCTTGCGGATTTAAGGTTACTTAATATAACACCTTCCCTAATATAAGCATAATGAGGATAATCAGGATTCCATTGTTCAATCATTATTTCGTTATTTGTTATAATAAATATACCCCAATTGCTTTGATTTTTTTTGTAACGAGTTGTTCCATAGTAATGATCTTTAATATATTGATCCATTGTATCAAGAGAATTTTCATTACCTCCAATATTCAAATATGTTCCATCATGATAATGTATGCAACAATTATATATAGCAATTCCATCAAGACCTATCTGGTAAAAATACCCATCAATAGCCAATTCTTTTCCATCGTAATTTGTTTTTTTCAACGACAATGACTCATATTCTACCACAGAGCATCCCATAAATAATATTTCTAAAATTATTAAAAAATGTTTCATATTTTTTGTAATTAAATTTTCTTTACCATCCTCCAAATTGTAAATACCATTTGCCTTTTTTTTCTCGCACATATCTAAAATATCTTGAATCTGTCATATTATGAACTATTAGATTTTGAATGACGTAACGGATATTTTCTGAATCATATCCAATAGACAAAGGACCTATATACAAAGATAAAATACCATGTCTATATTTATCTGGATCAGGTGCGTAAGGATCTCCGGGTTTTTGTATATACGTCTTATTGTCACCGCATTTTTCAATATCTAAATCATAACGCTCGGTTAAACCAGGGTCTCCGGTAAACAAGACATTCTCCATTCCTAAACCAAAGAAGTTTAAACGGACACGAGAAGTTCTGAAACGGTCTCCTTCGTCGCCCCACAAATCATTGTAAACATCAACGCCAACCAATCCAGGAATCCCCACCTTTTTATATCCGACCGTTTGAGAAAATTCTCCTGATTTATATTTTGCCTTGGCGAGTTTCCCATCCTTGGTAATCTCCATAATTTTTCCAATAATAAGTTGCGCCATATTCTGCCCACGGTGCCCACGGAAACAATTTAGGTACACCTACACCAATATCAAATCCCAGTCCTTGTTGATGTGTGCCAAATTTCACATCAATATGAATGGCAATTGGAGATACATATTTTTGAAGTTGATAGCCTGCATCTGTAAAAAATAGAAAATAAACAGCTGCTGCCGCTAACCACCAAAACTCCCCATTCGGATCAGTATATCTAAACGGATTATTAAGTCCATACGCATAGCGGTTAAACGATTGTGTGAAGCCTGCTTCCTGCACATACGGATCCACTCCCAAAAACCGCCCTAATACCGGATCATACAAGCGGGCATTCAGATTAATCAGCCCAAACTCATTCAAATGTTCCTGTGCCAGATACCCCCGATTAGTAATGCTCGTTCCCGCAGTTACACTCTGTTTACCCCAAGCATCGTAATAATAACGCGTTTGTATGGCTTTTGCAGCAGTAGTTACCGTTCGGATGCTTCCCAGATGGTCTGTATTTACATAATAGAAAGATCGCGTGCCACCCGATTTAATCGCAATTGCCGATAAACCTTCGGGCGTGTAAATATAGTCATATTCTTTCGCACTACCATTAACTATGAACTCTTTTTCGTAGTTTCCAACGTAAATCATTGTCTTTTTCAAGACATTGTTTTCGTAATACAAACTTCTATTTCGTTGATTATCAGCATTGTATTGAAATTTCAACTTTTTTACGAGAGTACCCTGTAAGGTAATAGAGTCAGTTCGGTTGAATGAGGTATTTGCTATATCCAGTGCCGGAGGACTGTAAGTCCCCACCGGATCGGCAATACCCGAAACAGCATGATTGCTGTTGGCGTATTGATAGGTTCCTACATCAAATTTAGTTTGAATATTGCCGTTGGCGGCGTACGTCATCCGATTAATAGTACCGCTATTCAAACGAAGAGAATCCAAACGATTGAGATTGTCGTAACCGAAAAACTCATTTCTGCTATTCGTTATATCGTTACGTTGCCGTAGATTCCCTGTTGTATGGTTAAAAACATAGTCTATACGGTCAATATTGTTGTTCCCATTTTTTAGCAAAATCTGATTGGGCAAATGGTAAGTATCATAACCCGATACTCGTTTTAATCCATTACCCAAGGTACTTTCTGTGATTTGCCCTAAAGCATTGATCTCATCTACTTGCCACAACAAAGCATTGCTTTCCGCATTTCGCATAGACGTGAGTGAGCCGTTGGTGTATTGATAACCTACACGCAATCCCGAAGGCGACTGTTTTTCTGTGAGTTGTCCTCGATTATTGTATATGTAACTTGTCGTGTAATTGGTGTTATCAATATTTTCCGTAACCGACAAGGGTTGTCCCCATGAATTGTAAGTATAACTTTGAATGGTATTGTTATTCTTTTTCACGGTTTGCACTTGCCCTATACCATTGCCCGAAGGCACATATTGATAAGTAAGCGTATTTTCGGGACGTACCTGCGTGGTTATTCTTCCGGCAGCATCATAAGCGAAAGCAGTCTCTTGCCCGCGGGCATTGGTTTGTTTCGTTAATTGTCCATAAGCATTATACTCATATTTGATGGAATCCGTCAAATTGGCATCTTTCAAGGCTCGTTGGAAACCTCGATTATCATAGTTGATATAAGTAGTCAATCCGTTGGATGTAGTCGTAACCGGTTTGCCCAGACTATTGTATGTGTAAGTTACCGAATTGCCGGCTGCATCAGTGGAAGATGCCAACAATCCCGAAAGATTCAAAGTTGAATAGGTGCTCTTACCATCCGGTGTAGTAATGGTATCGGTTAAACCGGAATAGCCATACGAAGTAATTCGTCCAAGATTGTTTTCTGTTTTAATCCGTCCGTATTTATCATAAGTATATTCAACATATTGCGTGCTTTTGTTGTTGTATCCGGGTAAATAGGAACGATACAATTGGCCTTTGGTATTGTATTCTTTTTCGGAAACAACCGGGGCTAAAAATCCGGGGGATTGTGTTTTTGTTTCCCAACCGGCTTTATTATACCATGTGGTTTGTGTGCCGGAGATTTGAGAAGTAACTGCAACCTTGTATAAATTATCTCCCGAAATATTCCAACTTCGGGAATTGGTAATAATATCCGTTGGAGTCGTTTCTTTCGTTACTCTTTGGAAACCATCATATTCATACGAAGTGGTCAGGCCGGCAATATCTGTTTGCAGCTGCAACACTCCTGTTTTCGGATCATATTGAGCAGATGAAGTATTGTTTAAAGCATCGGTAGACGAAGTCATAAAACGTCCGGTCGCATCAAAAACAGAACTCGTGGTAATGGTCGGACAATTGGTAGCAATCGTTGTAACCGTGTGAGGATTACCGATACTATCATAATCAAGATAATTAGTAGTAACTGCTTTTGGATTTCCGTAGTAATCAATTTTTTGAGTCAACCGTGCTTTTGTATCGTAACTGAACTTTTTTGTTTCGGAAAACGAAGTTTCGATACCACTATGAGTAATTATTTGTTCTGTTACCCGATTCTTGAATGTACTGCCACCTTTTGCTTCCCAAGTATTGACAGTTTGACTAACCAAACTGCCTTGCGTTTCGGTAATCGAAGAGGGGTTTCCGTGGTTTGCCGAGTTATAAACATAATCCGTAGTCTTTGTTATTCCGGTCAAATGATCTTTGGTAATCTGTTTTTTGATGTAGGGGAATATCACTTTTGTGCCGGATGTGATGAATCGATCAGATTCAAAGTTGGTGCGTGAAATAGAATCCCCCGAAGTGGTGGTAACCGTTTGTTTTACCGGATAAGTATTGAAATAAGTTGAATTATATCCGTATTGAGTCGTCGTTTTTCTATTTTGTTGATAATTGGTTACCCTAACCTCTTCAAAACCGAGGAATCCTTTGCCTTGTTTGTGTATTTTTGCCCCTTTGTAATAGTAATAGTTCTCATCATAAATGTTTCCTGCTTGATTTTCCATAGACGTGACAACATACAAAGGTTGCCGAAAATTACATGCTGGAAAGGCTGGTGTAGAAGCGGAATTTCCGCAATAACCGGCATCAGTTATTGGATTATAGTCAAAAGAAACTGTTTGATTCAAACCGTTGGTGATCCCGTTAACCAATAAATTTTGGTTATTTGAAAAGGATTTGATGAGAAAAGCATCACTATAACGAGTAAAACATAAGTCGGGAAAACCGTCGCCGTCAAAATCCGAAAAACATAAATATTTCCAACTCAAAGCCATATTCATATCACTTGCAGTAATAAAGTTGGAGCTATATGTTTCAAAATGAAAGGCATTGCCGTCAAACAAACCGATTTTAAGCGGAAATCCATAACCATCATTTTGTGATGGATATACAATGTCTGTCTTACCGTCCCTGTTAAAGTCACCGGTAAACCATTTTCCTGTAATATTTAAATTAGGCAATGTTTTTTTCTCAAATCCGGTTCCGGTAGAAAACAAGATGTAGTATTCATTCGGGTATTTATTAACAAGAATATCAGTCTTGCCATCTCCATTGAAATCGCCGACAAGAGGAACATAACTGACCATAGAGGTGTTTTTCAAATCAGTCCCCGAAGTCAGCAAAGAAAAAGAAGAACCGTTTAATTCATAAATTCTGTATCCGGAAGCATCCATAACCAACAAATCTACTTTGCCGTTGCCATTAAAGTCTATCAAGGCGCGATCAAAAGGAAGTTCATCATAATATTTGGTTCCCCAAGTTATACCTCCCGATGCAATCTCATTACCATATTGATTATAAAGCTTTTGCGTACTTTTAATTAATATTTCCTCCTTCCCATCCCCATTAAAATCACCTGTAATATAATCATTATCTTGCACGGTAGTATTAAAACCATAATAACCGGTAGTGCCTCCATTGGTAAATTGTGTTCCGTCAAAAAAATAAAAATTATACCGATAAGTGTTATTGGGAGCATGGGTAATGGAAATTAAGTCCATCAGTCCATCACCATTGAGATCTGCAATAGCTATTCCTTTAGAATTATCGCCATAAACATCAAATTCGCATTGTTTACTAAAAGTCATACCGTAAAAGTCATAATTGAGGAATAATTTTACTTTCTTGTCTTTTACAGATATAAAATCACACCTTCCATCGCCGTTAAAATCGGCATATTGACAATTTGTTTCCTTATTTTCTGATAAAAAAGCGTAATCTTCACTGCCGTAATGTGAATATTCCCCCTGTTCGCCGTAGCGTAACGCACTGCACCGTTCGGCGGAAGCTCCACTGCCGTCGTCCTAAAAGCAAAGCTTCCGCTTTGAAATCTTGAATATTGTGCATATCTTGACATTTTTTTATTCTGTT
>BNWW01000103.1 GCA_025999115.1 Bacteroidia bacterium
CAAGTGTGCGACGCCATTTCCGGCGCTCGTCCGGGCGCTCGCCGCGAAATCGTGGAATCTTATCTCAAACGTTTGAACGATTTGGAACAATTGGCTTTGTCGTATCCGGGCGTGGTAAAAACTTACGCTATTCAAGCCGGTCGCGAATTGCGCGTGATTGTGGGCGCCGACAAAATCGACGATGTGGCAACGGAAAATCTTTCGGCCGAAATCGCTAAAAAGATTCAGGACGAAATGACTTATCCGGGACAAGTGAAAATTACCGTTATCCGTGAAACGCGGGCGGTTGCTTTTGCTAAATAATAAAAACCCGTCATTCCTGCGAAAGCAGGAATCTCCTGAAAAAATGTATGCTAACAGCCATTCTAAAATACAACGCCGGCAATATCTTCTCGGTCGATTACGCCCTCAAACGCTTGGGTGCGGATGTTGTGATTACCGGTGACAAAGAAATATTGCAAAAAGCCGATAAAATCATTTTTCCCGGTCAAGGTGAAGCTTCTCAAACCATGCAATACCTTCGGGAGCATGGTTTGGATACATTAATTACCGGTTTCCGGCAACCCGTTTTGGGAATCTGTATCGGAATGCAATTGTTGTGTAAACATTCGGAAGAAGGTGATGTTGATTGTCTTGGCGTTTTCGATACTACGGTGCGCCGTTTCCAACCCGAAAAGCACGAAGATAAAGTGCCTCACATCGGTTGGAATACGATTACGGATTTAAAAAGTCCGCTCTTTCAAGGATTATCCAACGAGGATTTTGTGTATTTTGTGCATAGTTATTACGTTCCGAAAAACGAATTTGCGATTGCAGAAACGGATTATATTCAACCGTTTACATCGGCTTTGCACAAGGATAATTTTTATGCCGTGCAGTTTCATCCCGAAAAAAGCGGACGGGTAGGGGAGATGATTTTGCGAAATTTTTTGGACAGAATTTAAAATGAAAACAATAATTCCTTTGTGCTTGTTCTGTTGGTTCGGAACGCTTGCGGCGCAACCCGTTTTTCGTGCGCCGGTTCACACCCATGCAGATTATCGTTTGTGGGAAAGTTTTGAGGATTATCCGGACAACGGCAATTTGAATTGGGCGCCTGCCGGATGGACGTTTCGAAGCGAAGCCGGTAATGTTCCCGATAAAGAATGGGGCATTACATGGCACATAACCGAAGGTTCCGCCATGCTCAATATGTTGCCTGCCGATGGGAAATGGATAGCTTATCTCAATGGAGCGATGAGCGCTTTGGGACAAACGCAGGACGAATGGATGATTTCGCCCGTTTTTACGCCTTCCGGAACGGATTATCTTTTATTCGACGCCAATTACTCGCCGATTTTCATGTTTTTGGATTACGTGAAATATAGCAAAACCGGCCAATTAACTTACAATTTTGAACACCCGTTTAATACGATGCAGGCCTTGATTTCGGTCGATAACAGTGCGCGTTGGGATACGATTTGGGATGCTTCGATTGGGAATTATAATGAAGAAAATATCGAAGATTTTATTGATAATGCATGGTATCGAATAAGTGTTTCATTAGCCGGTTATGCCGGAAAATCAATTCGTGCGGCTTTTCGTTTGGTGGGCGACGATGCACAATCTTCGGCCATCGACCACATTCGCGTAAACGGATTGGCCTCATACAATCTTCCGCAAGGCTTTTTCTACGGCGGTTTGGACATGAACGGATACAGTGCGCCGGCCACCTTAATGGGTGCGGCTTATATTCCCACTGTTTGGAATCCCTCGGCAACCGATGCTTCGGCTTATCAATGGACTTTGCCTGAAATTGAAGGCGCCAATACTTACACATCCGGAGAAATGTCGCCTTCGGCCGTTTATATTCACGATGCGTATTATTGTCCGTCGTTGAGTGTGGAGTATGCCGGTACGTTTTCCGACCCCTATATTTGGGCAGACGGTTCTCCTGCCACTTTCGACAAACCGGTTTTTTTCGCCGGCGGCAATTACAACGATTGGTTGAGCCGTTTTATCACTTTACCCGGTGGAAAATCGCCCGAAACTTTTGGTGTCGGCAATTATAATCTGATGAACGGAATCGACACGATCGCTTTAGCGACCAACAGTTATTTGTTCGGCACCGATTTCCTCCATTTAAAACAGGCTTTCGGAAATTATTTTGATAAACCGGCGCAGCCTTACCATTTAAAAAAGGTGCGAATTACCACTTCCAAAATGCAAGCTCCGGCCGGCAGCGAATTAACGCTTACGATTTATCGAATCGACCAAAACGGCTATTTGCAGGATGTTTTGACGACCTCGAAATGGAAAATGGATAAAATCGTTTCACAACCGGATTTTTATACTTTTTCGTTTGAAACGGATGTTGTGGTCGGCGATGCCGTCTTGATGGCTTTGAGCGGATTCGCCGGACAAAAAGATTTATCATTCTGTGTTTATTCCGAAACAATGCAAAATAGCGGCGTTTCCAATGCGTATTTATTGGTAAAAGACGATCAGCAAAACGATGTTTGGGTTTCTTCGTCGGAGTTTTTGGAAAAAGGCGTTGTGCCTGCGCTTTGTTTCACGCTGGATTTGGATTATTCGTTTATCGCTTCCGCCGATGCCGTTTATCGCTTTATAGAAGCGGAAAGTGGCATTGAAAAATCGTTCCGCTTAAATCATTGGGCGGAGTTGGATGAAAAATGGAGCGACCGTTTGCCGGCTTGGGTTTCTTCCGAATGGACGGAAAACGAAAACGGCGAACTGATTTATACTCTGAAACTTACGGAAGAATTGCCTGAAGGATTTGAAACCCGTTACGCCGATGCGGAATTGAGCGATGGACGTGGCGCTACTACCCGTTTTACGATTGCACAAGGCGCTAATCCTTGGAAAATCAAAACATTAAATTTGCTTCAACGAGCATTTGTCCGTTTGGTAGATAATCATTTTGAATTGCAATATTCACCCGAAATCTTCCGCGAAGCCGAAATTTTTGATGTATCGGGACAATCGTTCGGAAAATATTCGCTTTCCGGCAGCGGGAAAGATCTTTTGCCGGTACCGGCTTATCCGCATGGTGTTTATCTGGTTCGTTTAAACGGAAAAATCACTCAAACCCTTAAAATAATCAAATAGATATGAACACATTTCGATTTGGAAAATACCGCGAAACGGATGCATTAAGTCGCTTAATCGGAGAGAATTACGCCGCACTTTCGGTTTTGAGCCGTTTCGGAATCCCTATCGGCTTCGGCGATAAAAGCATTCAGGCGGTTTGTTCAGAAAACAAGGTCGATACACAAACATTTTTAGCCATTATTCATTTATTGAATGATCAAGTGGCCGATACGCCGCCCGCTTCCATTTCCATTCCCACTTTGATTGATTATTTGCGGAGTTCGCACAGCTATTTTTTAGATTACCGCTTGCCCGGCATCCGCAAAACATTGACGGAAGTCTTGAATGAAGGTTTGGACGATTTGAACAAAGCGGTTTTGGAGTATTTCGACCAATTCGCCGCCGCCGTCCGCAAACACATGATGTATGAAAACAACAAAGTTTTTCCGCGGGTAGCCGCCAAAGATAAAGAACAATATTCCGCCGATTTCGGCAAACAACACGCATCCATCGAAACGCGCTTGACCGAATTTAAGAATATCCTGATTAAATATTATCCCGCACCGATCACCAACGAGATGAATCGTTTACTGGCCGATATTTTTTACTGTGAACAGGAATTGGCCTTTCACGACGCCATCGAAGACAAACTGTTTTTACCCGCTATCGCATGAGTCATCCGGTTAAAATTGTTTTGGCGGAACCGTCAGCCATCATCCGCAACGGAATGTTGGCCGTATTGCATCGCTTCAACCGCATTCAAATGGATGTGTATGAAGTAACGGAAATCGAACAATTGAAATCGGTTCTCCAATGGCAAAAACCGGATCTGTTACTCGTGAATCCGCTGGTTTTCAATTTGATTTCATTGCAACAAATTAAAAAAGAAGCGGGCAATCCGGCTTTGAAATGTGTTGCCATCCAAAGCGCTCTTGCGGATACCTCTTTATTCAAATTATTTGACGAAGTAATCGGTCTGTACGATTCGGTGGAGCAAATCAATGAAAAATTAACGAATCTTATTTCCCAACCCGAAGAAGAAAACCGGCTCGAATCGCTTACCGTCCGCGAAAAAGGCATCATCGTTTGCATCGTGAAAGGGATGACTAACAAGGAAATAGCCGATAAATTACACTTGTCGACACATACGGTTATCAGCCACCGGCGCAATATTGCCACCAAACTGCAAATCCATAGCGCTTCAGGATTGACGATTTATGCAATTGTGAATAAGTTGATTACTTTGGATGAGATTAAGTTGGGGGCTTGATGATTTATCATAACTTTGCATTACTCTTCTTTCTGGAAGAATCTCGAATATTCAACTGGGCATGTAATGTAATGTTATAATTTTCGATATATCTGTTGTTCAGCAGTTTCATCATTAGTTCGGCAGCAGCTTCTCCAATTTGGAGGAAAGGCTGGCATATTGTTGTCAGTTGAGGTTCAACTAATAAAGCCGAGCGCGATTCGCTAAATCCTACCAGCGCTATGTCTTTGGGAATCTTCAAGCCTTGTTTTTTTATGACCTGCATGGCGCCGATAGCGACAGGGTCGTTGAAACAAAACAAAGCATCGGGAAGAAACTGTCCGTCAAAAAGTTGCTGCATGGCTAATATGCCTTTTTCCGGCAAAACTCCCGCCTGAACTATCAATTCTTCGTATATTGGCATATCATGCGCCGTCATGGCATCCAGAAAGCCCTGTTTTCTGAGGGAAGTTAATATGAGGTTATCCGGGCCGGTAAGGTGTCCTATTTTTTTGTAGCCCTCTTCTATCAAGTGTTCTGTGGCCAGATACGACATTTGATAGTCGTCTATCATCACTTTTGGGGCATTGATGTTGGGGCTGACCCTGTTGAAAAATACAATCGGCGTACCGTTGTTTATTGTTTTCTTGTATATTTCATCATTTCCTCCCTCGCGAGTAATGGACAATATGATGCCGTCCACTCTGTTCTTTTCAAGTATCCGGATATTCAAACGTTCTCTTTCCGCCGACTCGTCCGACTGCATAATCAGCAACTGGTATTTGTGTTCGTCCAATACCCGTTGAATGTGCGTTATGATTCGAGGAAAGAACGAATTTTCAAATTCGGGAACAATCAATCCAATAATCTTGGTTCTTCTCGTAACCAGATTGACGGCCATCGGATTCGGCTCATAATTCATCTCCTTTGCCTTTTGAAGCACCAATTCGCGCGTTTTGGCACTTACATCCCATTGGTCGGACAATGCCCTTGATACGGTTGAAACGGCAATGCCTAACTC
>BNWW01000104.1 GCA_025999115.1 Bacteroidia bacterium
TCAACCCTTTCAGGGTTGCCGGACAAGGGCGGTATTGTAACCCCCAGTCGCCCTATCGGGCTTCACTGGGGGTTATTCACATTAAAGACCTCCGGTCTTTAACACAAATTAAGATGCGTTTGCCCTGGTAAAAATATAGAACATTTCTCGTTCATATATTCCGTCATCTTTCAATTTCAATTATGATGTCCACATACAAGGGCGGTTATCGCAAACATCCGATGAAAAAATGAAAGAACAAATCGCGCCTTTGAATAATTCCCTATCACTATTGCAACAATTAAACGGCGTAAGTTATTATTTAAAACCTTCGACCAATTATTTGGAAAACTTAAAAAAGAATCTCGCAGTCGATAGGCTTTTAACGGATGTATGGCTTTTATGATATGACTTTTTTGAACAGGTTCTATTTCTCCCAAGAAGTCTTGTACATATAAATCTTTCTCTTTATCATAATATGCAATCCAGAAATGAGCAGCATTGGCATCGCTTCGCAGAGGCGTAAAATCCAAGTTGCAAGGAATACCTAATGACCGACAAGCATAAATAACAAATTCTGTAATATTTTGACAAGTACCACATTGGATTATACTGTTCATAAAAAGTTTTTTTTCAAATTGGTCAGTGTCATTCCGAATGGAGCAGAGCGAAATGAGGAATCTGCCGAAAAAGGGAAATTTGTCGTGCACCCCAAAAGACTGTAGATTTTGTGCATAATGCAAAAAAGATTACCTTTGCAATCGCATTAAAATCAAAAAATTATGGCAACTGTTAAAACAACCTATTTAGGCAACCTTCGCACGGAAGCCGTTCATTTACAATCCGGTTCAAAAATTATTACCGATGCGCCCACCGACAATCACGGACGGGGCGAAGCGTTTTCTCCCACCGATCTTTTTGCCGCTTCGTATGCCAGTTGCGCATTGACCATTATCGGCATCGCTACGCAAACACATGGATTCAATATCGACGGAACCGTTGTAGAAACCACCAAAGTGATGGGCGATAATCCCCGCCGGATAGTGGAATTAATGGTAACGTTTACTTTTCCGCACAACAATTACAGCGATAAGGAACGCCGTGTGATTGAAGGAGCTATTAAAGGATGTCCCGTAGGGAATAGTTTGTCGCCCGACATTAAGATTACGAAGACAATTAATTTCTAAATGACCGATGAATATCTTATTGATCTAATCAAACAAGATGATTATAACAGTTATAATCTATTGTTTAGGCGTTATTATCCCCGTTTGTGTCATTTTGTAACCGGTATGATCCATGAAAAAAGCGATGCGGAAGATATTGTTCAGGAAATGTTTATTAAATTGTGGCAAAACCGGCAGTCGTTGACGATTGAAAAAACGTTTTCAAGTTATATCTATCAGGCGGCTAAAAACAGCACGTTGAATCATATCCGGAGTGAAGTTAGTCGCCGGGAAGCCCAAGAAAAAATAGAAGCGGCAGAAGAATTTTTAGCCAACGAAGGCAACAACGAAAATGAAGATTTTAGCATTGCCCTTGAAGATTGTATCGACCAACTCCCCGCAAAATCCAAAGAAGTGATTTTGATGCACCATCTTCAAGGGTATATGCACAAAGAAATTTCCGAAAAACAAAACACCTCCATCCAAACAATCAAAAATCAGATATGGCTGTCGTTGAGACGTTTAAGAGATTGCTTGGGGAAAAAATCGTATCGAACTATCAAATAAATAAAGAAATTTAACATCTTTTTTTACGCACAATAGGACTTTAGCGGAAAAGGCTGTGTCATATTATTGGAAACTCATCGAATGAATGGTGAAAATTCCAATTTAAATCTATTTCATAAAAAACACAAAAAAGATGAAAAAACAGGTACTTTTCTTATTTACCTTCGTGGTTTTGTTTGCCGCAACGGGCAACATGTATGCAGCCGATCCGGCCAATGTATTTCGAGTAATAAACACAGCAAATTCGGGAGCGGGTTCTTTCCGGCAAGCTCAAGCGGATGCAAACACCTACAATCAAGCGGATGCGGTTATTGTATTCGATGAGTCGTTGACAGGCCAAACAATTAATCTTTCGAGTGGCAGACTCGTATTTTCAAGAGTGGTAAGTCGTATCGAAGGTAACGGAGCAATCATAACTTCTCCCGCAGGTTATAGCAATGCAAATGCCCATCTGGATTTTGGCGCTGCTACTGCAAGAAATCTAACCGTAGAAAATTTGATCTTTAAAAATGTAGATGTAAAAATACAAGATCCCGAAAGCACTACTTTTTTGAATTGTCAGTTTATTGCCGACGATGCTCGTCCCAATGCTTCGCTAATTATTGACGGAGGTTTAAAAACACATGGAACGGTTTCTATCATCGGTTGTAGTTTTATTTCATTAACCGGCCAACCGAATGTCAATTTTACACGGGTGGATAGAAATAAACCCGATACTTATACTGTCAGTTTTGTATCTTGTTCGTTTCTAAACACTGCAGCAGGAAATATTATTGCTTCCGAGGCTGTAACGCCTAATGGACGGAACATCACACTTACCAACAGTGTTTTGATCGATAACGGAACCGGCAATGCCATCTCCGATCTTTTTCCTGCCGTTACTTCCAAGGGATACAATGTAATAAAAGGGGCCGTAGCCGCTAATTTTACTTCCGATGCTACCGATGTGATTGATGCTGACATCGCTAATCCGATAATTAACAACAAAGGCATTCTGAAAGTAGCGGATGGCGGGGCGGCTTTTGAACATCTTCCGGCCGGAACCGCCATCGCCGGCATTACGTTCCCGGAAAAAGACATTACCGGCGCTACGATCGATTATACCGTCGCCACACACAGCGGAGCGAATCAAACGGTTTTTGTGGCTCCCGCAGCACCCGTTATTACCAATGTGAGTCCGTCATCGGCCAAAGCCGGCGATGCAATTACGATTACCGGTACCAGTTTGGCTGAAGCAACCGTAACCATCGACGGAAAACCGGCTGCCATTTCGGCCAACACAGCTACTTCCATAACTGTAACGGTTCCCAAAGGGGTTTCCGAAGGAGATGTGGTTATTGTTGTAACCACCGAAGGCGGATCTGTAAACGGTAGCATTACCATCGTTACTCCTCCGGTTAAACAAGGAGATCCATACGAGGCCGCCGATATTACCGACTTAAAATATGTGGCTACAACCGGCCTTCCCGAAGCCCCCAATAATGTACAACCCTGGGAAATAAAAACCAATCTGCAAGTGGGCGATTTCATTTATGTGGACAGACATGTGGAGGCTTCCAGCGCTAAATTGATCGCCGAAGTTCCGGAGGAATTTTTGGGTCAAACATGGATCAGCACTTCCGTACAAATTCACCGCTATGTTGGAACGGATGTATTGGCTTCTTTCAAAGTAAACAAAGCTGCGGAAGTGATTGTTATGTGGCATCAAGGCGCTGTTACCATAGCTCCCGATTGGTTGACTACCGGTTGGACATGGGACGAAGACGCTTATGATAGAGACGCTTATAATAAAAATCAATTCGGTGTAGCCGTATTTGCAAAAGAAGGTACCGCAGCACCTAATGTTTATTGGCCTTTTAGAAAGCATTTTGCTGCCGGATCTACCGTAGAATTGAGAAACAACGGTCAAAATACAAGTGGCCCATTCGCAACCGGTCGCGCTCCTTATTGGGTTGTGGTATTATCGGATGTTCCCACTGCTATCGAAGAAGTGAACACTCCGCCGGCTACCGTTTGGCCCAATCCTTTTGCCGATTATGTAATCGTAAATGCGGAGGCTGCCAATCAGGTTACATTGTATGATTTGTCCGGCCGCAAGGTATTGAATAAGCAAGTAAGCGCAGGTCAAAACCGGATTGATTTACCGGGATTAAATGCAGGGGTTTATTTGTTGAAATACGACGATAAAACGATTAAATTGATTCGGAAATAGTATGGATGAGATTCCTCCCTTCGGTGCGTCATTGGTACCGAAGGGAGAAATCTAAAGCAAAGTCATAAAAATTATGTATCATGAAAAAACACCTCTTATTCTTACTGTTATTTGTTGCGACAGCTCAACTCAACGCCCAACAAGTAATCAAAGTAACAAACACCAACGAAAGCGGAGCCGGATCGCTGAAAGCAGGCATTACCTCCGTTCTAAACAAGTCAAAACCCGGAGCGGAAAACGGCTATATTGTGGAAGTAGATGAATCGCTTCGAGGCAAAACAATTACATTAAATTCAAGGATTCTGCACCATGTAGATGGAATCTATACCATCAAAGGCAATGGAATTATCCTGACGGCCGGCAACAAAATCGACCCGAGAGCAATCAATAAACAACTTTTCGATTTGAATCCGGCTTCCTCACCGGTGGTAGTAGAAGATATTACGTTTCTCAATTGCGATGTGAACGCTTATTATGCCGACCATCTTACTTTTCGGAATTGCCGTTTCATCAACAACAACGTTCGTCCTCTCTGTCTTCGGATTACCGGCACGGGAAGAGGAAGGGTCATTGCCAATACGCCCAAAGTGATTCTGGAAGGTTGTTCGTTCATCTCAACCGGGAACCAGCCGGTTGTCAGCATTACTTATCCTCCTTATAATGACGATGATCCTCCTCATGCCGGCGCTTGGTACGGTTTTCCCATACGGGCGGAATTTACTTCCTGTTCTTTTTTAAGTACCGGAGTCAGCAATACCGAAGCCAATATCATTGCCTATCGCGACCATGCCTTGGCGCAAAAAGAGGCGGAAATCACACTTACCAATTGCGTTTTAGTAGATCATCATTCGTCGGAAAAATCCAGCCTATTTGCACCGGTTATTAAATCCAACGGATACAATGTAATCAAAGGAAGTATCGATCCGTCGGTTCAAACCAATCAATTGCTAACAACCGGAAAAGATTTGCTAAATACCACGATGGCAGATCCCATCACACAAGAAGACAACTTCCTCAAAGTCGTGGAAAACGGAACGGCTTATCAAAATTTACCGGCCAATACGCTTTTTTCGGGATTTCCATTGCCCGTAAAAGATGTCAGCGGCCGGATCATCGATTACACACAGCCCACTCATAGCGGCGCTTGTCAACTGTTGGTGGGCCAATCCGGAATAGAAAATATTTCCCTAACGGCCTCCGTCTATCCCAATCCTTTTTCCGATTATATCATCGTGAATACCCGCGAGAACAGCCAGGTGGTTGTATATAATTTATCGGGACAAGCGGTAGCGGAAACAACATTCGTCGCCGGCGAAAACCGGATGAATCTATCTCATTTAGCAGCAGGTGCTTATCTGCTTAAATACGGAACGCATGTTCTCAAATTAATAGCGCGTTAAATAAATCGACAAA
>BNWW01000105.1 GCA_025999115.1 Bacteroidia bacterium
CAATATGTGGTGGGTACCATTAATACAGGCAGGTATTGGCGCAGCGCAAGCAATATACAGCGGCGTTAAAGCCGGAAATGCGAGGGATGAGGCTGAACAGTTGGCCGCAAAAGAGCGTGTGGATAATGAAAATTGGTTTAATAAAGAATATTATACCAATTACACTCAACGTGCCGATAGTCAAAATTTGCTCAAAAATCTAAGAGAGTATAATCAGGAAAGAAATCGAATTGCGGAAGGAACGGCCGCAATAACCGGAGCAACGCCGGAATCGGTACAGGCGCAAAAGAATGCGAATAACAAGGTAGTTACTGACACCTATTCCAATATCGCCGCGCAGGGAGCGCAATACAAAGATAACGTGATGCAGCAATATTTAAATAGAAAATACGGATTGGGAAATTTGCAATACAACAGCATCATGGGAAGCGCAAAAAGTCATGAAACCGGAATGTATAACGGAATAGCGCAAATAGGAAGCGGGATAGCGGGCGCTTATGGCGCTTACGGGAACCAAGTAAATAATGGAACGGTATCTGCACCAATACCCACGGCCGGCGAGCCGCTTGAATACGAACCGCCGGCTACTACGCCGGATATATTGAGCCCTAATTACGGTAATTATATAGCTTAAAATATACTATATTCCATGGCAATAACAAAAAAACAAACAACTACAGCTACCACACCGGTAAAAACAATCGTACCGGAAACAATCGTACCGGAAAAAGAAATTGTACAGCCGGTAATCAAGAGCGAAAAAGAAGTAGAACCCGTTGTGGCTCCTAAATTCGATTACGAAGCCTCGCAAACTTACGCAGGCGAATATGCTCAGCGCAACGCTATTCCCGAACCCGATAGAATGGCGGCTATATTAGGTCGCTATATGCCTCCGCCGATAGACCCGCAAAAAGAAAAACAAAGAAATTCCGCCGGCGCAAGCATTGCCGAAAGCATGAAATCGCTTGCGGAGATATTCGGTCAGGCACGCGGCGCACATCTTCGGGAGCGCAAGCCGGAAGAAAGTTTGAAAGCGGAACAAAACAACAACTACCTCACTAAGAAGTATAACGATGAAATGAAGCAATACGCCCAAGCTTTGGCCAATGCGGAGATTGGTGATAAGGAAGTTTTGCGGCGCCTGCAAAAAGAAGCGGACGAATACGGGATGAAAATGGCGGGGTTGGATTATAATCAGCGGATGCAACAATATCAGTATGACCGGTCGTTGGAAGATGCTGCCCGAAAAAGAGAGTTAGATTTGAAGGATTGGTTGGCAAAAGAACAAATTACACATGAAAATCAGATGAAATTAGCGCATGTAAGGGGTGAATATTCAAAAGATTTAAAGGAAATAAGTAAGAATAATTTTATTCTTCAAGATTCGCATGGAAATATGGCAACATTAGGAGTAAAAGATTGGAATGCTAAGGTGCAACTAATTTATACAGCGATGAAGGCTAACGGACTTGCACCATTAACATCTGTAAGAAAGGATCCATCCGATATATTAGGCATGCGCACTATGGAAGTAGAAGACAAAAATGCCAACAATATAGCCGCTTATGTATTAAGAAATATAGATTCTCAATACATGACACAGAATATATGGGATCAATTGTATGCCTTACAGACAGGAAGGGCATATAATAGCAATCCCCCGCCGGCAAGTGGCAGCAGCACCCCGCCGGCAACTCCATCGACTAAATCCGGGGCACCGTCATGGGCACAATAAAAATAATAATTTATGAACACTCAAAAAATAAAAAATCTTTACAATGTATTGCCTTCCGATTTAAAAGGCAATTTCGATTTGACACAATTTAGCAAAGCTGTTGAAAGTGAATCTAATCGAAGGAATCTTTATAATGTATTGCCTTCCGATTTAAAAGGTAATTTCGATTTTAATGAGTTTTCAAATGAATTAATTGGCGCAAACCCCGCGAACCCCGCTAATCATTTTGTCAAAGATTTTAAATCAAGCCAATCCAATCCGACCCCTCCCTCATTCGATTGGAAACCTGCCGATCCATCGCAGGCTCCTGTTCCATACGCCCCATTACCGATAGACCCGCGAACGCCCGAATACAAAGCCGCAATGTTTAATCGCGGCGGATTCAATAACGAGGACTTGCAGACAATAATGGCAAACAGGGAAAATTTTGTGAAGTCCGAACGCGAATATCAATCCTATCTTGGTAACCCAAAGTACGACCAGACGAAAGTAAAATCCGCTCTTGCAGACTTGCAAGCCAAACGAAAAGAGTTTGAAAGCGAGGTTGAGGCTCATACGAAAGAATATCAATCCATTCCTGAACTCAACCCAAACTATAAGCAGGAATTTACCGCACGCTTCGCAAAAGAAAATCCGGAGCTCAACACCCTTTCTGATTACGAATTAGACCTGATTAAGGACTATCAATACGAAAATTCCGAATATGGCAAACTGCAAAAACAGCTTTCCGAATTGGAAGCGCAAAAAGCAAAAATACCCAATTCATTCGGGGCCAATCAAAACAGGATGCTTGTTATTGAAAAACAGATAGCGGCTGTAAACAGCAAACTCAAAACCACGGCGCCCACCGAAACGATGTTGAGAAAAATCAAGCAGGAACAAATACGCAGGAGTAATGGAGTTCTTGACGAATTGATTACCAAATACGGAAAATTAAGCAAAGAGAATTACGTTGATTTCGGTAGTCAAAATGGCTACATGCCGGCTGCAGCGAGAGCGTATAATGCTTCCAATATTCAGGAAAATGCATATTTGGCATCTTTGGCGCAGATTAATTCGGATACTGAAAAAATACTGAAAGCTCCAAGTAAATTTGCCGATACCTACGGTATTGTCAATTTCGGAAAGGGATTTATAGATAAGGGTTCCGACTTGGACACATGGACGATGGGTATTACAAAAATCGGACGCGACTTGAATATTAAAGGAATTGTAGAAAAAACACAAAAAGGACAATCGCTGACTGAAACTGAAGAAACGTTGCTCGCTTCGTATATGACTAATCTTGCCGCTCATGAATTGCGCGACGACCTTACCGTTGGCTATCAAGCGGGAAGTGCAACCATGGAAAGCATCCCCTTTATGGTAGAGATGGGATTAACCGCCGGCTTGGGTTCTGCAGCAGAGAAAGCGATTACCAAAATAGTTTCCAAGGTATTGGGAAAGCAAAGCGAAAAACTGGTATCAAGAATGCTGACAAAAACCGCCGGGAAATTAGCGCAAATCAATACACAAACAGCATTGATGCCTACCACTTACGCCGGAATGACGGAAACGGCTCTTAGAAACCGGATAGAGGGGAAAGACTATGGATTAATAGATGGTTTTAAAGATTTTGGGACCGCCGCCGTCGAAAATGCTACGGAAATAGTTGGTGGTAAAATGCTTGACAAAGCCTTTGGATGGCTGGCAAAGCCGCTAACGAAACTCCCGAAATATGGTCAACAGTTAGACCAATTGATGAAAGCTTGGGGAAATAACCCGTTTATGAAATCCATCGCTCAAAACAGTCCGCTTTCGGAAATTGGAGAGGAGTATTTGGGAGGCGCCGCAAACTTTCTCCGATCCTATGCGCCGTGGTACGACGAAAGCCAAAAGCAGGAATTACAGGCGGACATTCAACACCTCTTTACGCCAGACGGATTCAAGGTATTGGCAGGAAGTATTCTCCCGATGACCGGGTTATTTTCGGCGGTTACCGGCGTTCGCTATCATTCCATCAATAAAAATTACACGAAGCAAAAAAATAATTTGCAAAGTATAATGGAAGCGGCCGGCTCTACAAAAGAGGAAGCCGGTTCTTTCATCGCAGCGCTCGAAAACACAAGGGCGGAAGATTATGCCGCCACCATTCCGAACATCATAGAGGGTTTAGGTGAAGAATTGCGAAAAGAAGGAGCATCCGAAGAGTATATTCAAGCCATGCAATCGCAATATGGCGTAGTATTGGCAAACTACCTTGAATCGCTCGCCGGTTATCAGCAGTTGATTCAAGATACCGAAAAAGGAATGCAGGATGCTTTTGAAACCATAAACGCAACACGCAACGCCACCATAGATGCGCTGCGGCCGGTTACCAATAAAGACGGAAATATTGTTGAGGCTATCATTGCCGGCATCGACGGGCCTGTAAATATCGTAACAGGAAACGTTGTTAGCGACGAATATGGCAGCATCAACAAAGAAAAATCCTCACCAATAATTTCTTATCAAGGCGCGGACGGAATCCGGCATGTTGCTCCCATTGGAGCAATAATAGAAACAGTCAGTGAGCAGTATACCGAAGAAATCATTAACAACGTAATAAAAGAAACCGAAGAAGAGATCGCCGCCGCCAATGCGCCGCAATACGAAGAAAGCCATACGGTAGTCGTAAAAACGCCGGAAGGAGAATACGCCTCCGCGCAAATCACCGGTCGCAATGAAGATGGAACTTATACTGTATCCGTTCCAAGAATGACGGATACCGGAGAAACGGAAATAGCAGAGGCTATTGTCAAACCTTCGGATATTCTTCATAATTTGGGAACGGAAGGATTAATTGGAAAGGCGGTTGATTACACGGATAATGAAGGTAATGAAAGAACCGGCATTTGGGATGCCGGCAACAATGCGCAAATGCTTTTTTCCTCCGGATATGCAATGATTGACGATGAATTAGTTCAACTCGATAAAATACAGGGATTGTCGATAGAAGAAATACCGGCCGCGCCTGACCCGAACAATATCAATTTGTCAGGAAATGAAGCCGTAAATGAGGGAACTCCCACCGGGGAGATAGCGCAAAATGATAGCGGAACAGTCGAAACAGCAATCAATCCGACAAATCCGGCCACTCAGCAAGCCGGTAGCACGAAAGGCGAATCGCCGGCTGAAGTAAATTCTATCGTAGAAATCACCGGCCGCGCTCCGAAACGAAAAGACGGCAAAGTAGATTACAACGCGCTCTTTGAACAATCTCCCGAAGACTATACTATTTTGATGGAAGAAAGAATAGGCGCAGATGAAGTGAAGTCGGAGCTAATTTCAGACAGTAAAACGATAGAAGAAAATATAGGAAAGCTTCGCGAGAAACTGTCAAAAGAAACCGACCGGAATAAAAAGGAGGATTTGCGCGACAAAATTTCCGCTATAACTATGCGTAAGGAAATTATCGACGGAATCATTCAAAGCAGGTATTCACAAGTTGCCGCCGATGGCGCACAAATACCTATTGACAATCAAGAAGTTACAGAGCCTAAAAATAGCCGTAAGGAAATTGATGAAAAGAAAAAGTCCGGTAAAAACCAGACTTTAACCACCGTAGGTAATCGCTCAAAAA
>BNWW01000106.1 GCA_025999115.1 Bacteroidia bacterium
GTATCTGGTGGCGTTATCCGATGCCGAAAACCGGGTGTTCAGGTCAAAAATCATGAAAGTAACAAATTAATTATTCAAATATTATGAAGAGAATTATACAATTATCAATTTTTCTACTGGTTTTTACGGGGTATCTTGCCGCACAAAATCAGGTTACTGTCAGTGGACAGGTAGTTGATGAAACAAACGAACCTTTGATAGGCGTTACTATTCAGGCAGGCCGTGCAGGTACCGCTACGGATATTGATGGAAATTTCAGTCTGACAGTTCCCGAAGGCGTGAAAGAATTGAAAGCATCTTACTTGAGTTATAAAACACAGAAAGTGGCTATCGGAAAGAAAACGACTTTCAAAATCACCCTCGAAAACGATGCCTTTATGCTGGACGAAGTAGTGGCGGTCGGTTACGGTACGCAACGCAAGGAAAACCTGACAGGCGCCATCGAAAACGTCAATGTGAAAAATCTCGAAGGTCGCGCACTGACGAACGCGAGTATGGCGTTGCAAGGACAGGTTGCCGGCGTAATGGTCGTTCAGCAATCGGGGCAAGCCGGTGAAGACCAAGCCCAAATTCGTATTCGAGGTATCTCTTCGATGGAAAACAACAATATCCCATTAGTGATTATTGACGGCATGGAAGGCGACATCAACGATGTAGATCCGCAGGACATCGAAAGCATGACGGTTATGAAAGACGCTTCTTCGGCGGCCATCTACGGAAATAAAGCCGCTTCGGGAGTGATACTCATCACAACTAAACGCGGTAAAGGCGATATGTTCCAAGTCGATTTCTCGTGGATGACGTCTTTGCAGGAACCTACCCGCATTCCTTCGGTGGTAGGAGCAAAAGACTATATAACCTTGTGGAACGAAGCGAATATCAATGACGGCGAACCGCCCCGTTTCAATCTCGAATCGGAATATGCCGCTTACGAAAGCGGCAGGAAAGCCTCCATTAACTGGTACGACGTCTATTTCAAAACGGCGCCCATGAACAAGTACAACCTGAATATCATGCTTAGTTCGGGAAACCTGACAACCAACACGTCATTCAATCTTTTAGATCAGGAGGGGATGTTATACGGCACCGGCTACAACCGGTTTAATTACCGCTCAAACATCGGCGCGACCAGCAACGACAAGAAAATCAAACTCGACATCCACTTGTCGGGGTACCGGGAAACGATTGACGATAACACAGCCGAAAGCGCCACCGTAGTGAACCAGATTAATAGCGCACCGCCGTATGCTCCATACGTTACGGCCGATTCCAACCCCAACGATCCGTTCAGCTACATCAGCAAAATGACGCCGGAAGGAGTGGTATATAGCGGTTACGCCCGTTATATCGGCTACGAAACGCAGGGCGGAGGCAAGCAGACTGAGAAGAACCGGGTAAATAACAACTATGTGCTGACTTATGAACCGGTGAAAGGCCTGTCGTTTGAAGCGCGTTACGGCTTTTATTTCCTGTCGAACTCCGTATCGCGGTTCATACCGGTGATGTTGTTGCAGAGCGATGTGAATGAAGCGTCGGGCGGAACTATTTCGTCGAACCGCGCCGAACTGACCGAATCTCGCGCCGAAACATTTTTTCAGAACTTGCAAACAGTTGCAAAATGGGACAAAACGTTTGCTGAAAAACATAAAGTAAATTTATTGGCGGGAGCGTCTTACGAAGACCAAGCGAACAATTCTATCAGTACCATGGTGAACGGTTTCGTAACCAACGTACCGATACTCGATTTCGGGGAAAACCCGCAAAATCCGTTGGGAACAAAAACCCAACGTAGCGCATTGTCGTTCTTCGGACGCGTCAATTATAATTACAGCGAGCGCTATCTGCTCGAAGGAAATCTCCGCTACGATGGCTCTTCGCGCTTCCTGCAAGGCAAGCGTTGGGGCGTATTCCCTTCGGCTTCGGCAGCTTGGCGCATTAGCGAGGAAAGTTTCTACGAACCTGTCAAAAACTACGTTTCAAACCTGAAACTGCGCACTTCTTATGGTTTGCTTGGGAATGAAAACATCTACACGATGTATGCGGGATACAATCAGTTGAAAAGCGACCGGAATTACAGTTTCGAGGGACAAGTGTATAATGCCTTGCGGCTGTATTCGTTTGCCGATAAAAATACAACATGGGAAAAAACCTCGCAGTTCAATTTGGGAGTCGATGTTTCGTTCTTCAGTAAATTGAACCTGTCTTTTGATTATTTCCTCAAGAACACCAAAGATATTCTGGCGCGGGTGCAAGTAACGCATCTCATCGGAGCCGATGTATTGCCCTATCAGAATATCGGGGAAATGAGCAACAAAGGCTGGGAATTAAGTGCAAATTATCATGATAAAATCGGGAAGAAATTCAAGTATGAGATAGGCGCCAATATTTCCGGCGTTAAAAACGAATTGCTGAAACTGAACAACACCTCGCAGGATTACGTCTTCAATGCAGTGGGCGGCATGTTCAGCGGCTACAATATGATAATTACCCAAGTAGGGCATCCTTATGGCTCGTATTTCGGATACGAAGTGGACAGGATATTCCAAGTGGATGATTTTACATGGCAAAACAACAGCGACCCGGCCATCCCGCACGCTCAACGGCAATATGAAGTGAAACCCGGCTTTGCCTCCCAATCGGAGAATCCCCGTCCGGGCGACCTGAAATTCAAAGACCTGAAAGAAGACAACATCATCAACGATGGCGACCGGACTATCATCGGCAAGCAAATTCCCGATTTCACTTATGCGTTCAACATGGCGGCAAGCTACGGCAATTTCAGTGTTTCCTGCTTCTTCCAAGGCGTACAAGGGGTTGATGCTTACATGGGCGGGCTATTGGTTTCGCCGTTCTACAACAGCGCCCCGCTGCTTGATACGTGGCTAACCGATCGCTGGACATTTGAAAATCCGAGCGATAAATACCAGCGAGTGTATGTAGACAAAACGAAACAGAAAATTGTGTCTGACTATTATATCACGGATGCATCCTATTTGAGGCTTAAAAATATTGAGCTGGGTTATGATTTTGATAAAAAATGGATTTCCAAACTCCACATTCAGAAACTCAAACTGTTCGGTTCCATTCAGAATGCTTATACATGGAGCAAAACCAAATCATTTGACCCCGAAAAGCTGGGGAATGTGGTTAGTTCGGACTTCCATCCGCAAGCAAGAATTTATTCATTAGGTGTTAATATAATTTTTTAAAAGGATTGAATGATGAAAAAGATATTGATTTTAATGTTGCCGGTTTGCTTATTTTTAGCATCATGCGACGATTTACTGAATCTTACACCGGAAGACAGCTTGGCGCCGGAAGTTTTTTACCGGAATGCGGCGGAAGTGGACAAAGCCCTGAACGGAGTCTATCAGGCGCTGGTACTCGACGGAGGAGCCAATTTTATCCTGAACCCGGAAGTAATGACGGACAATTGTTGCTATTCTTCGGCTTCGGGATCCGAATGGTTGGATTTCTCACGGGGAACACTGAATCCCAGTACGTCTTATATCGAAACGCGCTGGAAAAACAATTACAAAGGTATTGTGCGGGCGAATCTTGTGCTGTACAATTTGTATAACAAAACAGATATGATTATTTCGGAAACGGTGAAGCTGCGTTTGATGGGCGAAGCGCATTTTCTGAGGGCTTATTTCTATTCTAATCTGTTGCTGAATTACAGCGGAGTTCCGTTGTTAGACAGGCCTTACGGCAATATCTCCGATTACTCGCTGCCTCGCAGTTCGGCCGAAGAAACGCTGAAATTCATCGTGAACGACTTGGATTCTGCCATTGTCAAACTCGAACCCAAACCCATTGCCAATGGAAAAGGACGCGCTACGAAAGGCGCAGCAATCTTCCTGAAAGCCCGGATGTTGCTTTTCAACGGCTATTACAAAGAAGCCAACAGTGCATTGAACTCGCTTACGGCCTTAAACGAATACCAATTAATGACTAATTTTGCCGATATATTTGACCCGGCACACGAAAATAATTCAGAAGTAATTTTCGATATTCAGTATGTGGATCCTAATCGCGAAAATACGTCGTATCCTTTCTATACTTATATCAAGGATTGGACGGGCGGATATGTTCCTACGGTATCGTTGGCACAAGAATTTTACGATTTGCGTGGCTTGCCGGTAGATCCCGAAAGGACAACCTTTGCCAATTTCTTTAAAAACCGCGACAAACGGATGATAGCCACCTTGGTGCGGCCGGGCGATAGTTACGGAGATGGCGTCTATCTGCCGAAAGCTTCCAATAAAAGCAGTTATAATTCGTGCATGAAAGTGAAGAAATACTTGGTTTTCTCCGATGTTACCAATCCGGGTAAACGTTCGCAACTGAACGTCATCGTATTCCGCTATGCCGATGCAAAACTGATGCAGGCGGAAGCTATCATCGAAGACGACAGCTTGTTTAACGTACAGGCGGATTACCGCAAGGCGATTACGCTGATTGACGAAATCAGGATGAGAGCCGGACTGCCGATTATCGAAAATGTGATTGCATCGCCTTCACGGGAAGACCTGCGCGAAATCCTCCGTCGCGAACGCCGCGTGGAACTGGCTTTTGAAAACAGCCGGTTGTACGATATTCGCCGCTGGCGGATTGCCGAAGAGGTAATGAATACCGACGCCATGGGCTACGATCCCGAACAATTTGAAGGCAACAAATATGTTCCTTATGCGGTGGAAACCGGACGGCGGTTTTTGTCCCGAAACTATTTGTGGCCTATTCCACAATCGGAAATGGACGCTAATATTGCCATCATAGTAAACAATGAGGGATATTAAGTGAATTACGAATTACAAATGTTTTACAATTTAAATTATATTATCATGAAAAAGATTTTCTTTTTAGTATGTATGCTGGTCGGAACGATAGCTTCGACTGCATTGGCACAAGAAACCTCGAAAGATACGCTGATAGCGAATTTTTCAACCTTCATTGATCAAAACACAAAGGCCCAGGATAATTCGGCCGGTGCAAACATGCGAATTACCTCCAAAGCTTCCTATTTCCGTTATGGGATTCTCAGTTTT
>BNWW01000107.1 GCA_025999115.1 Bacteroidia bacterium
AAAGATGTACTACCTGCAATCGGACGTGGAACGGTTTATCAAAAAGCATTTTGAAAAACGCTATAAACCAAAAAGATAGCAAATTTTCTATTTCAAGGCTATAGTGTTTTATTCTAAAAATTATTATTTTTGCACCTAAAATGTAAAAAAATATGCCCAACTATCACTTGTTAAAGAATCTGAACAAAGAGGAAAGGCTTCGCACAACAGACAATCTGTTAAAGTTGCGCAGCCGGTTAGACCGCGATATTCCGCAAAAAACGGCGGAGGACACTCTACTGCTTGCCACTTGGAATATCCGCGAATTTGGCGACAACCGCCGCCGCGAAAGCCTGCATTATCTGGCGGAAATCATTAGCCGTTTCGATTTGATTGCTGTTCAGGAGGTTTCCGCCAATCTCAAAGGCTTGCAAGACCTCGTTTCGTTGCTGAGCCTGAATTGGGATTATTTTGTTACCGACAGCACCGACGGCAGTGCGGGCGGCGGCGAGCGCATGGCTTTTTTGTATGACAGGAGCAAGGTTTCCTTTCAAAAAATGGCAGGGGAAATCGTTTTACCCAAAGATAAATTGATTGACGGGCAGTTGCAGTTTGCCCGAACTCCCTATTGTGTGGCGTTTCAGGCGGGCTGGTTTAAGTTTATTTTGACAACCATGCATATTTATTACGGCTCAACCTCTTCCGCCGACAAGAAAAAGCGTGAAAAAGAAATAGATACAATCACTTCCGTCTTGTCTAAAAGAGCCAAAAAGGAAGATACAAGTTATATTCTGCTGGGCGATTTCAATATCCCGAATGTAAATGACGACACAATGCAGGCATTGGAAAAATACGGTTTTTCCGTTCCGCAGGCAATTAAGGAACACCCTTCGGACTTGGGCAATACCAGCCATTATGACCAGATTGCCTTTAACCTGAAATTGGACGACAAAATGACCGTTTTTTCCGAAAAGTCGCAAAAGGCGGGGGCTTTCAATTTTGCCGAAACGGTTTATACAGCAAACGATTTGGAAACATATAAGTCATATTTCCTTGACAAAGTAAACGGTAAAACCGATAAAGAAATTGAGAAATACTACCTTTCTACTTGGCGCACCTTCCAAATGTCCGACCATTTGCCGCTTTGGGTTGAATTGAAGATTGATTTCAGCAATCAGTATCTGGAAAAGGTTAAAAAGGAAATCGGTTAAATGTGTAAAAATTCAATTCTTGTCTGCCTGTCCGTTCCGTCCGGAAAGTCAATCCCGCAAAAGCGTAACGCCTCTTTGTAGGTTACGCCGTTGTTCTGCATTTGCATAAAATGTTCGTAGATTTTAGGTTTGTGTTCTTTGAGGAAATAAAAACGGCGGTCGCCCTTGATATGGCAGCCGAAAGCACAGAAAAGGCAGCCTGTCCGCCGCAAGCCCAAATCATAAATGGAACTGTACGGCAAATTGAATTTGCGGATATAGGCCCAAATATCGTTTTCTGTCCATATTGATAATGGATAACTCGCAACCGTATTTGTTTCAAACGAATTGCAGCCGTGCTGCAGCCATTTTTGCAAACGCAGACGGCTTTCACCCGCCATTGTACCGATAAGAGGAAACAAGCCCGTCTGCTTTTGAAATTTGACAAATGGCTTTTTCTTCAAAAAATAGCAACACCGCTCTGAAACATCAAAAGGCGCGTCAATCAAAAACTTCCATCTTTCGGCAATTTTTCCGATGCCGTTAATACTGCCATTCAAGCGGATATTGCGTAATTTTTCGCTGTGCGTGTGTTTTGCCTGCCGTATATATTGGCTCTGTTCCTTGCTGATTAAGGGAAAGCCGTATTTTTCAATCAGTTGCCGGATATGGATTTCCGGGCGGATAACGGTTAGATTGTCCGTTTCACGCACGAATTTCACGACTTCGGGATATTCGTTACCGGTATTGCAAAAGACGGCGGGAACGGTTTTATCCACATACCGCCGGATTATATCCAGCATTACTCCGCTGTCTTTACCGCCGGAATAGGAAATATAGGCTTTGCTGTTCGTTCTTGCCAAAAATGCAGATACAACGCCAACGCTGTGGTCAATCTTCTGTTCCAGCGTCCAGCTTTGACGGTATTTCAATTCTTCATGCGTCATAGCTTAAACCCTTTCCTGTCGTTTTCATGCTTCGGAACGGTCGCTATTACCAGCCTGTCGCCCATTGCTTCCTTATATTCCTGCAAACGGTTGGGTATGGGCGTTATATCGCTTGGTTTCATTTTGCCCGACATCAGGTCGTGGATTTCATGAACGGCTTTTTGAGTATCATTTAGCGGTTGTTCTTTTTCCTGTCTTTTTTCGGGTTTATCTTCGCCTGTGTCAATGGGTTTGAGCGAAAGTTGTATCTGCCTGTTTAGTGCCGAAAGTTCCGATTTGAGGGTTTTCAATTCGTCTTCCTTGCGCCACGTTGTTTGGGCAATTCCCTGCAAAACAGGCAGGTCGATTGACAGTTTTTCGTTTTGTTTCAGGTGGTTTTCTATCAGCGTGGGGATTTTTTCGAGTGAATGAAGAAAATAATTGACCGCTAATTTCGGGTCGCTCGCGATATGACCGTTGTTGTAATTGTACTTGATATGTCCCTCGCCTTCAATGAAAAAGCGGTTTTCTTTCATAAACAAACCTTCTTTCATACTGTCTTCGGTTTTGACTAACAGTTTGAAGCCGTACAGTTCGCCGATTGGGTAATATTCGCCGTGCGTAGTGGCGTGGTCGCTGATATGGGCAAGTTTGGCGGCAAGGACTTTTACGTCCGCGCTTTCCACGCCGTCCAATTTCAGCGGATTGAGTTTGTTACCCTCTTTGTCGTGTTGTACGCGGCTGTTAAAGGTTTCCCAATCACCTTTCATTCGGGAGATTATCTCTTTGTTTCCGTCTATCGTGCGCACGGTATCTTCCAGTTTATACACGGATATTGCCTTGTTTTTGCTAAAACCCTGCCGCTCGCTTTCGAGGGCGGCGATTTTCTTGTCCAATTTTGCCTTTTCCAAAAGGTCGGTATTGCCCGACAAAATCGCTACATATTCCGAAAAATTCATGCCGCTGTCCTCGCTCATGCTGCCCTCGTCAATACGGCGGCTGCCCATATTGTTGGTTTTGAGTTGCGTAATAAACAGTTGTTTGTTGTGCAAAAGGTTGAACTTGTAACTGTCGAGCGATTTTTCGACGGCATAAATAATCACATCTACCTTGTTGTCGGCGTGGAGTTTGGCGATTTCATTGCCTTTTCTGATAGCGCGTCCTTCCCTTTGTTCCAAGTCTGACGGTCGCCAAGGGCTGTCCAAATGGTGGACGGCTACGGCGCGTTGCTGTGCGTTTACGCCTGTGCCAAGCATTTCCGTACTTCCGAAGATTACGCGAATATTTCCATCGTTCATTGCCTGTATCATTGATTTGCGGGCAATTTCGGTCTTTGCCTCCTGAATAAATCGAACTTCGTGCGCAGGTATTTTGTGGTCTTCCACCAATTTGCGTTTGATTTCGGAATATACGTTCCATTCGCCCGGCTTGTATGTTCCCAAATCGGAAAAGACAAACTGTGTTCCTTTTTCCTTATCGTACTTTTTGTAGTATCCGGCAATTTTCATGGCACAGTGCGAGGCTTTGTTGTCAATATGGTCATCGTATTTGCCTTTATCAATCATGCGCATATCCAATGACATTTTCCGTGCATAATCGGTTGCTATCAGCATTTTGGCATCCTTCTCCCCGCCTTCGAGCGGTGCGCGTCCCAACAGGGTGGCATCGCCGCTTTTGGCAAATGCAACCAGTTTTTTGATAAATTCCTGCTGCTGTGGCGTCTGCGGGATATTGTGCAGAATTTCTTTCTTTTCGGGGCGGTCTATACCTATATCCTTTGCCGTGCGGAAATCGGTAATCTCGGAATAGAAAGCGGCTAATTCAGGCACTTTGATAAAGTACCTGAACCGTTCTTTCTGTACAATCTCGTTGGTAATGGAAAATTCATAATCCCTGTTCTTCTGGGCAAAAACTGCCGCCCACGCATCAAAGGAATTGATATTCTGCCGTTCCATTTCCTGCGGACGCAGGTATTTGAAAAGCAGGTACAATTCAGTCAGAGAATTGGAAATGGTTGTACCGGAAAGAAAAGTTGCGCCCAAATCCTTACCCGTTCTCTCTTGGATAGTGCGCAATGCAAACAGCATATTCAATGCCCTTTGGCTGCCTTCGGGATTACCCAGACCTGCCACGCGGTCGTGGCGGGTGTTGAACATCAGGTTTTTGAAGCGGTGCGATTCATCGACAAAAATATGGTCAATGCCCATCAGTTTGAAATCCACAATGTCGTCCGTGCGGTTTTTGATTTGCTCGGTCAGCACCTTGATTTTGACTTCCAGATTTTCCTTGCGCGTTTCAACGCCTTTGAGCATTTTTCTTGAAATTTCCTTACCCTGTTCGCGCAATACCTGCAAATTCTCATCCACGCTTTCCAGTTCTTTTTCCAGAATTTGCTTTTGGATTTCAGGCGATTGGGGTATTTTCCCGAACTGGTCGTGTGTTAAAATCACAGCGTCCCAACTGTTATTTTTTATGTCGTTGAAAATCTTTTGGCGGTTTTTCGGGGTAAAGTCTTCCTTGCCCGGATAGAGTATTTTCGCGTTGGGATAGGCTTTCCGGAATGTGGCGGCAATTTCGTGAACGTTGGCTTTCAGTCCGATTATCATCGGCTTGTTGGCAAGTCCCAGCCGTTTCATTTCATACGCGCCGCAGCACATTATCAGGGTTTTGCCTGCCCCCACCTCGTGGTCGCATATCCCGCCGTTATTCATTTTCAACATCCATATCGCATCTTTCTGGCTTTGGTACAAATCGGGAATACCCAACGCTTTCAAGTCAAGATTGGGGAAAGTTTGGTGCGAGCCGTCATAAGTCGGGCGCACAAAACAGTTGAATTTGCGGTTGTAAAGGTCGGTTAAACGCTCTTTAAATTCGGGCGACTGCACTTTCAGCCACTCGGAAAAGCCATCGCGTATTTCGTCGATTTTGCTGTTGGCTTCCTGTATCTT
>BNWW01000108.1 GCA_025999115.1 Bacteroidia bacterium
ATTAATTCTGATGGCAGTTTGACGATTAAGGCAAAATATCAGGCAAACGAAAATAATTTACCCGAACTGCCGCGTTTTGGAATGATAATGACTTTGCCGAAATCGTTTGACAATTTCACTTGGTACGGCAGAGGACCGCTTGAAAGTTATGTTGACAGGAAATTTGACCAATTTTTCGGAATATGGAACGGAAAGGTTGAAGAGCAGGCATTTGCCTATTATCGTCCGCAGGAAACAGGCAACAAGGTAGATGTTCGTTGGCTGACTTTGAAAAACGACAGAGGCGAAACGCTGAAAATCAAAGGCTTGCAACCGCTTTCGGTTTCCGCCACCAACAACCGTCCCGAAGACCTCGACCCCGGCACGACAAAAAAACAGCAACACTCGTCTGATGTAATTCCGCACAACGAAACTGTACTTTGCGTAGATTTGTTTCAACGTGGCGTAGCAGGACTTGATTCGTGGGGTGCGCAACCACTTGACGAATACCGATTCAGAGCGAAAGAATATGAATATGGATTTACAATAAGTATTACAAAATAAACATGAAAAGAAAATTTTTATTCGGAATGTTGTGCACCGCCGCAATTTTGGCGCAAGCACAAACAAAAATAACTATTTATCCCGGTAAAAGTGTCCAAACTATCAACAAAAACATTTACGGACATTTTGCCGAACATTTAGGAACTTGCATTTACGGCGGACTTTGGGTTGGCGAAAATTCGCCGATTCCCAACACCAACGGCTACCGAACCGATGTCTTGGAAGCGTTGAAAAAGTTGCAAATTCCTGTTCTACGTTGGCCCGGCGGTTGCTTTGCCGATGAATATCATTGGCAGGACGGCATTGGCGCACCCGAAAAACGCCCAAAGATGGTTAATAATAATTGGGGCGGAACGATTGAGGATAACTCTTTTGGCACGCACGAATTTCTGAATTTCTGCGAACTGCTTGGCTGTGAGCCGTATATCAGTGGAAACGTTGGCAGCGGAACAGTAGAAGAACTTGCCAAATGGGTGGAATATATGACCTCTGACGGCGATAGTCCAATGGCGAATCTGCGCCGACAAAACGGGCGCGACAAAGCGTGGAACGTGAAATATCTCGGCGTGGGCAACGAAAGTTGGGGTTGCGGCGGCGATATGTTTCCCGAATATTATGCCGATTTGTACCGCCGTTATGCCGTTTATTGCCGCAACTACGATGGCAATCGCCTCTTCAAAATTGCTTCGGGTGCAAGCGATTACGACTACAATTGGACAGAAACGCTGATGCGAAAAATCGGACAAAAAATGAACGGCTTATCGCTTCATTATTATACTGTTACAGGTTGGGACGGCAGCAAAGGCTCAGCAACGCAATTCACGCCCGAAGAATATTACTGGATAATCGGAAAATGCCTTGAAATTGAAGAGGTTATTCAAAAGCATATCGCCATTATGGACAAATACGACAGGGAAAAACGAATTGCCCTGCTCGTTGATGAATGGGGAACTTGGTTTGACGAAGAGCCGAACACCATTCGCGGACATTTGTTCCAGCAAAACACGATGCGTGATGCATTTGTAGCCGCACTTTCGCTCAATATTTTCAACAAATACACCGACCGCGTACAAATGGCAAACATCGCGCAAATAGCCAATGTGTTGCAGTCAATGGTGCTGACAAAAGGCAACAAAATGCTGCTCACACCCACTTATCATGTTTTTGAAATGTACAAAGTGCATCAAGACGCAACTTATCTGCCATTAGATATTACCACAGAAACAAGAGAAATTCGCGGGCGTAATGTACAGAATGTAAGCGTGTCAGCGTCAAAAAAAGGCGACGCAATAAACATTACATTAGCAAATATCGACTTGGAAAAAGCGCAGGAAATTACCATTGATTTGTCTGATTATAAGGTAAAAAACGTGAGCGGTAGAATTTTGACTTCAAAACAGATTACCGGCCACAATACTTTTGAAAATCCCGATTTGGTTAAACCGCAAGGTTTTACTGATGTAAAAACCACAAAAATACAAGGTCAATTAAAGGTAAAAATGCCTGCAAAATCTATTATTGTTTTAGAAATTAATTAGATAAACATTATGAAAAAATACTGTATCATTTTCAGTCTGGCAATACTTGCCATAACATTTTCCGCTTGCAAAAACGGAACAAAAGAAACTTTTGAAACCGGCAAAAACACTTTTTTGCTGAACGGACAGCCCTTTGTTGTCAAAGCGGCGGAAATCCATTACCCGCGCATTCCGCAGGAATATTGGGAACACCGCATTGAAATGTGCAAGGCGTTGGGTATGAATACGCTGTGCCTTTATGTCTTTTGGAACATTCACGAGCAGCGTGAGGGTCAATTCGATTTTACAGGCAATAACGATGTCGCCGCTTTTTGCCGTCTGGCGCAAAAGCACGGAATGTATGTTATCCTGCGCCCCGGTCCCTATGTTTGCGCCGAATGGGAAATGGGCGGACTGCCTTGGTGGCTGCTCAAAAAACCGGACATTGCATTGCGCACGCAAGACGCCTATTTTATGGAACGTGTGAAATTGTTTATCGCGGAAGTCGGCAGGCAGTTGAGCGATTTGCAACTTGCCAAAGGTGGTAATATCCTGATGGTGCAGGTGGAAAACGAATACGGCGCGTATGGCGTTGATAAGCCCTATATTACTGCCATTCGCGATATTGTAAAATCATCGGGTTTTGACGAAACGCCGCTGTTTCAATGCGACTGGAATTCCAATTTTGAAAACAATGCGCTTGACGATTTGCTTTGGACGCTGAATTTCGGTACAGGCGCCAATATTGACGAACAATTCAAACGATTGCGCGAACTGCGACCCGAAACGCCGCTGATGTGTAGCGAGTTTTGGTCGGGCTGGTTCGACCATTGGGGCGCCAAGCACGAAACGCGCAGTGCAGAAGAATTGGTTGCCGGATTGAAAGAAATGTTGGATAAAAATATCTCTTTCTCGCTGTATATGACGCACGGCGGTACCACTTTCGGACATTGGGCGGGCGCAAACTTCCCCGGCTATGTGCCCGACTGCACGTCTTACGATTACGATGCACCCATCAACGAATCGGGCAGGACTACGCCCAAATATTTTCAAGTACGCGCCTTGTTGGAAAACTACTTGTCCGAAGGCGAAACTTTGCCCGAAATCCCCGATTCTATTCCAACAATCGCCATTCCGACCATCACGTTTGAAGAAATTGCCCCGATTTTCGATAATCTTCCCGAAGCGAAAACGAGCGAAGATATTCACCCGATGGAATATTTCGACCAAGGGTGGGGCAGTATTCTCTATCGTACAACTTTGAAACAGTCTGATGCACCGCAATTTCTGAAAGTAACCGAAGCGCACGACTGGGCGCAGGTGTATATCGACGGCAAACGGATTGGCGTACTCAACCGCTTGAAAGGCGAAGGAACATTGCGGCTTCCGCCTCTAAAAGAAGGCGCAGTGTTGGATATTTTGGTAGAAGCAATGGGACGGCGCAATTTTGGCGCAGGCGTACTTGATATTAAAGGAATTACCGAGAAGGTAGAACTCATACGCGAACCCGGTAGAGACGAGGCATGCCCCGTCTCTGCAAACCTGAAAAATTGGCAAGTCTATTCCATTCCTGTGAATTATGAATTTGCAAAAAGCAGGAATTATAAAGAAAACGCAAATCGTAGAGACGCGATTAATCGCGTCTCTACACCCGCCTATTACCGCGCATATTTCAATATCGACAAAATCGGCGATACCTTTATTGATATGAGCAACTGGAAAAAGGGAATGGTTTATGTCAATGGGCATAATTTGGGACGATATTGGGAAATAGGTCCCCAACAGGCATTGTATCTTCCGGGCTGCTGGTTGAAAAAAGGCAAAAATGAAATCATTGTGCTGGAAATGGTACCGTCAGGTAGGGACGTTGCGTGCAACGCCCTAACAATCAGCGGTGTCCGTCAGCCGATTTTAGACGTATTACGCGGCAATGGCGCATACAAGTTCCGCAAACAGGACGAAACGCTGGATTTATCCGCCGAAAAACCGGTTTATTCGGGCAGTTTCCGCACAGGCAACGGTTGGCAGAAAATACAATTCAAACAAGCGATTGAAACCCGGTATTTCTGTTTGGAAGCCCTTAACTCATACAGCAAAGACGATTTCGCATCCATTGCCGAACTGGAAATTCTGGACGTCGAAGGCAAACGCCTGTCACGCCAGCACTGGAAAGTAATTTATGCCGACAGTGAAGAGGTAGATGACGCCAACAATGCGGCAACTAATGTATTCGATTTGCAGGAATCAACTATTTGGCATACTGCTTATTCCGTTACGAAAGACAAATTTCCGCATCAGATTGTGATTGATTTGGGCGAAAATAAAGTCATTGGCGGTTTTGAATACCTGCCTCGTATGGAAGCCGACAAGCTGGGAATGATTAAAGATTATAAGATTTATTTGAAAACAAGTCCATTTAAGTTATAAGAAAAATAGTATTATTCGGAATGTTGTGCGTTGCAGTTTTGGCGCAAGCGCAAACCGGCATTATCATTTATCCCGGCAAGGGAACTCAAATTATCAACAATTCCGACACACAGCACACCTTAAAAAAACCTGTCAGGTCTTGAAGACCTGACAGGTTTCCCTCAATCTTCGTCAACTCCACCCGCCCATGCCTTATCAGCCGTTCAATCACGGAAGCTGTCGCAAGCAAAACCTTATTTTAAACCTTAAATCAAACAAAACCACCTTAGTATGTGTGTAGCAAATTGATACATCAATCCACCCATAACCTTATTATTACTTTCTGTCAAGCGTTTGTTGATAAAATCTAAGAAATTGTTCGGACCACCGGCAAAAACATGTGTTGGTGCCATGCGCCTTTCATAAACACATGGTTTGGATCAGCAGCAAAACCATGTGTTTGTGCGAAAAGGCGCATAGCGCCAACATCCTTGTAGCCGTGTGCGTAAGCGCACGGTAATAAGAGCATAAACAAATCCAGAGCTGCGTAGCTGCGACATAT
>BNWW01000109.1 GCA_025999115.1 Bacteroidia bacterium
CTAAATTTTTTTCGCTATCTTTGCCCATCGTTGTAATTTTATTGGTGGTACAACAAATTTACAACTTTGGGGCGAAACCGCAAGGGATTAACCCCTTTTTAGCTTTTTTTTTAGTCGGTCAGTAGTGTAATAAATAATTAAACAGCAATGATTTATACTGAAGTTTGTAAAATATAGGCAAAAAGGAAAGTTGCGCAACAACAAAGCAGGTTACGATGCATTTGTTAGAATGTATCAAGGAAACTCTGTAAGTTATCACGAAAACTACAAAGGACAAGTTGGTTGGGATAGAATACTGGGTTGGTCTGGGTTCATAGTATATCTTGACAGGGATAAGGTGGTCAATTTTCAAAGATTAGGGCAGGATGTTGCAATGTTTGGAGGGAAAATTCATAGTTAGTTTGAAAAAATAGTTTTGCGGAGAAAACCCCAATTTTTCTCCGCATTTTTTGCGTAAAATAATTTTGTTATTCTCCGCAAAAATTGTATCTTTGCATTTTCAAAATTAAATTGATATGGCAAAATACATTTATCAGCATAAAAATTGGACTGATTTTACTTGGAATGACAAGAAAATTAGCGTATTATTGGCAGAAGTTCGGAATTTACAGGGACGACTTCTTGGCAAAATGACCTCTCTTGGTTTTGGCTATCAGGAAGAGGCAACACTAAAAAATATCACACTCGATATATTAAAATCGTCAGAAATTGAGGGAGAAAAACTTAATAAACAGCAAGTTCGTTCTTCTATTGCACGGCGTTTGGGTATTGACATTACCGGTCTTGTAAATTCCGCACGAGATATTGATGGCATTGTTGATATGATGCTTGATGCTACTCAACATTACAAAAACCCATTAACCGAAGAACGTTTGTTTGGGTGGCACGGAGCATTGTTTCCGACAGGTCGAAGTGGCTTGTATAAAATAGAAGTCGCTCAATATAGAACCGGTGAGATGCAAGTAGTTTCGGGTGGTTTTGGACACGAAAAAGTGCATTATGAAGCGGTTTTAGCACAAGATGTAAAAGCAGAAATGAATGTTTTTCTGAATTGGCTAAACACCAATCACCAACAAGATAGCGTGATAAAAGCCGCAATATCGCATTTGTGGTTTGTTACAATTCACCCATTCGATGACGGCAACGGACGTATTGCTCGTGCTATTTGTGATATGTTGCTTGCTCGGAGTGACGAAAGCAAACAACGGTTTTACAGTATGTCGGCTCAAATTAACAAAGAGCGTAAAAAGTATTATGAAGCCATTGAAAAAGTACAGCACCGCACGGATGACAGCGAAATTACTGTTTGGCTCGAATGGTTTTTGAAGTGTTTGAAAAACGCTTTATTGTCTTCTGAAAAAATATTGCAAAGTGTATTGAAGAAAGCGGAATTTTGGAACAAGCACGCAAAAACAACGCTCAATGACCGACAAAAACTAATGCTTAACAAACTCCTTGACGGCGACTTTGTTGGAAAACTGCAATCTTCAAAATGGGCAAAAATTTGTAAATGCTCACAAGACACCGCAATCCGCGACATAAAAGACCTGCTCGAGAAGGGAATTTTACAACAGGAAGAAGGTGGAGGACGTAATACAAATTACGAATTGGCAGAACTAACCAACACCAGCACCTAACAATAAAGGCTTAAACGCAACGCAGCGTAGCGGAGTTGCGATTTAAGCCATCGTTGAACTTTGGCTTCGGTAGCGGTGGTAAATGAGCGATTTTTCTCTATGGGGTTTCAATAATCGGATTGGATTCCGGAGAGATAAAAGTTGGCAGGAGTTTGGTAGATTTTATGCCGGTTTTGTCCATTTTGGTGTGTTTGGCAAAAGTTTTTGAGCCGTTTTTATTTTGTGTTTTTTATTTTCATTTTTTACCGGTTTCGAGTTTGTTTTTTACCGACTTTGAACAATAGCATAGCTGTCCGCCGTTTTAAGGCAGAAACAGATTGGGGTTAAAAATCGGATTTCAAGACAACTTTTGTGATTTTTGTCACTATTTCAGGTGGCGCATTTGCCCTGAAACTCCACAAAATTTCCATTGTTCCCGTTTTACAGCAGGGACACTGCTTTTTATCAAAGCATCCTTTTGTATATACCCGTTTTTGCCTGTCGGTTTCGAGTGGATTCATCTTTTCCTGTTGCGATTTCAGTTCTGCTTTATTGCGTGAAGCCAGTATGCCAAAATGCCTTATCTTGCGAAAACCCTTGGGCAAAATATGCAGACAAAAACGTCTTAAAAACTCGACAGCATCCAATGTCATTACCTTCGTTTGGCTGCCATCGCTGTAATCTTTGTACGAGAAAGATATTTTTCCCCCGTCAATACTTTGTAAACGGTGGTTGCTGATAGCAATTTTGTGCGTATAGCGTCCCAGATATTCTATTACCTGCGCCGCTCCACCGAAAGGAGGCTTGGCATAAACTGCAAATTTCGGTGATACCCACCCAGTCTTTGCGGTAAAGTTCTTTTCTCAAATCTTGTGTCAACTCCATTCCGTTCTCTGAAATAAACGCCTGAAAACCAGTCATAAACTTACCGCGATAGACTGCACTCATTGCCTTTACGGGAAAAAGGTATTTACCGCCTGTGCGCGTATTTTTCCAGTTTCCACTGTCGTCAATCCCGCCTGCCGGCACAATCAGATGCAGGTGCGGATGCAGTGTGAGCGTTTGTCCCCAGGTGTGCAATATAGCGATTGCGCCCAATTTTGCTCCGAGATATTTCTTATCGTTGCCAAAAGCAAGCAACGTTTTCTTTACGGCGAGAAACAGCAGATTGTACATTTTTTCGGGATAATGCAGGCAAAAAGTATTCAGACATTCGGGAAGCGTAAATACCACATGAAAGTATTTACACGCCAAAACATCTTCCTGCCTTGCCTGTATCCATTTATCGCGGTTGCTGCCCTGACATTTGGGGCAATGACGGTTGCGGCAACTGTTGTAACTCACCCGCTCCTGACCACAGTCGGTGCAACGCTCCACATGTCCGCCCAAAGCCGCCGTCCGACATCGCTCAATGGCACTCAACACCTTTTGGTGATACTTCAGCACCGAACGTTCCGCTGTAAATTTTTCGCCGTATTGACGGATAATATCCGCTAATTCATATTGAGGTTTCATCGCTCAGAAGCCGTAAAGCGTATCCAGCGGACTGTGCCCAACTTTGGGAATAACCTGTGCAACATGCGAATAGACAAGTGTACTCCTCAACTGCGAATGTCCAAGCAAATGCTGAATCGTGTAAAGGTCCACTCCGTCTTCCAATAAATGGGTAGCAAAACTGTAGCGAAGCGTGTGCATGGATAGAATACGGATTCGCACCTGCATACGGTGGGTATCGACATCACTGATTTTGACATGCCGCACTTCGTTCAAACGCAAACCTGCCGAATAGGTAAACGCAAGCAGAAACCGGTGTTTCAGACTGCGTGGCGCTTTGAACAGTTCCTTGCACTCTTCTTTCGATAATACTTCCGGAAGTTTCTTGTCCTTTTTAATGATAGGCAATCTAATCGCCTGTTCATCTTTACCGAACAGGCGAAACCAAAACCGCATTCCGAAAACGGTATGCTTGAAATAACTCTCACAAAGATTTTCGTGAACAGTTTTAAGATACAAATACGTGTTGATTTCTTCGACGGATATTTCGTGCGGAACTCGCCCGAAATGTAACGCTACATGAGCAATGCAGCGACCATAATTTGCTAATAGTCCCTGACTAAATCCGTTCAGGACGACACGTTCTTCAAACAGGGAAAAGGCTTCCCTGAATCCCGGCACAATGTCCTTGGCCTGGGATACCGTTGTGCAATAACTTTTTTTTGAATGGCATATACTAATATTTTTAATGAAACTTCCTGCAATATAATATATTCATTATATTTGTCGCAATAATTGATGGGGAGATGCTGGAAGCTACCGAAGGTTTAGTTCAACGAGCGGTTTTTTGCTATGCTTGCCCTACTCCCGCACAAACGGTAGTGCAAATTTGCAAGTTTCTCGCCCGCACAAACATTAGTGAAAGCAAGCACAGCATAAAGCCGCCAACACGTTGTACGACATTCTAAAACAGGGCTGTTATAGAGAATGAATTTAAACCCTAACTCCGCAAAAATTTAGGTAGTTATAGCAAAAAAGCGGTATAACATTTGGCTATACCGTTTTTTTGTTGTAATTTTGTGCCACCTAATTAGGTTGCATTATGTATTTACCGGAATGGATTCAACAGTTCAAGGAGCCTTTGACGGAAATCAGGCTCATCAACGGTACTTTCTACAAGTATCAAGTAAAGTATGTGTACGACAAGCAGAAAAAACGCTCGGTGAAGAAAACCGTTTGCCTGCTTGGAAAAATCACTGAAACAGAGGGATTTGTTCCTTCGTCAAAAAACGAGTTGAGGTTGCGAAACGAGGAATTGCCGCAAGTCGACATAAAGACTTTTGGCGTTTACAATCTTTTTTCGGAGTTGATGAAAGAAGAAATCTCGTCTTTGGGGACGTTTTTTAACGAAGAACATACAGAAACGATGCTCAGTTTTGCCATGATGCGCTGGGCGTATCAAACGCCGATAAAGCGGGCAAGAGACTACCATTCACACGATTTTTGTTCGGAATTATGGGCGAGGAAATCGTTTTCGGACAAGCTTGTTTCTTCGAGTTTGAAATATTTTGGCGAAAACCGGCAGGCTGTCGTGGCTTGGATGAAGACACAGTTGAAAGATGTGCCCGACGGGCAGAACTTTGTGCTGATGGATTCCACGCACACATTAAGTGTGTCGGAAAATCTGGCTGTCAATGCCAAAGGCTACAATCCGAATTTCGATTTTGACAAACAAATCCGGTTGATGTACCTGTTTTCGGCTCAAATGAAACAACCGGTTTATTATCGCCTGATTAACGGGAATATTACCGATGTCAAATCAATGGCATTGTGCATCCATGAAATGAACG
>BNWW01000110.1 GCA_025999115.1 Bacteroidia bacterium
GAATTATTTATCGACTGCACAAAATCTGATGAACCGACACTGCTTTGATTACCCAGTTGTCCCCAACCCAAGCGAAGTTTCAAATCGTCGAAAAGCTCTTGATTTTCCATAAATTTTTCCCCGCTGACACGCCAACCCAAAGCCACCGAAGGAAAATATCCCCAACGATTTCTCGGAAACTTGCTTGAACCGTCGGCACGGAAATTTACCGTGAGTAAATAACGGTCGGCATAATTATAATTCAAACGTCCAAGAAACGATAACATTCGTGTTCTATCTACATCGTCGCCGGGCTTTTCGGGAAAGTCGGCCGTAGCCTGCGAAATATACCAATTTTCAGGAATAGGATTTAAGATAGAAGAGCCGGACAAGCCCAATCTGTAGAAACTCCATTGTTGTGTTGTTTGTCCGCCCATAATCGAAAACGAATGTTTGTCCACTGTTTTTGAATAGGTTGCAATATTTTCCACAATCAAGTCTATATAACGGGATATGGAGCTTGAAATAAAGTTTTTATTACGCGGTTGATACGACGAAAAATTGTTTTCCGCCTCAAAAGAACGATTCGTCAGCAGGCTGAAGTCCATACTTACAGACGAGCGAATTATCAAATCTTTTATTGGAGTAAGCTCAAGGAATACATTCCCTGTAAACCGGTTTGTATAATCCATCGGATGACTGTAATCTACCAAAACAAAAGGATTATATGTGTTTTTAAAGTTGGAAGCGGCTGCAGGATGTCCGCCAATATTTTCACCTTTATTATTTGTTGAACCGGCAGGATAATGCGTTGGATCCCAAGGCGCCATCGCCAAGGCGTTGTAAAGCAAATACGCGCCAGACTGTCCGTTTTGACCCGGAGCATTGCGGAAAGTAGAGTTCATATAGGTTAGTGTCTCGCCGATATTCAACCATTTGCGAATTTTATAAGATGTGTTGGCGCGAATGGTTAGACGTTTGTAATACGAACCGATGATTGTACCTTGCTGGTCGAAATAGCCAGCGCTCATAGCATATTTCCGTTTCTCGTCGCCGCCACTGAACGAAAGATTATAATTCTGAATAGGTGCATTTGCTACAAAAACGGCATCTTGCCAATCGGTTTCCTGCTTTGAATAATTAAATCCATTAGGATTGGTTGTTTTATTGTAAATGCTTGGATAATAGGCCGAACTTCCCAAACGGTATGTCGAAAGCCATGTGTTGAAACCACGCTTATTGAAGACATCAATTTCCGATTGCACTTCATTAAGTTCTGCCAGCGTTTTGGCAAATTCGTGGCTTTTCATCAAATCAAGTTTGTGCCAACGGCTTTGGAAACCAATATATGAATCGAAAGAAATTTTGCCATCCTTTTCGCTGCCTGTTTTAGTCGTAACAAGCACTACTCCATTGGCGCCTCTCGACCCGTAAATAGCTGATGCCGAAGCATCTTTAAGAATTTCGGTACGTTCAATATCATTTGCGTTCAGAAAATCAATATTATCAAGGATAATACCATCAACCACATAAATCGGATTGCTGTTGTTGAGTGTACCAATTCCGCGAATACGCACCTTTGCGCTTTCTCCGGGCTGTCCCGAATTGGAATTTACCGTAACGCCGGCAGCTTGTCCCTGCAATGCCTGAGTGAAATTGGCTGCGGGCGCCTTTTTTAAGGCATCTGCTTTTATGGACGAAACCGCTCCCGTCAAATCACTCTTTTTCATTGTGCCGTAACCAATTGCCACCACTTCATCCAGCATTTGTGCATCAACAACCATGGTTACATTTAAAGGTACAGCATCTTTTACGGCTACCGTTTGTGTTTTATAGCCGACATACGAAAATACAAGGGATTGACCTTTCGGAACGGTTAATGTAAAATTACCATCTAAATCGGTGGCTGTGCCATTGTTGGAACCTTGTACGATGACTGATACGCCCGGTAAAGGAAGTCCGTCTTCGAAATCCGTTACCGTACCGGATATTTTATCCTGCGCAAACAGGATCAACGTCATGAAGACAAATAAAGAAGAGAAAAATAGTCTTTTCATATTTTTGAATTTACTGTTGCAAAGTTGCGAATTTTTCAGAATATTATAGTACAAAAAACGTTCACAAAAATTCAGTTTAACCCTTTTGAAAACTCACAATTTATACTACATTCGATTGATTAATTTGCTGACAATGAACTTATTAATTTATTTTATGTTATAGAACATATTTCACAACCCGTTGCAGCCCGCCGGATGTACGCGCATGAATCAACCAAATTTTGCCGCCTTGCGGTAATGTCTGTTCAAAATGCTTGCCGGTTTGCCGGTTTACGGTAAATATCCGTCCTTGGATATCGTAAACGGATACCGATTGCAGTTGTTCGTTTTCAACCGTTAAAACATTGTTACTCATTGAAATACGAATATCGTTTGTGTTTGGATGAATCGTTTCTATCGCTGTTCCACCGATATATTCCGTTCCAAAAACTTCGATTTCAAACAAACTTGCGCCGTATTGCGTAAAACGCTGTAAGGTGGTAAGTCGGACAAATCGCGCCGGAACCGGCTCAAAATCAATGGTTTTATTGCCGCCTTTGCCTTGTGTTTCGTAGAAAACGGTTATCCAATTTTCTTCATCCTGCGATACTTCTACTTTGTATTGGGTAGCATAAGCCGTTTCCCAGAACAGATTGATTTTGTTGATTTTATAATAACCGTCCAAATCAATTTCGATGTATTGCGGATCGGAAAATAGACTGCCCCAACGGGTGGTGTAGTCGCCGTCGTTCACGAATTGCGGTTGCGTGCCTGCGTTTTCAAAACCGCCGGCAGTAACCGGCTTCATAAAGGCGAGGTTTACGGCTTCTATATTAGCTACTTGCACATAAGCCGTATCTTCCACCGAACCGGAACCTACAATCACCTCATAATTACCCGGAATTTGCGATACAAAAGAGGATCCGTTGAGCGTTGCATCATCGCTTTCGATACGATAAACGAGCGATTCGTTCGGAAATTCGGCGCCGAATTGGTCTTTAGCTATTGCGCTAAATGTTTGACTTACACCACTTATTAATTGCACACGCTTAGGAGAAACGGCAACCGATCGTAATTTCAAACTTTCTTCTACAATGAAAACGGCGCGCATCGTTTTGTTTCCCGATTTGGCTTCCACTTCCATTTTACCTGAACTTGAGGGCGTAAATAAACCGCTTGCTGTTACGGCGCCAGTTCCGGAAACAACTGAATATTGAGGCGTTACGGCGATCGTATTTCCGAATTGGTCGTAACCGGTTACAGTCAGTTGTACACTTTCGCCTTCTTTGATTTGAGCCGAACGCGGTTGCAAGTCGATTCCGAACAAAGCGGGTGTTTCTCCCATCGGCGGAACACCGTAAACTTCTAATTCATAGAGCGAATGGCCGTAAGGTAATGCGCGTTGCCGGCCGAGAATGCGGACATAACGCGCCGAACGGTTGATTTCGGTTATTTCCACGCCGCCGCCGCCTGAAACGGTTTGCTCGGTTTCCCAATTCGATGTTGAGTTGGATAGTTGCACCTCATATAATGAAGAATAAGAGGCTTCCCAAACAATGCGAACGTGCGAAATATATGAACTTGAACTTAAATCGACATAAATCCATTGCGGATCGGAATGTGCGCTACCCCAACGGGTGGTTAAATCGCCATCGGTAGCATTTTTGGCTAATGTTCCCGCATTTTCTTCCGACGAAACTTTGACGGTTTTATTTAATGCCAAATTCGGAAACAAAGGGGTAAGATAGACTTGCGAGGTATACGTTTGGTCTTCCGTTTCGGCCGTAACCGTATAAACGCCAATGGTTTCCAAATCGAAATACGAACCGGTTTTCACGATTTGTTCGCCTTTTTTGATTTTCCAATCCACCGGCGCTTCGTAAGCATCGCCGTATTGGTTGGTCATCTCCAAGCGGTAATTCAAGGTTTTACCAACTTCCAAATATTGTTGTTGCGGGAAAATCTGAGCCGAAGCTAATTGCGGTTTATCATTGATTTTCAATGTGATAGTCGCCGATAACGAACCGGTTGCAGCCGTAACATCAACAGTTACGCCTTTTGTATTTCCGGCTGTGAATAAACCGGTTTCGGAAATTTGGCCGCCCGTTGTAGCGCTCCATGAGATTGCGCCGTTCATTTTCGCTCCGTATTGGTCATATAAAACGGCTTCCAATTGCAGGGTTTTATTCGGTTCTACGGTTGGAGAAGCCGTTTTTTTGATTTCGATGGACGACAAAACGGGCGCATCGGAATACACCGTAAGTTTATGTGCAGGAACTTTAATTTGTTGAATCCGAACATTATTTTGATAAAATGCAATCGTTTTTTCCTCGTTTTCGGAATTATAAATCACATAAGTTAATTGATTGGTTACCGGATGTTTATAAACCGTAGAAGTCGAAATATCGCCATGAATATCCCAACAAATATCACCGTAAGTGCGATGCGAATGGGTTACAAAATAAGAAATACCACCGGTATCGGGATTTTTGGCCAAAGGCATATTGGCATTCCAAGCCGTATCGAAAACAGCCGCCGCGCTATCCGGGTCAAATATCTGTAAATAAGACAGTACCACATTTCCCAAACCCGATTCATAGCTCAACGATGAGGGCAAACCTTGTTGGGTAGTCCAACTGCCGACTTCCTTCGAGTTCCACATTTGGGTATAATCCCAACGGGCAAAATCCAAATCTTCGTATAAATATTTCAAACAAGGCGAAATAGGCATCCATTGAATGGAGTGCATCCACACGGGATCACCCGAAAACCAAGTCCACCATCCCACACCTTGCGAAGTTAAATTACTGCTATAAGG
>BNWW01000111.1 GCA_025999115.1 Bacteroidia bacterium
AAAATATAGTTTTCCATGAATTGCGAAGGTAGTTCAACAAAATCACGATAAACGCTTGTTCCTGAAAGACTCGGATAGATTACATTCGACAACATTCCATGCAAGGAATGGCCAAATTCGTGCAAGAATGTCCGGACTTCATCATAAGTCAGCAAAGCCGGTTTAGTGGCCGTCGGTTTGGTAAAATTCATCACGATGGAGATGTGCGGACGAACCTGTTTGCCGTCGCGAACTTCCTGCGACTGATATTCGGTCATCCATGCGCCGGGACGTTTTCCTTCCCGCGGGAAAAAGTCGGTATAAAGCACCGCGATGTATTTTCCATTTTTGTCGAATATCTCAAATGCTTCCACATCTTTCTGATACACAGGAATTTTCTCATTCTTTTTAAAGCTGATTCCATACAAACGGGTGGCCAATCCGAAAACGCCTTTTTTCACATTTTCCAATTCAAAATATGGACGAACCATCTCGTCGTTCAATTCAAATTTTGCATCTTTCAGTTTATCGGAATAATACGACCAATCGTAAGGAAGAATATCTACTTTTTTCCCTTCTTTTCCAATGGCGAAACCTTCCACTTCGCGGTATTCCTGACGGGCGGAACCTTCGAAACCAGTGAGAAGTTCGTTCAGTAAATCATAGACATTCTGCGAGTTAGCAGCCATTCGTTTACGCAAAACATAATCGGCGTAGGTTTTATATCCCATCAAGTTGGCGATGGCCAAACGGGTGTTGATGATTCCTTTAATATTGTCCAGATTATCAAATTCTCCGCCGATACATTTGGTATTGTAAGCCATATAAAGCTCTTTGCGCAATTCTCGATTGGACGAATACTTCATAAAAGCCACGTAACTTGGTGCAGATAAGTCGAATAGCCATCCTTCTTTGTTTTTCGATTTGGCTTTCAAAGCGGCGGCGTCAATGACATCTTGCGGCAAACCGGCCAAATCGGCTTCGTTTGTTAATGATAAAGTATATGCGTTGGTGGCTTTCAAAACATTTTGACCGAAATTCAAGGTATAAGCGCTTAATTCGGACGATAATTGACGGTATTTCGCTTTGCCGGCTTCATCCAGATTAGCGCCGCTATTCACAAAACCGTCGAAAGTATTGTTCAATAAGGTGGTTTGTTCAGGATTCAAGTTTAAATTTACTTTTTGATTGTAAACTGCTTTTAATCTTTCGAATAGCTTTTCATTCAACAAAATATTATTGTAATGTTCGGTCAATTTCGGCTGAATGCGTTGAGCGATTTCCATCATTTCATCGTTGCTTTCGGCCGACAAAAGATTAAAGAAAATGGTGGTGATTCGCCCCAAACTTGCGCCGGAATATTCCAACGCTTCGATGGTGTTTTTAAAGTCGGGTTGCGCCGAATTGTCGGTAATCTTCCGAATTTCAATATTTTGCGATTGCATTGCCTTTTCCAAGGCCGGTTCGTAATTGCCGACTTTGATTTTGTCGAACGGAGCGGTTCCGTGTGGAGCGCTAAACTTCTCTAATAATGGGTTGCCGGATTGTACCATGCTTACTGAAAGTAAAATAAATAAGATTAAGAAATTAATTTTTCTCATAAAATATGTGAATTAATAAAACAATCAAACGATTCTTGTGTTATATTTGTAAAATTATTTGCAAAAATACAAAATTTATTTATGTGTAAAAGGATTTACGCTTTATTTTTTATGTTTGTTATTATAGCTTCCGCCAATGCCCAAAAAGTAGGATTGGTTATGAGCGGCGGTGGGGCCAAAGGCGCCGTACACATTGGAATCATTAAAGCATTAGAAGAAAATGAAATCCCAATCGACTATGTATCAGGAACTTCCATTGGTGCTATCATCGGCAGTTTGTACGCTTCGGGCTACACTGCGGACGAGATGTTGGCTTTGTTTTTGTCCAAAGATTTTTACTATTGGCAAACCGGAAAAGTGGAAGAAAATTATCAATATTATTTTCATAAAGACAGCTACGATCCGACGCTTGTACGTTTTCATATTCCGCTGTTGAGAGATTCGACCAAAGCGCTCAAAGAGTCTGTCGAAGCGATTTTACCGAATAGTTTGATCGATCCGATCCAGATGAATCAAGCGTTTATGCAATTGTATGCACCGGCTACAGCGGCTTGCAACGGCAATTTCGACCGCTTGATGGTTCCTTTTTTATGTGTCGCTTCGGATGTATATAATAAAAGGCCGGTTATTTTTCGTCAGGGCGATTTGGGCGATGCTGTACGTGCTTCCATGTCTTTTCCCTTGTTTTTCAAGCCGATAGTGAAAGATGATATTCCTTTGTGGGACGGCGGCATTTACGACAATTTTCCCGTTCGACCTACCAAACAGGCTTGGCATCCCGATGTAATTATCGGAGTGTCGCTTATTGACATGCATACCAAAAAACCGACCGAACAAAATTTGTACAAACAGCTGGAAAATATGGTTATGCAAAAGACTGATTATCATATAGATAATAAGGACGGTTTATTATTAAACTTTAGCTTGCCGGATGTGGGATTGTTGGATTTCGATAAAGCGCAAGCACTCTACGAATTGGGTTACAACACCACGATGGAACGGATGGATGAAATCAAAAAACGGATTAAAAGGCGCGTTCCGGCAGAAGACGTGGCCGTTCGCCGCGAGCAATTCAAATCAACCCTCCCTCCCCTACTTTTCCGGAATATTTACATTACCGGAACTACCGACGCGCAAACCGATTACATTACCCGGCAAATTCATCGCAACGGGAATGAGCATCATTTTACGATTGAAGATTTTAAAAAGACTTATTTTCGCTTATTGACTCATTCAAAAATCAGAGAAATTATGCCGAAAGCCGAATACGATCCCGATAGGCAAAGCTTTGATTTATATTTAGACATAAAAACGCAGAACGAAATCGACGTGAATTTAGGCGGAAATATTTCGTCGTCCGGCGCCAATCAGGTTTATTTCGGATTAGAATATAACAGTATCTCGAATTTTTATACACAATATAATTTGGATATGCAGTTGGGAAATGCCTATAACCGGGTTTCATTATACGGCAAAATGGATTTACCTTCGCACATTCCCTTGAGTCTTTCGGCGCTATTGTATTATAATACAAGGAAATACTACGAAATCAGGAAGCTTTTTATAGACACGGAGATGTCGCCGTTTGTCGATCAACGGGAAACATTCTGTAAATTAGGCCTCGAATTGCCTTTTCGAAACAACGCCCAGACCGATATTTCGATTGGATACGGTGTTTTGCAGGACAAAGATTTTCAATCAAACTCCGATGTGTACCGCGCTATGGAATATGATGAAAGCAATTATAACTTATTGAATATGAGTGTTTCCTACCGGAAATATACTTGGGATGCGCAGCAATATCCGACTACCGGAAAAAATCATTCCTTTTATGCGCAATACATCGGCGGAAAAGAATTTTTTTATCCGATGCATCAACAAGGTTTACAGATCGAACAGCAACAATCGTATTTACAACTAAGCGCTTGTTTGAACGACTACTTCACTATCAATCAACATTTTAATTTAGGATACCGGTTTGAAGGCGTATGGTCGAACAAAGAATTGTGGAACAATTACACTTCGTCGATTTTGCAATCGCCGGGCTTCTCCCCCACTCCACACAGTCAGTTGGTTTTTAATGACGCTTTTCATGCCAATCAGTATGTGGCGGCGGGCGTTATTCCTATTTGGAAAATTAATTCTTATTTTCATTTCCGTGGTGATTTTTACGCATTTTCACCGGTTTATCCACTTGTGCGCGGCGAAAATAATACAGTAACTTACGGTAAATTGTTTCATAAACAGGCATATATGGGCGAATTGAGCTTTGTGGCGCAAGTTTCCTTACTATCGGTGAGTTTGTTTGCCAATTATTACAGTTATCCCCACAATAATTGGAATTTCGGTGTAAATATTGGTTATTTAATATTCGCTCCGAAATTTATTCGATAGTTTTATTCAAAAATCACATATTAAAAAGTAATAAAGCGCAAAACGGAGAAATTCGATTGAAAATCAGGCGATTGGGAAGATGTGCGAGGCAAGCAACCGCAGCGACATTGCCCTCAAAGAAATACAGCCAGCCTTTATCACCGACTTCGAGTTCTTCCTGCGCTATGGTAAGTTTGGTTTGGGTAAACCGGAGTGTGCGGGTGCGTTTGTAGAGACGCAATGCATAGCGTCTCTACTTTTGATTTTAATAGTTAATAAAAAAGGCAAGGAGGCTTTCAGGGCATTGGCTTGCGGGCTTTCAATGCCGGTTACCGTAATCGGCACCGGTATGAAGCCGCTGCTCGTGCCGTTGGTACAAGAAATGCCGTGTTCCGCGCCGCTTACAGCCCAAACCGCCGCTGACCGTAAGCGTGTTGTTTGTACCGCCGCAGATGGCATAGCCGTATTGCGCTTTCCATACCACTTTTTTATTTTCCGGTATGCTGAGGACGAGTTGTGCGTCCACACCCCGTCTTGCTTCCTGTTACGATAACGGCATCGTGTGCCGTAAGCGAGAGTTCGATTGCTGCTTTGATTTCGGCGGCGGTCATTGCTTCGGTGAGCGCAACGGTACTGAGGGGCAGTTCATAGGCTCCTATATCTACCGACGCGCCCATCATACGCGGGTTGCCGTCCAAATCGGTGGTTATGCCGGCGGGGATAGCGGTATTGTCGCCCATATCTACCGCCGGAGAACTTGCTTTCAGGCGGTAGTTGCCGTTGGCAAAGTCGGCAAACAGCGCGGCTGCCGTAATAGCCGCGCCTGCGTCGGGGATGTTGTCGG
>BNWW01000112.1 GCA_025999115.1 Bacteroidia bacterium
CCTTGGTTTTACGCGCAGGCCGGCATCAACATCCACGCGGGAGTTGTAGTGGATTTTTAAGATAAAACAAAAAATTAAATGATTGTGGATAGTCATAAAAATTTATCGTACATTTGCGCCTTCACAAATCGGATTGTTAAAAAATGCGAAAATTTTTCTTATTCGTCTTCTTATTCTTATTTGGAATAATAGCTCTACAAGCCCAAACTTTTGCCGTTCAAGGCGAAATAGTCGATTCTTTGACCAACGAAACCATTCCCTACGCCACAATTAAAGTGCTGACGGAAGAATCTTTGCCTCCGGTAAAAGTCGGCGTGTCGGACGAAAACGGAAAATTTAAAATCGAAATCAATCAACCGGGCGATTTCCTGTTGAGAATCGAATTTGTCGGGAAAACGCCGGTCAATATTCCTTTCTCGGCAGGAAACGACAAAACCGTCAATTTGGGGAAAATCAATTTGGCCGACGATACCCAATTGTTGGGCGAAGTGGTGGTTACGGCGCAAAAACCCTTGGTCAAAGTGGATTTGGATAAAATCACTTACAGCATGGAAGACGACCCCGAAGCAAAAACCAACAATGTCCTCGAAATGCTGAAAAAAGTGCCGATGGTAACCGTCGACGGCGAAGAAAATATCCAGTTGAAAGGTTCGTCGAATTTCAAAATTTACATGAACGGCAAACCTTCCACTCTTATTTCGAGCAATCCGAAAGATGTTTTGAAAAGCATTCCCGCCAATACCATCAAGACCATTGAAGTCATTACCGATCCCGGCGCCAAATACGATGCCGAAGGCGTTACCGGAATCCTCAATATCATCACGCACAGTCAATCGTCGCTCGGCGGCTACACGGTTTCGCTGAATAGCGGCGTCGATCATTTGGGCGGTTTCAATGCCGGAACTTATTTCTCCGTGAAATACAACAAAATAGGTTTTACCGGAAATTTCAATTATTACAACCGGAAATCGCCGAAAGGGGAAAACAGTTCCTTCCGTGAAGATTTTACCAATCCCGGCAAGCATTTTCTATATCAGGACGGATGGAATCAAAACAGAGGTGGCGGCATTTTTGGATATGGCGAATTGAGTTACGAAATAGATACGTTAAACTTGATAAACATTTCGTTCAATCGCTACGGTGGCGAAAATACAGGCGATACCGAACAAAATGTTTTTATGCTCAACGAGGCACGCAATGATACGGCTTATAGCTATAAAAACGTTCGCAAAACCAAATCGGGTTACGGAAATACAAGCGCCGGCATCGACTACCAACGCACATTCAGCGTGAAAGACCGCTTGCTGACCGCCTCTTACCGGATGGATTTGACGCCCAATGATACGGAATCCGATAATATCATTACCGGAATCTCCCATTTCAACAGCAGTCGCAACCGCCAATATTCCAACGGAAAAACCGGTGAACATACTTTCCAATTGGATTATACTACGCCCATCGCCGAAATTCACACCCTCGAAGCCGGCGTGAAATACATCCGGAGAATCAACGAGAGCAACAGTGAACTGTCGATTTTAAATGGCCCGGATTGGATTCGGATTCCTTCCGACAACGATCAATTTGAACATATTCAAGATATTCTCGCCGCTTATGCCGGATACAGCCTGAAATACAAAAAAATGGGGATTTAAAACCGGTTTGCGTTACGAAACCACTTGGTTAAACGCCCGGTTCCCGATCAATACCGCTCAAAATTTCAAAGCGAATTACGCTAATTTGGTGCCGTCGGCCACCGTTTCCTATCTGTTGAAACCCGGACAAACTTTCCGCACCGGTTACAATATGCGTATCCAACGACCGGGCATCTGGTATCTGAATCCTTACCAAAACACGAGCGATACGATGTATATTCGTGTTGGAAATCCGAATTTGGATGCTGTTCAATATCATTCCATGAACTTGAATTACAGCTATTTCGATCCGAAAATCAACCTGAATTTCGATTTTTCCTATAATTTTACAAATAATGGAATTGAAGAAATTTCCCGGATTGAAAACAGCGCCAGTTATACCGGTTACGAAAATGTCGCCCGCAGCCGGAGTTTGCATCTTTCGGGATATGTGAATTGGAGTCCATCGCCCAAATTGCGCATTTACAGTAATTTAAACGGAGGTTATTCTGAAATATCATCCAATGACGTTACAAAAAACATAAAAAACAGCGGAATGAGAGGTGGAATATACGGTGGTGCGCAGTATACTCTGCCTTTGAAAATTATCTTCAACTTAAATGCTTATTTTTCAACGCCTGAAATTAATTTACAAGGAAAAGGTTCGGGCTTCTATTTCTACAATTTTACTTTGTCGAAAAGTTTCCTGAAAGACAATTTGAATGTCCGTCTATACGCTACCAATCCGTTTAATAAGTATTTGAATTTTTCAAATGAGCAACTGATTCCCGGTTCTTTCCGCTTCACATCAAACAATTATTATACGATGCAACGCTTCGGTCTTTCGGTTTCTTATCGTTTCGGCGAGATGAAAGAACAGATTAAAAAGGCGCAACGGAGTATTCAAAATGATGATAATATGAGTGGAGGAGGGGGACAATCGCGGACAGAGGGGCAACCTTGATTGACAGTTTATGATACCACCTGAAACCGTGCAAACTTCAACAACAAGGTTTTCTCTCCCACCGAATCAAACGTCACTGTCGCCTTGGAATTATCTCCCTCACCCGTCAGAGCCGTGATTTTGCCGCGACCGAAACGTTCGTGTTGAATCGTGTCGCCGGTATGTAGATGGCCGATGGTTTGATGCGAAGCCGGATTCGCTTCGCGCCGGATGGGAGAATATTGCGGTGTTGTGGGTTCTTGCCGTCGCATCAAAACCGGATCGGACGGCAATTTCAAATACTCGGTTTGAATGTCTTTCAGGAAACGGCTCGGCGAACAAACTTGCGATTGCCCGTTGCGAAAACGGTTTTTGGCATACGTGAGAATGGCGTTTTCTTCGGCTCGTGTGAGGGCGACATAAAACAAACGCCGCTCTTCTTCGATTTCTTTCGGACTGTGTTTGCAGCGTTCCGACGGGAATAAATCTTCTTCCAAACCCACTACAAACACGTTTTTAAATTCCAAACCTTTGGCGGCGTGAATCGTCATCATCGTTACGCGATTGGCGTTTTCGTCCTGGTCGGTATCCTGGTCGGTTTGCAACGCGATTTCGGAAAGGAAAACGTTGAGGCCGATCTCCGTTTCGCCTTCTTCCAAGCGCGACGAAACAAATTCGTGCAGACTTTTCAGCAATTCTTCGATGTTTTGAATCCGGCTCAAACCTTCGGGCGTTTTGTCTTCGTACAAATCCGACACCAAACCGGTTTCGCGCACAATTCGGTCGCCGATTTCATAAGCGTTGTGACCGGGAAGCAAATCCATAAATGTTTGCATGACATTCCGGAAATTTTCCAATTTTTTGGCTGTTCCGGCATTGACATTCAAATTGTAATTCAACGGATTTTTTAAAATTTCCCACAGACTTACGTTGTGAAGTGTGGAAGTGGAAATGATTTTTCCCACCGTAGTATCGCCGATTCCCCGCGTGGGATAATTGATGATTCGTTTGAAAGCTTCTTCATCGTTCGGATTGATAATCAAGCGCATATACGCAATCACATCTTTGATTTCCTTGCGTTGATAGAATGATAAACCGCCGTAAATTTTATACGGAATATTGATTTTTCGCAACGATTCTTCAAAAATCCGGCTTTGCGCATTGGTGCGGTACAGAATCACAAAATCGCGATAATCATATTGTTGCAACATTCGCATCTCGGCAATCCGGCTGGCCACAATGTAGCCTTCTTCAAAGTCGGAATAGGCGCTTACGACAAGGATTCTTTCGCCCACCGGATTGCGGGAAAAAATCGTTTTCGGAATTTGTTCTTTGTTTTTGTCAATCAACGAATTAGCAGCATTGACAATTGTTTGTGTGGAACGGTAATTTTGTTCCAATTTAAACAACCGGCTTTCGGGATAGGTTTTTTGAAATCCCAGAATATTGCCGATATTGGCGCCGCGAAAGGAATAAATGCTTTGCGCATCGTCGCCTACCACGCATATCCGGTGATGGTCGGCCGCCAATTGTCCCACAATGGCGTGTTGCACGGCGTTCGTATCCTGATACTCATCCACCAAAATAAAACGGAATTGATTGCGGTAACGTTCGGCCGTTTCGGGATTTTCGGCGAGTAGTTTATAGGTGTAAAGCAACAAATCGTCGAAATCCATCGCTTCGGCCGTTTTGCAGCGATTCCAATAAGCGGCATAAATATTTTGGATGCGGGATCGATTTGTAAAATGGTCGTATTCAATCAGTTCTTTGTCGCGAGCGTACATTTCGGGCGTAATCAAGGCGTTTTTTACATTGGAAATGCGCGCTTGAACCATCGCCGGTTTGTAATTTTTATCGTCCAAACCCATTTCCTTGATAATGGCTTTTATCAGGTTTTTGGAATCCTGTGCATCATAGACTGTAAAATCGGAACGAAAACCGATTTTGTCGGATTCACGCCGCAAGATACGGGAAAAAATGGAGTGGAAAGTTCCCATCCACAACCGGCGCGCCGTTTCCCCGTCCACCAATTGAGCGATACGCGATTTCATTTCCCGCGCCGCCTTGTTGGTAAACGTGAGCGCCAGAATATTGTAAGGCGAAATACCGTTTTGCAACAGCCACGCGATTTTGTAAGTC
>BNWW01000113.1 GCA_025999115.1 Bacteroidia bacterium
TAATTGTTTATTTTATATAAAATTCAACATATATATTAATTATAATCAGATGATTAAAACAAAATTATAAAGTAAAATATTCATTTTAGAATCTACTTTGTAAATAATTGATGTAAATTTCTGTTTTAAGGTTCATTTTTAGAATTTAATAAATTAAAAATCAAATAGATATATTAATAATCTGAATGAATTTGATAATATTTTTTCACTCTATTTAGCATAGAATTTACATATAATTCATTGTTGTGTAAATTGCGGTGTAAATCAATTTACGTAAATTAAATTTGTAAAAGTAAATTATTTTATTTACATTTGTATCGATATTGTAAATTACAATTTCTAATGGAGTATATAATGGAATTACCATCTGAAAATCAACGAATTAAGGAAATTATATCCGCAAAAGGATTAATTCCGGCTTCATTTGCCGATAAGATTCAAATCGATCGTGCAACAATTATTAATTTGTTGCGAGGACGGACGAATAAAAAAGGGGAACAGTATTATCCGGAACCGTCGGAAAAAGTATTGAAACAAATTTTACAGACTTACCCTGATGTAAATCCCCATTGGTTGTATCGCGGAATCGAACCGATGTATTTAAGTGATAAGGCGCAGATAAATCCTCTGGTATCTCAAGATTTATTTACTGAAAAAACATCGGAGAATCCCGTATTGTCGGTGAATGAAGCATCTGTTTTTGAATATCGCAAGGAAAATAGAGTTAAAACACCGGAAAAACCGGTTCAAAATATTGAAAACCAATCATTTGTACCACCGAAAAATAAGGATAAAAAAGTAGAACAAATAATTGTATTTTTCTCAGATGGAAGTTGTAAGAGCTATCTTCCGTCAAATCCGCAAATTTTTCGCTTGTTTGAAGAATAAATTGACAACGAGTATTCTCCAAATTAAAAAAAATCTCGTAATTTTGTGTCCTGAAAAAATTCTTCAATGAAAAAACAAATTGATGATTGGGTGGTTCGTGAAAATATAAAATTGAACGATCATTCTCTTCTTTTAAAATTACGATTGAATCGCGAATTACCCGAAATGATTCCCGGACAATTTGTGCAAATCCGAATCGATGGCGCCGAAAATGTCTTTTTACGCCGGCCTATTTCGATTCACGCGGTCGATAAAACGGCTCGTGAATTACATTTATTAGTGCAAATAGTCGGCAGAGGTACTCGTAAATTACTTGATTTACAAGTAAATGACACTGTTAATTTAATTTACCCATTGGGAAATGGATTTACAATTTCAACGGACAAAAATACATCCTCAAAATTGCTGTTAATCGGCGGTGGCATAGGTGTCGCCCCTTTATTATATTTAGGACAAACGTTAAAACAACAAGGATTTACACCGGTTTATCTATTAGGCGTCCGTTCCGAAAAAGATTTATTGCAATTGGCTGAGTTTCGGAAAACCGGCGAAGTGTATGTTACCACAGAAGACGGCAGTTTGGGTGAAAAAGGATATGTAACCAATCACTCCGTTCTTCAATTCTCTACAATTGATTTTATTTACACATGCGGGCCGCAGGCGATGATGTTGGCCGTGGCTCGATTCGCCAAACAAAACGCCATTCCGTGCGAGGTATCGCTCGAAAACCGGATGGCTTGCGGCATCGGAGCGTGTTTATGCTGCGTGGAAAAGACCATTCAGGGCAATATTTGTGTTTGCACCGAAGGTCCTGTTTTTAATATCAACGACTTATCATGGCAGATTTAAAGATAAATATAGGTAAACTACAACTTAAAAATCCGGTGCTAACAGCTTCCGGCACATTTGGTTACGGTATTGAATACGCCGATTTTATGGATTTATCGCGTATCGGCGGTATTTTCGTGAAAGGAACTACGCTTCATCCGCGTGAAGGCAATGATTATCCGCGTATGGCCGAAACGCCGTCGGGAATGTTGAATGCCGTGGGGTTGCAAAATAAAGGAGTAGATTACTTTATTAGCGATATTTATCCGAAAATCAAGGAGATAGATACCAATATGATGGTCAATGTAAGTGGATCAACGATTGAAGATTATGTGGCTTGTGCTGCGAAAATCAATGAATTAGATAAAATTCCGGCGATCGAATTGAATATTTCCTGTCCCAATGTAAAACAAGGTGGAATGGCATTCGGAACTACTTGCGCAGGCGCTTCGGAAGTCGTTCGCGCCGTGCGGAAAGTCTATCAAAAAACGCTGATTGTGAAACTTTCGCCCAATGTTACCGACATTGCGTCTATTGCGCAATCCGTTGAAACAGAAGGAGCTGACGCCGTTTCCTTAATCAATACTTTATTGGGAATGGCCATTGATATCGAGCGGCGAAAACCCGTTTTATCGACCGTAACCGGCGGATTATCCGGCCCTTGTGTAAAACCGGTTGCTTTGCGGATGGTGTATCAATGTTATAAAGCGGTGAAAATTCCGATTATCGGATTGGGGGGAATCTCTTGTTGGCAGGATGCCATTGAGTTTATATTGGCGGGGGCAACAGCCATTCAGATAGGGACTTATAATTTTATTGATCCGGCGATTTCTGGGAAAATTGTGGATGGGATGAATGATTATTTGGATGGGCATGGGATTCAATCAGTAAAAGAATTAGTTGGAATGATAGCGACTTGTACCAAGATGAATTTTCATCTCACCCAAACAACTCCTTAAACGCTTCCTCCACTTTCCGCACTGCTTTAACTTCAATCTGTAATTTCCTAATATCAAACCCTTTAAGATTATTTTGCGGAATCAATATCTTGTTAAAACCCAATTTTTCAGCTTCCAAAATCCGTTGCTCAATGCGATTCACGGGACGAATCTCGCCCGATAAACCGACTTCGCCACACATACAAACTTCTCGCTCAATCGCTACATCCAAATTGGAAGAAAGAACCGCCGCTATTACCGCCAAATCCATCGCCGGATCATTAACCCGCAATCCGCCGGCAATGTTAAGGAAAACGTCTTTTTGTCCCAATTTAAAGCCGACACGTTTCTCCAAAACAGCCAACAACATATTCATCCGGCGAATATCGAAACCGGTAGAGGAGCGTTGGGGCGTTCCGTAAGCTGCTGTGCTGACCAAGGCTTGTGTTTCGATTAAAAACGGCCTAACTCCCTCTATTGCAGCCGAAATGGCCACTCCGCTTAAACCTTCGTGATTTTGCGTTAAAAGTAATTCGGAAGGATTGTTTACTTCGCGCAAACCATCTTGACGCATCTCGTAAATTCCTAATTCAGAGGTGCTTCCGAAGCGATTTTTAATATTTCGTAGAATGCGGTACATATAATGCTGGTCACCCTCAAACTGCAAAACCGTATCGACAATGTGTTCAAGCACTTTTGGGCCGGCGATATTGCCTTCCTTATTAATATGGCCGATGAGAAGCGTGGGCGTTCCGGTTTCTTTGGCAAATTTCAACAAGGCGGCCGAACATTCGCGAACTTGCGAAATACTTCCGGGGCTTGATTCAACTCGCTCTGTATAAATGGTTTGAATCGAATCAACAATCAATAAACCGGGTAGAGTATTGCTGATATGCGTAAAAATCTGTTCGAGATTAGTTTCACAGACGATAAACAGTTGATTATTAGTCATTTGCATACGTTCGGCACGCAATTTCAGTTGTTTGGCGCTTTCTTCACCGGAAACATATAAAATCTTGTATTGCTGCAATTTAAGCGCCGTTTGCAGCACCAAAGTCGATTTTCCTATTCCCGGTTCGCCACCGATTAAAACCAATGAACCGGGAACCAATCCGCCACCCAAAACGCGATTCAATTCTTGGTCGTTCATATCGAAACGAACTTCATTTTCCGTCTGTATATCTTTCAATAACAAGGGTTTGGATTTCAATTTATCGAATCCGGGCAAATCCGGCATGGATTGTGCGGGATTGGATTTGGTAACAATTTCTTCAACGTAGGTATTCCATTCGCCGCAGACGGGACATTTTCCCAACCATTTTGGCGAATCGTTGCCGCATTGTGTACAAACAAAGACTGTTTTTGTTTTTACCATAAAAAATAAATTTTTATAAAAAATGGCGGGGGATTATGCCCGCCATCAGGATTGCTATATTCTATTAAACATAATAGTTATTATATTGATATTAGTTCAAAATCCCACTACGACGTTTTAAGGCCTCTGTTGTAGGTTTTTGTCCACGAAATCTCACATAAAGATTCATCGGATCTTCCGTGCCTCCTTTGGTCAAAACATTATCATAGAATTTTTTTGCGATTTCAGGATTAAAAATTCCGTTTTCCTTGAAATAGGCAAACGCATCGGCATCCAAAACTTCCGACCATTTATAGGAATAATAACCGGCTGCATAACCGCCTGAAAAAATATGACTGAACGCCGGCGAAATCATCGCACCTTCTACACTTGGAACTACAATCGTCGCTGCAACGGCTTGCGTTTCAAATGGATTAATTTCATTCGTATTCGGCTCTGTAATAGTATGATAAGCCATATCTAAAAAACCAAAACTTAATTGTCGCAAACAAGCGTATCCGACGTTGAAATTGGCGGCATTCATAATCCGTTGAACCAATTCTTGCGGTATTTTTTCGCCCGTTTCATAATTTACGGCAAATAAATTCAAATAATCCTTTTC
>BNWW01000114.1 GCA_025999115.1 Bacteroidia bacterium
CGTTTATTCCTGTGATGATATTATGGATAAAGCCCCATTGGATAGAATAACTGAAAATGCCGTTCTTAACGACCCTGTTTTAGCGGAAGCGTATGTGAATAGGGTTTATGCCGACTTGTCATTCTTGAACAGGGAAGGGGGCGGCGAAGACTGGTGTGACCCTATTACCGTATTATCCGACGAAGCAAGACATGGATGGTCGGCACATGGCCTTTTTTCACAGTATAAGCATGGAACTCTTACTCAGACCGGTGGATTGTTGGAAAGATGGAATTATTCACAAATCAGGCGAGCAAATGAATTTCTGGAAAAAGTGAAGACAAGCACTCTTCCCGAAGCAACCCAAAAGGATATGATTGCGCGGGTAAGGTTTGCAAGAGCCATCACCTATTTCTACATGGTCATGAGATATGGTGGTATTCCTGTCATAACGACTGCACAAGCCATAGATGCGCCGTATGAAGAACTGTTTGTCTCAAGAAATAAAGAGGTGGAAGTGTATGATTTTATCATCCAAGAGATGAATGACATCGCTAACGACTTACCGGCAACACGCGACAAAATGATACCGGGCTTTCCGTCAAAATTTACCGCTTTAGCGCTTAAAAGCAGAGCCGCCCTGTATGCCGCAAGCATTGCTACCTGGGGAGAACTTGCAAGCAACGGGCTGACCGGCATTCCGCAAAGTGAAGCCAATCGCTTTTGGCAGGATGCTTACGATGCTTCCAAGGAAATCATTGATTCGGAAGTGTTTACGCTATACAATCAACAACCGGATAATAAAGCGGAAAACTTTAGAAAATTGTTCGTAACCAAGAACAACAGTGAAGTGATTTTTTCGTGGCAAATGACGGGTGTGAATGTTGGCAGCGATTACGATTTGTTTATGTCGCCGCCTCAATACGTTTCGTGGGGCAGCAGCAGTACTGCCGTTTATCTCGAAATGGTGGAGTCATTTGAAAACATAAACGGAACACCGGGTACATTTGATGTAGCAAGAGCGACCGGAGGAACTTGGGATTTGCGAGAATTTTTCGCCAACAAAGACCCGCGCTTTCATGCAAGCGTCAATTACGAGGGTGTTGTCTGGAGAGGAGAGGCGATTGAAAACCGGCGGGGTATCATTAGGCGCGATGGAGAAACAATTACTTCGGGAACATACGAAGGGCTGCAGGCTCAGGGAAGATCCTATTTTAAGTCCGGAAATAGAGGAGGCTCCGTGACAGGATTTAATGTGCAGAAATATCTGGATGAAACATTGGAACTCATTGCACCCGGTAAAACCCAAATTGATTTTATTGTATTCCGTCTGGGAGAAATCCTGCTCAATTATGCCGAGGCTGCGTTTGAACTGAGTAAACCCGACGAAGCACTCGTTGCTGTCAACAAAATCAGAGACAGGGCAGGCATCGCCTCATTAGCGAGTATAACACGTGATAAGATAAGGAATGAGCGAAAAGTGGAACTTGCTTTTGAAACGCACCGCTGGTGGGATTTGAAACGTTGGAGAATTGCAGAGACCGCCATCACGAGAACGTTCAGAGGTATCTATACCTATTACGACGTAAATTCCGGCAAATTCAAGATAGAGATGAACAATGACGTTCATGGAACGGAGCTGAATGCCGTATTCTTGAAAAAGCATTATTATTTTCCTATCACCCCCGGAAGAATATCAAACAATCCGAATTTAGGACCTGATAATCCGGGTTATGAAGTACAGTAATATTAACATAATAGAAATAAAACAATGAAAAAAAGATTTTTTTTAATGTCATTAGTCATGACAGCCGCGGTTCTGTTAACCGCCTGTAGTGATGAGGAAGAAAAATTTCCTGTAAGCTCAGATTGTGATATCTTAGCCTTCAAGACAGGGAGTGATGTATGGACGATTGAGGGTACGAATATCACTTATCTGTATCCGGCGAGTAAAACCGCTGTAAACCAACGGGCATTTATCACAACTTCAGCTTGGGCAAAAATTGACCCGTCTCCGGTAGTTGTTCAAAACTTCTTTACCGAAGAAGGCGTTACCTATACGGTTACCGCCCAAGATGGTGTGAGTAAGAAAACCTATATCGCAAAAGCCACGATAGAGATAGACGCACCAAAATACTTGGGCGAAGCGTATCCTGATGGTGTTCCTCATGAACCCGGCAGAGTTGAGGCTGAAGATTTTGACAAGGGGGGCGAGGGCATTGCTTTTCACGATAATGATGAAACGAACAATGCACCAGGAACACCGTATCGAACTAATGCAGAAGACAACCCTGTTGACGTACAAATTGGCGTAGGTACTAGCAGCAATGATCATGGGATTGGTTGGGGAGGCGACGGCGAGTGGTTGAACTATTCGATTAATGCCCCCGAAGCAGGATTGTATAAGTTTACTTTCCGTACGGCAAATGATTATAACACTTCATTTGACTTGAAGGTAGATGACCTGACGGTAGCGACGGTAACGGTTCCGACCGACTGGTGGGGAGGCTCAAATACAGATGTGCCGGACGTAGCACTTTCTGCCGGAGTGCATGTAATTACCATTTATATGAATAATGGTTTTTTCTTTGATTACTTTGAGTTTGTAAAACAATAAGGCGATAATAACGGTAAACAATAGTTTCACAGAGGTTAAGCCCTGAGCCTAATAAAAATTGGGGCAAAAATTTAATTTTTTATTTATATGAAAAAAAATCTATTTAAGAAAGCAGGAACTTCCCTGCTGCTGGGCGGCATGCTCTTTGGAGCAATGCCCATGAACAGTCAAAGCTTGTATGTTTATACTGCAAGCAGTCCGACAAGTGAGTCATTCTTATTGGATGACGTGCAGGAACTGACATTTTCAGGTTCCAATTTAGTGGTAAACAAAAAAACCGGTGACCCGGTAACGTTTACTACGTTGAAATTTTTCTCTTTGAGAAATTTCGATTCATCATCAGGTATCGCACCTAACACAGCAGAGGCGGCGATAAGTGTGTATCCCAATCCTGCGGTGGCAGATGTAATCGTACACAGTACGACAACCATTACCGGTTTGGGATTGTATAATCTTCAGGGGCAAAAGTTATTGCAACTTTATCCGGAATCTTTGGAAGCAACAGTGCCGCTGGCGTCTTATCCGTCCGGCTTGTATATGCTGCAAGTAGCTGATGAATCAGGAATTACAATTAAAAAAATCATTAAAAATTAAACAGTTATGAAAAAGAAATTGACGCTTTATATAATAGCGCTCATGGCGTTATTATCCTTGGGAACATACGCTCAGGATTATTATGTTTCTACGACAGATGCGGGTGTAGTTCAAGTATCCGGCTCGGTGGATAGTGTAAAAATTGAAGGCGATGCCTTAAATTTTTACCAAGATAATGCCGCTCTCAAGTCATTATTGCTGGCGAATGTGAGAAACATTAAATTCGCCCCTACACCGGTACCCTATCCTAACGGCATACCGCACGAACCGGGCATAGTCGAGGCAGAAGATTTTGACAATGGGGGCGAAGGCATCAGTTTCCACGAAATAGATGGAAATATCGATCGGAGAGGTTACAGAACAGGGGATGATGAGCAAGTTGATTTGTATCCTGCCGACGAAGGTTGGGCTATCGGCCGTAACGGCGCCGGCGAATGGGTGAATTATACGATAAACGCCCCGACAGCAGGTATGTATGTGTTTTCTTTCTGGATAGGATCTGATGCAGCCAAAGTAATTGACATATTGATAGACGGTGAAAATAAGGGAACAATCAATGTACCCAACACCAGCTGGGCTGTGAAAAAATTAACGCAAACGGCAGAAATAGAACTACCTGCCGGAGTTCACGTTGTCACTATTCAATTTACCACCGATGGGCCGACTTTTGATAAATTCGAGTTCAAAAAGCGGAGTATCGGCTTTCCCGATGGTGTTCCTCATGAACCCGGCATAATTGAGGCAGAAGATTTTGACCTGGGAGGCGAGGGCACCGCTTTTCACGAAATAGATGGAGTTATCAATTGGGTAGAGTACAGAACAGGGGATGATGCGCCAGTTGATTTGTATGTTGAGGGCGAACGTGTGGCTATCGGCAATAACGGTGCCGGCGAATGGGTGAATTATACGATAAACGCCCCGACAGCAGGTACGTATGTGTTTTCTTTCTGGATAGGATCTGATGCACCCAAAGTAATTGACATATTGATAGACGGTGAAAATAAGGGAACAATCAATGTACCCAACACCAGCTGGGAAGTGAAAAAATTAACGCAAACGGCAGAAATAGAACTACCTGCCGGAGTTCACGTTGTCACCATTCTATTTACCACCGATGGGCCGACTTTTGATAAGTTTGAATTTGTCAAACAATAAAATAAACAATAGAGTCTATTATCACGCTCTTTGACATTTTGTTTACACGCTTAAATTCAATTACGAAACAACGTTCGACGTAAGTCAATTACGAATTACATTTTTTTGCGTAATTCGTAATTAATATGGATCAGCAGCAAAACCATGTGTTTATGAAAGGCGCATAGCGCCAACATCTTTGTAGCCGTGTGCGTAAGCGCACGGTAATAAGGGCATACACAAACCCATAGCAGCGTAGCTGCGCCACTTTTATT
>BNWW01000115.1 GCA_025999115.1 Bacteroidia bacterium
TAGCCAAACATAATTGTCCTGCAATTGATTAAGGTATTTCAAATTTATAAAATGATTATTATATCCGAAGGGATTTGTCGAGTTTTCGGTACGGCTAATCATTTTATCGTCTATCCGGTATTTATACTCAATGAGGGTATTTACATTGCTGTAATCTCGATAATTCAAGGTGTAATCAAACGAAAATTGTTGCTTCCCCTTATTGTATTTCAAAAACAGATCGTCACTGGCAAAACCGGTCGTAAAGGCATGATGAAGCGAGGTTCCTACCGCAAAACCATCGTCCTTATTTCGAGTAATTATATTTACTACCGCATTATAGCCGGCATATCTTGCCGGCGGGAAATGATAATATTCCAGCCGTATCACTTTATCCGGCGAAATGGTTTTCAAATCCATTTCATTAGCCGATACGCCGTTGAGCAAAATTTTTACCGTTCCGTTCCGCATAATCACTTTTTGGGTTTCCGGATCGATGGACAAGGCCGGGATTTTTTCCAGTAAATCCATCGAAAACCGCGCGGTTTTTATATCTTCCGGTTTGATTAAGTAGGTCGTTTTGTCGATATGGCGTTGTATGGTATTTGCTGAAATTACTACTTCATCCAACAATTTACCATCAACCGATAAAAAATAATCCTCTTCCACAGAATTGCCCACTTCCGGAAATTTAATCTCTATTTTTTTGCGTATGGTTTGGTATCCTAAATATGAAATTTCTATCCAAAATTGTTTCATTGGCAGGTTTTCAAAAAAGTAATATCCCTGCATATCGCTTATGGTAGAAAATTCTATTTTAACACTGTCGTCTGCATTTTTCAATACCACATTGGCAAAAGGTAGAACCGCATTGCCTTTTGCTTCCTGTGCATAGATCTGGCCTTCCAAACGGATTTGTCCGAATGAAAATGAATATACGAATTGTAAGGAAAATAAAAATATTAGCTTTCGCATTTTATGTTATTCTTTGATAAAGAAATCGGTTGTTTCAGACAGATTATTTATTGTTTTACCGGATTTTCCGCTTTGTCCGTTAAATACAAGATTGAATACGCCATCGACCAAAGACTTATTTTCGCCGGAAAGATCGTAATATTCGATATACGTTTTTTTTAATGATTTATCGCCAAATTCTTTGGCTATCTCTTTTAATGACAATGTTTTTATCTCACTATAAGTCTTAGTATCCAAATCCAAACCGGCTATCCAGATACGGTAAGATTTTTTCTCGCCGGTATTTTGATTTTCTACAACTTCTTTTAGTCGTTGAATGATGTCGCTTAATGTATTATTATCCGGCAATAAAAGATCTTTCCCTTGAAAAATAGTCGGCGTTATTTGTATATTTTCCACCTTTTTTAGTGCAATGTGGGCAAAAATTCGATTATTATTGTTTTTTGCCAACTGTCCCACATTTAGAAATTGTATTTCTTGCCGTTTGGTTTGATAGCCGGGCGCCAACACTTTTACAATATATTTTCCGTTGCGAATATTGTATAATTGGTATTTTCCAGTCATGTTGGTAAATGCACAAAATTCTATTTTAGTTGTATCTTCGTAATTATACCAATAAACCGAAGCAAAAGGGATTGATGCAGCGGCCTTGCCGTCCTGTTGTTCAAAAACGAAGCCTTCAAGATTCAGTTCCTGTCCTGCTGCTCCGGAAAGCGCAAAAAGGCAAGCGCACAGCAGATGCATTTTTGTTTTCATAATGCGTTTATTTTATTTGTTAATAATTGTCGATTTAAATTGTGGATGATGTAATCGTTTTTTGTAAAATCGCTATCTAATTTACACCGGACGTTTTTGCCTTGTTCTAATGTAGGTAAAATTGTAGCATTGGTTATAAAACTGACAGAGAGCTTAATTTGTTTTTCTGTTGTCAAATCATTTATTTTGTTGAGTAATTCGGTTATAATTTTAGGTTTCAGCATAGGTTCGCCGCCAAAAAAAGAAATCCCTAAATGACTAAACTTATCCAATTCTTGTTTTTGCTTGATATGCAGTAAAATACGGGTAATCGTATCCTCATTTAGTTCCGATTGTTCTTTATGATTTTCATAACAATACCAGCAACCCAAATTACAATTTAGTGTTGGATTGATAATTAAGAAGTATGTATTTCGATTATATTTTTTCTCGTAATATAAATTTTTGTATAATTCCTTTTCATCAATATCATCATCTATAATAAAGCCATTTTGATAAAGTATATCAAAATAACTAAGCCTCCTTGGATGTAAAAAATTATTAACTACATTGATTACAATTACAATTGCAATTGTTAGAGCAATTACCATCGATACCGCCCCAAGTGTATCTAAAATCTTTTTGGCTGCTTCTTTCAAACCACCGCCTCTGACAACAAGCATTTCGTTAGTATCAAACGGCTCCAACATCGCTACATCTAATTTTACAATTTCGTTAGTTTTCATTTTATTATGAATTTTTATAAATCTTTCCTACTTTCTCGGAGCGTTTCGGAATATTGGCTCTTTTTTTCACGCAACCTACGGTGCATTGTCCGTAGGACACGCCCAATCTATTTTAATAAGAAAACTTATTGAGATATTCAATGTTTTTCGTACCTTTGCGGTGCCTTTTTGTGAATTAGGTTGAACATAATAATCGTCGCTGATTCGTTTTTCCCTCGCAAGAAGGTTTTTTGTTTTTCCGAAGTGGCAAGCATCGAAAAATCATAGTGCAAAGTTAAAACATCTTTTTTCAATTTTTCAATTTTTTTATGTGATTTTTATGTGAATATTATGTGAATATTATGCTGTGAAAAATATAGAAGAGATCAAAGAGGAAACAGAAGGTGTTATCAATCAATATTTTGACAATATTTCCGGTAATTACATTGGCAGCAACAATAATTACTGCAATATACCCGAATTTATGCTTCAAAGCCAGCAAGAATACATCGAAATGCTGAAACAGGAAATTCAATGCCTGAAGGAAGAATTAGCTTCCCTGAAAGAAAGCATCATTTGATTTTCAAATACGTTTTCCCTTTCCGAAATTGCAATTGAGGTGTAATGGAGTATTCCGTTACTCTTTCTTCGTTTTTTTTGGTGGTTTGTACCGATTCGATGATCGATATTTTATTGGTCGATAGAGAGGCGTATTTGATATGCGCTTCGGGTGTTAGAATGCCGATTTCTAAGTTATCGACGGGACGGCCGGAGGGGTCGAAGCTGACCAATTGTTCGTGCAAATTACCATCTTCATCCCACACCAAATCACTTTCAATAGCGCCGTTTTCTCCTTGATAATAACTTTTGCCCTGCATCCGGGTTTTCTCCGGCGATACTGCTTGAAACGACGAAAGCGTAACATTGGCGAGCGCAAACACCGATTTTGTTAAGGGGATATATATTTGTGTCAAGTCGTTTTTCGGCATTTCGACCGGTTCTTTTTGGGATTCGATATAAACGATGGAATCTCTGACCTGTGTATGAATGATGGTGTCTTTTGTCGCCAAATTTGGTTGTACAACGATGGGGATTTTTTCCGTTTTTGGATGGATAATAGTTTGATTATCAATCACTTTTTCCGTTTGGGAATGATCCGGTTGATGTTGCATGAATTTATACAAACCCACACCCGACATTCCGAGCAGGAAAAGCGTAAACAGCGTGATTTGTATTTTTGTCCGGTGTTTTTGAAAAATATTCATATTCATTCCTCCGAATACGATTCATAACTGTGATTATATAAATGATATTGCGTCATCGACTGGTTGGCGCGAATGCCTTGCGAAACGGAAACGCCGCTGTTGGTGAAAATACTAACGAGGCTGTCGGTGTAAATTGCATTCAATGACCAAGCCGGTTCTTTTTGCCGCCAAAATAATTCGGAAGTTTCAAACCGTAAACCGTTGAGGTTGGTAATCGACACATTACCAATCAATTGCCACAATTCCGTTTTTTCAAAAAAATAGGCCGTATCAGCTTTAATCGAACCATCCACCTGAAACAATGAATCGAATTTTTCGACATAAACGCCTTTCGGAAAATACCAATGCGGATTGGTATCGTTGGAAAAAATATCCCATTGTTTGGTAACCAAGCGATAGCGCGTAACACCCGAATCGGAAATCAACGACGAAATTTCTTCGCCGTGAACCGTCGGCAAAACTTCCGCATCAACCGAAACGGTGGCGATTCCTTTCTTTCCCTGACTGCATGCGATGGTTAGTCCGCACAGCAGCAAAAGGCCGATTACTGCAATTTTCGTTTGTGAAACCACGATTCGTTCAAAGTATAACTAACCGTAAATTTGAAATAGTTTTCCGACATCGAACTCGTCGATTGCGGCATCAAACGCGAATATTCAAACGCCAAATTGACAAACGAGCGGCGGTCGGTCATCGGAATGCCCAGTCCGAAATTGAAGCCGGTTTCCTTAAATTTTGAACCGTTGGCGTCGATAAAATACGAATCGGCATAATAGCCTCCGATGCGATAACGGAGTCTGCCCAAAAAGCGTTTGCCGTTTTTATCGGGAATGTATTCCAAACCGGCATTGATTTTTATCCGGTTGGAGAGTGTATCGGTTTTTCC
>BNWW01000116.1 GCA_025999115.1 Bacteroidia bacterium
GTCATGGATGCACCGAAATATTATTACGAAAACGATAATTCCAATATCCACCGGGCGGCGCATTCCTTGGCCGGTCGAGCTACCGACGCTTACGAAGGCGCTCGCGAAAAAGTGCAGCGGTTTATTCATGCCGCTTCGCCCGACGAAATCGTTTTTGTGCGGGGAACGACCGAAGGCATCAACCTTGTGGCGCAGACCTACGGACGGAAATTCATTCAACCCGGCGACGAAATCATTATTTCTACTTTAGATCATCACGCCAATATCGTTCCCTGGCAACAATTGGCCAAAGAACGGCAAGCGAAATTATTCGCCATTCCCATCAACGACCGCGGCGAAATCATTCTCGAAGAATACGAACGATTGTTGAGTCCCCGCACAAAAATCGTTTCCATCGGACACGTCAATAATACCTTCGGCGCCATATCTCCCATCAAATTGATGATCGAACGTGCCAAACGTTATGGCGCGAGGGTATTAATTGATGGCGCTCAATCCATCGCGCATACGCCGGTGGATGTGCAGGATTTGGATGCGGATTTCTTCGTCTTTTCGGGACATAAAATTTATGCGCCTACCGGAATCGGTGTCGTCTATGGCAAAAAAGAATTGTTGGATTTGATTCCGCCTTGGCAATTCGGCGGTAATATGATTCAAGATGTTACAATCGAAGAAACCGTTTTCAATGTGCCTCCCAATAAGTTTGAAGCCGGAACGCCGAACGTGGCAGATGCCGTCGGTTTGGGCGCTGCGCTGGATTACGTGAACAGTATCGGATTAGTCAATATCGAAAAATACGAACATCAATTGACAGAATACGCCCGTGCCGAATTGGGCAAAATCGAAGGCATTCAATTAATCGGCAATCCGAGGGAAAGGATCAGTGTGGTGTCGTTCATTGTTCCGGGTATCCCGACGCCCGAAGTCGGCAAATTGTTGGATGCGGAAGGAATTGCTTTGCGGGCGGGACATCATTGTGCGCAGCCGGCTTTGCGGCGTTTTGGCTTGGAAGCGACTGTTCGTCCCTCATTTTCGTTTTATAATACTACGGAAGAAATTGACCGGTTGATAGATGCGTTAAAGCGGATAATTGCGGCGAGGAATTAAAGAAAGGTATTGTTATTCAGAGAAATTGCGTTATCTTTGCCATAAAATTTTAATAAGTAAAATTATGGAAACCGTATTAAGAGAAAGAAAACCGTCATCAATCAATGCTTCTCGACAAACCAAAGAACATAAAAGCCTTTCAAAGGCCGGTAAATGGATGCACGAACATCCTAATGGAATTTTTATTATTGTGGATAGAAAAGCAGTCAATAAGTAATTATGGAACGATATTTTATTGACACAAACATCCTTATTCAAATAATAACCGAACAAGATTTTACGGAAGATGTGCGTTATATATTGCATTATAGTGGTGCGCAGATATATATCAGTTCCGAATGTATCAAAGAATTTATCCATTTGATACAACATGAGAAGATTAAGCCGTCTAAAAAGAGTAATATAACTTCGCTTGATATTTTCGAACTTATTAGAGAATTGAATTACGAAGTAAAATTTGTTGATGCCGGGCACCTGAAAAGATTAACTAAACTTGAACCGGTGGAAGGGCATACAGACCCAAGTGATAGATTAATTATTGCACAGGCAATTGCAGAAAATATGCCTCTAATCAGTAGTGACAGGTATTTCCCAAAATACAAAAAACAAGGATTGGATTTCATTCCAAATTACTAAATTTGATATGACCGCCGATTTTATCCTCCAAGAACTTTTATCCGTCGCCAACCCCGAAAAAGCCGAATTTCTCCAACGCTTTTTCAAGACCGGAAAAGGCCAATACGCCGAAGGCGATGTGCTTTTAGGAATCGTGGTGCCTTTGATTCGCGATATTGTCGGGAAATGCCCGAAAATGCCGTTTCCGGAGATTCAAATTTTGATTGATTCGGAATATCACGAAGCGCGTTTGGCCGGATTCCTGCTTTTGGTCAAACAATTCAAAAAAGCAAAATCGGAAACCGAACGGAAAGATCTTTTTGATTTTTACCTCAAAAACGCCCGGAAAGCCAATAATTGGGATTTGGTCGATGTTACTTGTCGCGACGTTATTGGTTTGTATCTGCTTGAACATGAAGAGAGTAGGGGAGTGCTGTATCGTTTGGCCGAAAGCGATAACCTCTGGGAACAACGTATCGCCATCGTTACTACTTGGACATTTATCAAATACCGGCAATTCGACGATACCTTGGCTTTGTCCGAAAAACTCTTGTATCACAAACACGATTTGATGCACAAAGCCGTTGGCTGGATGTTGCGCGAAGTAGGCAAGAAAGACCGCGAACCTTTGATCGATTTTCTCGACAAATACCACAAAACCATGCCGCGAACGACGTTACGCTATGCCATCGAGCATTTTTCTCCGGAAGAGCGGGCTTATTATATGGGAAAATAATTTAGAGCGTTTCCCGAATAATCTCACCAACAGTCGGATGGGGGAATACCATCGCTTTTAATTCCTCGGATTTCATGCCTTTTTCAATCGCAATTCCGGCAATCACAATCAGTTCCGATGCAGGATTTCCTAAAAGATGAACGCCGAGAATCGTCCCGTCGGCCGCTTCGATGATTTTGCATAATCCGTTGCCCATTTCGTTTTCGGCCACGAAGCGACCGGAATAACTCATCGGCAGTTTTTTGACCGAATATTCGATGCCTGATTTTTGCACAGCTTCTTCCGTCAATCCCACTCCAGCTACTTCCGGTGAAGTATAAACGATACCCGGAATGGCATTGTACAACATTAGCTCATTTCTGAATAGAATGTGATTGACAGCAACTTCCGCTTCCCGAACGGCCGTGTGCGCCAACATTGAAAAGCCGGTAATATCGCCACAAGCATAAATATTCGGATTTTCGGTTTGCATAAATTCATTGACTTGAATGTCGCGATCCGCCGGTCGCCGGCCGGCGCTCAATAAAATCTGCACGGCTTCGAGCGTTTGCTTTTCGCCGTCTTTTTCGATTTCGATTTGAGGATTTTGAACGGATGTAACTTTCGTATTCAAATGAAATTCGATGCCTTTTTTCGTTAATTCGGAACGCAGAAGGGCGGAAATTTCCTTGTCCATTCCGCCGAGTATTTCACCGGTCATTTCCACTACTACTACTTTTGTACCCAAGGTATTGAAAAACGAAGCAAACTCAATGCCGATTACTCCGCCGCCGATAATCACGAGCGATTCGGGCAATTCTTTAGCGTCCAAGGCTTCGCGGCTTGTCCAAAAATGGGTATCTTTCAATCCCGGAATGGGTGGAATCACGGTTTCCGAACCGGTGCAGAGAATCAGTTTTTTAGCATGATAAATTGCTTCATTGCATTCGATTTGTATGTCATTGCAGGCTTGATCCGCAATCTCCTTCATAACCGCATAGCCTGTTACTATTTCCACATTTGCTTCCGCCAATTTTGCTTTAATCCCGGCCGTAAGTTTGCGAACGATTTTATTTTTCCGGGCAATAATCTTACTCAAATCGAAACCGGGATTTTCGCACGAAACGCCGTATTTTGCCGCATCTTTCGTAGCTTGATACGTTTTCGCCGAGTATAAAAGCGTTTTCGTAGGAATACAACCTTCGTTCAAACACTCGCCTCCAAGCGCATTTTTCTCAAACAAAACGGTTTTCAATCCGTTTTTTCCGGCTATTTCGGCCGCTGTGTATCCGGCGGGGCCGCCGCCGATAATGGCTACGTCGTAAATCATGTTGAATTAATTATTGTGAAGTCAATTCGATAAATTCATTAGTGTGCTTCTCTTACTAAATCCATTATATCATCATCTGTCAGAGGAACATCGGTGGGACGTGTTGCTATAAATCGGTCCAACAAATCTTCTTTGGTTTCCACTTCCCAACCCATCTTATCAGCAAAAAATTGAAAAAACTTTATATCCCGCTGTGGTATATCCACAAAAACTCTTTCCCGTGCAGGATTGGAAACGGGTTTGTATGTTTTTTTCTTAATGTCGCTGTTGCCATAATTTTTTCTTTTAATGAAAAATTCCGATTGCAAATATATAAAAAATTAATTAATTTCTTAACTTTGCAATTCTTAATTTTAAGAATCGATCTCAATGAACATCCTTTTTCTCTTGTCCGGCCTGATAACCGGCGTACTAATCACCTACATCTTCTGCAACCGGCGGACGAAGCAGTGGAACAATTTGCAAATCCGCCTCCAATCGCAAATCGCCTCGCTGGAAACCGAATTAAAAAATCGCGAAACGAAAATTTCGGAATTGTCGGAAACAATTGATAAACAGACGGATGCAATAAAAAATGATCAATCTGAAATTCTACACCTAAACCAAAAACTAACCGAAGAAAAAGTCATCAATAAAACATTGACCGAAAAATTGGCTACGCAAAAAGAAGATATTATCGAAATCCAAAAAACGGCTCAACTGCAATTTGAAAAAATCGCCGCCCAAATCCTCGAAGAAAAATCAGGCAAATTTACCGAAACCAACCGCGCCAATATCGAAGCTATTTTGAAACC
>BNWW01000117.1 GCA_025999115.1 Bacteroidia bacterium
CATTGGTAAACAACGTAATTTTTAATTCGTAATTGATATGGCAACCATCAACACCGCAGGCAACACCGCCCGCACCGGCAGCAAAGCCCGCCTTTTGGCGGCAGTACTAACGATGGCAGCGCTCTGCCTCAGCACAACAACGGTACAGGCGCTGTACAATACTACCTATTGGGATGCGAACTATCAGAGTATACAAGTAACCGGTATGACCGTACTTGATAATAGTATTACCACCTTGAATGGTTACTATGTCGCCTTAAAGAACCACAGTCCCGTAACTATAGACCACAGGTTGGTTGTTAGCGGCACGGTGGTGCTGGTTATCGAACACGACTGCCAACTGACGATAAACGGCGGCATACAAGTTAGTAACGGGAACGTACTCCATATTCTCAGGCAGTTTACCCCTACAGGGGGCAAGTTGACCATTCAAAATGTTGCTGCCAACAATGCCGGCATCGGCGGCAATGACGGACAGACCTGCGGTCAGGTATTCATCCAAGGCGGCGATATAACGGTAACCGGCGGCGAGGCTGCCGCGGGCATCGGCGGCGGCAGCGGCGGCGCGGGCGGCACCATCTACATCTATAAAGGTTCCGGCTCTGTTACGGCAACCGGCGGCAGCGGCGGCGCAGGCATCGGCAGCGGCAGCGGCATCGGCAGCGCGGGCGGCGACATCACCATCAACGGAGGCACGGTTACGGCGAACGGCGGCGGCTGGGCAGCGGGTATCGGCGGCGGCACTTACTCCAACGGCGGCAACATCACCATCAACGGAGGCACGGTGAAGGCAACGAAAGCCTCGAACAGCAACAGAGAAGACATAGGACCCGGTTATAATGGTAGTAGCGGCACGCTCACCATCACCGGAGGCAGCATCAATGCCGGCACCAATCCGCAGCCCACCAACGGCAATGGACAACCCGTTTACCGCAACACCTGGACGCTGGAAGGTCTCAACGCGGCTCACCCGCTTGAGGCGGGCAGCATCAACGGCGTTGCCTGCGCTACCACGCCCAACGCGGCAACCGGCGAGTACGGCATCAGCGACGTGCAAACCGACAACGCGGGCAAGCTATACTTCTGGCTGCCGGTTTCGGGCGGCAACGGCGTTAACGAGGAGTTTGTCCGCATGAATACGCTCTCCGGTTCTTACCGCAAGAGTTTTGCCCGTGCGGCTGAAGCCGTTACCCAAACGCTTCCGCAATATATCTTCTCCCCACCCCTCGTTCCCATGGAAGACGGCTACAGGTACTACGTGCTGGGCTACTCGCGCGAGAACGAAAACACCAGCCTGCACATTGGCGAGGATGAGGATGTGGGCGACAACGTGCTAACGCTCTTTCCTGCCGCACCGGCACAGGGCGGACCGCCACAGGTAATCGCCACAAGCGGCGGACCGTCATCAAACCATACGGCAGCCCCGTCCGTCTATAACTATACCGCCAAAAATTTTAACGGCCTGGTCTCAACTGAGATTAACGATTACAAAGACAATGCTTCGACCAATACGAACAACCGCACCGTAACAGGCACCTTCCACTGGCTGAGCGCAGAAGAAGTAGTGGTTTTGCCTGTGAATATTAGATCTTACGGCAACTATTGGTTGCGCACTTCATACGACAACGACAAAGCATTCAACGTAGCCGCTTCTGCTGTTACGAATTTATCTGTTGGTTCAACTACTCTCCAATCCCGCGCCGCCTTCCGTATAAAGAAGACATCAACTTCGCTCAGGAAGGAGCAGGCGCCCCTTTTGTTCACCCAGACCACTGTGTCGATGGTATATTCGTCGTCGTCCTCCTCCTACAACGGGCAGAAGCTTACAGGCGGCACCGGCACCGGTGCCGTTACGTATTCCATTCTGAAAAGCACCCTCTCCTCGGCGCAAATCAGCGCAACGGGCGTCATCTCCGGCATAACGCAACCCGCTACGCTCGTCGTGCAGGCAGTAAAGGCGGGCGATGCAACTTATATACAGTCGAACGCGGCAACTTATACGCTGGCGATAGAAAGTGCCGGCGGGGGCGGGGAGACAGCACCGGCTTTGAACTCCCTCGTTGAAATGGCGGACGGGTACAGGTACTATGTGCTGGGCTACTCGCACGAGAGCGACAACACCAGCCTGTGCGTTGGACAGGCTTACTCGGTGGGCTACAATGTGGTAACGCTCTTTCCTGCCTCATCGAAAGACGGCGGACCGCCACAGGTAACTGCCACAAGCGGCGGACCGTCAACGGGATATACGGAAAATCCATCCGTCTATACCTATTCCGCCTCCTCTTTTAGAGACTTGCTGTCAACTACGGTTAACGATTACAAAGACAATGCTTCGACCAATACGAACAACCGCACCGTAACAGGCGTCTTCCACTGGCTGAGCACAGGTGAGACGGATGTTTTGCCTTGGCCTGTGCGCCTCTACGACTACACTTCCTCTAACTACTTTTTTCTTCGCACGGCGTATGATGGTGAAAATCAGCGGGGTTATTCTATTGGTAACAATGGATCTTTTGCGGCGCCACCCGTATCCGAGACTTGGCATGCTTCCCGCCCAGCCTTTCGTATAAAGATGGCGTCTGCTTCGTTCAAACCGCTGCAGGCACCCCTTTTCTTCACCAATCCCACCCCTTCGGCGGTGTATTTGCCGTCGTTCTCCTATCGGCAAACGCCCGAAGGCGGCAGCGGCAGCGGCGCCATCACGTATTCCATTGTGAGCAGCACAGACAGAGCATCTATCAACACGGCGACGGGCGAAATCACCGGCGTAATGAAACCCTGTAAAATAACCGTGCAGGCAGTAAAGGCGATGGATGCAACTTTTGCAACGTCGAACACGACAACTTATACGCTGGCGGTAATAAGAGACCCGAGTGTGAATGTGCCGGTAATAGACTCGCTCATTACAATAGGAGACGGGTATAAGTACTATGTGCTGGGCTTCTCGCAGGAGCATGAGAACACGAGCCTGCACATTGGAGAGGATTATGTGGCGGGCGACGATGTGATAACGCTCTTTCCTGCCTCACCGGCAGACGGCGGTCCGCCGGAAGTATACAGCCAAGGTCCGTCAATGGACTATGAGGCAGACCCGTCAACGCACACCTATTCAGTCAGCTCGTTTGAAGGCTTGGTGCAAACGACTATTGGCGGTTACAAAGACCGTGGTTGGGAAACAACGAGCAACCGCACCGTAACAGGCGTCTTCCACTGGTTGAGTTGGGAGGAGAATACTTACCTGGCTTCCATGCGCGCATACACCGGCAGGTGGTGGCTCCGCACGTCGAACGGTAATAGAAACGCTGGGGTCCTTGACGATGGTAACTATGGGATTATCAGTCACTATCATCTCTCCCGCCCCGCCTTCCGTATAAGACTTTCCGATGATTTGTTCAAAGGGATGCAGGCGCCGCTTACGTTTGCCAATAGTGCCCCAAGAATTGAGCATACGTCTTCGTCTTGCACCTACACGCAAACGGCATCAGGCGGCAGCGGCACCGGCGCCATCACGTATTCCATCGTGGGCGGCAACATCCCGGAGGCGAGCATCAACCCCGCCACGGGCGCCATATCGGGCATCACGCATAGAGGCACCATCACCGTCAAGGCGCGAAAGGATAGCGATGACACCTACTCCGCCACCGAGGCAACCTACACGCTGGGGGTAGGGGGAACCAAAGCGGTAGTCCCGCTGTACTCCCTCGTTGAAATGACAGACGGCTACAAGTACTACGTGCTGGGCTACTCGCGAGATATCCAGATTTTCAGCCTGCACATCGCACAGCCTTACGCTTCTACGGACCACAACGCGGTAACGCTCATTCCCGCCATGCCGGCAATCGGCGGTCCGCCGTTAGTACCGGCAATATACGGCGGACCCAAACTCGGAACGGGGGGTAACCCGTCGGTCTATACCTATGCCGCCTCCGCCTACGACGGCTTGCTGTCAACAACAATAGAGTCCTATAAAAACAATAAGGATGGTGGCAACACAACCAACGACCGCACGGTCACAGGCGTCTTTCACTGGCTGTCTTACAGAGATGTAGATTGGAACATTCCTGCCAGTGCAGCTTCTTACGGTGCAGGACTGGACCCTCTTCGCTACAACGACGATTGGTGGCTCCGTGATGGGAAAGCAGAGGAAGGCTATGACAACTACAAAGATAAGGCGTGGATGGTGTGGAATGTGGATAACCCACCAACCGAGCAAGTCCTACTGGCGGATGTAGTCTATACCGGCGCCCTTTCCCGCGCCGACTTCCGCATCAGCCGCTCATCGCTTTCATTCAAGCCGGACAAGCTGTCGCAGGCGCCGCTGGCGTTTGCGAAAGCTACCATAACAGGCGCCTTCCCCTACACGCAAACGGCATCAGGCGGCAGCGGTGCCGGCGCCGTCACGTACTCCATTGAGAGCAGCACCGTTGAGGGAGCAATCATCAACCCCGCCACGGGCGAAATCAGCAACGGCACCGGCTCGGGCACCATCGTCGTGCAGGTGCAAAAGGCAGAAGACAACGATTACTACGCATCGAACATAGCCA
>BNWW01000118.1 GCA_025999115.1 Bacteroidia bacterium
CCTGTGCTTTGAGGTCGTTACTGTTGAGCGGTTGTCCTGCCTTGATAACCATGTTAATGCCTCTCGACAGTTCGCGGATTTCGGTCAGCATTCCCTTGACACGGGTGAGTTTTTCTTCGGTTTTGGAAGTGTCGATGTTCATCTTGAAGGAATAGTCCCGTTTCTTGCCGCTTTTGGTGCGGAAAGTGCGGTCGATGTCTTCCATCATGTTACGGATATTCTGGACGGCAGGGGCAAGTGAGGCTTTGGCCTGGGTCAGTTTCGAAACGCTTTCGGCAAACGCCATGACCTGCCTGGTGCCGGCTGTGGCATCAACATTGATGGTGTAATTGATCTGGTAATTTTGCTCCTGCGCCATGAAAATTCTTTTGGTAAAGAATAGGGCGGAAAGGCGGCTGAGGTTGAAAGGGAATTATGGGAAATTTTTTGAAATACGGAGAACCTCTATCCGTAGATTTATTAGTGATTTTTTATAAAATATGGAGAATTAAAGGATAAATACAGAGAACCTGTAAAAGCTACAAGTGTTTGATTAACAACACATAAAAAATATGTATATAAAAATTTAGTTGCAAAAACAAAAAATACGGAGAACCTCTATCTGAAAATCTCTCTTTGTTTTTGGTAAAATATGGAGAACTGAAAGATAAATATGGAGAAGCTGTTTTTATGAAACCGATGTATATTTTTCTTTTAGAATACCAATGACGGTTGTTATTAAAGATTCTTTATCTAAATTTTCATATTGCCTTGCAACTAAATATACGGTTCCTCTGCCTTTTCCTTCAATTTCTATAATTCCATCTTCTTGCAGCTTTTGCAAAAGATATTTTATTTGATTCCGGTTTAATGAATGAGACAGGTCTTTTTCTAATGTCCCGATTTTTTTCTTATTTCCGTTTATAAATTCTAAAAGGAGGTCAATTTCTCTGATAATATAACGTTCCGCTATTTTAGCATCTTCATTGAGTAACTTAAAATATTCATCTGATAATGTATATTTAATGGCGCTTCCTACGACTTTTTTAATTAATCTCGCTTGAATAAGGTACTGTACAATATCAGAATTTAGATTTTGAAAGTTACCGGCTTTTATTTTTGAAAGCGTAATGATTTGTTCTGCTCCCAGTCTTTGATTTTTATCATGCTGATATTGCTGTATAAATACATAAAAAGCCTTATCAACAATTTCAGCCCTTATCCGCAATGTAACCTGAAACAGATTGGTATCCGAATAGTCCGGTTGTTTTTTCCCTTCGGATAAAGTAACGGAATAAATTTTATCCACGCCTTGACCGGAACGTTCTACCAAACCGGTTTTTTCCAATATCTCCGCTATGAGTTTGTTCCTTGGCGTACTACTGACCGTAAGGATATTGTCAATCGTTACACCTTTAGGAAATCCGCCGGGATTAATAATTTCAATTTTTTGAGGATATTGTTTAATCACAATATCGCTGGTCAGCGTAAAATCTCTATGAGCGCAACTATTTAAAATACTCTCTCTTATGACAGATTCATTGAAGTCATATACATTATAGATATAAGGTCCTACTTGAATCGGACGGTTGAGATTTAACGTAGGTTGGTCAACCAATTTCCATGCGGTATCAATACCCAATAAAAAAGGTGATTCAACAACATCTCTCCGGTCGTAATGGATTTGTCCTTCCGTATTTCTGAACTCCCAGACAATCCGGCTTTGGGAAAGATATTGGTATATTTTTTCAGACTTGCCTAAAAGTATCAGCGCAGCATACGTCATTTTTCCATCTACTGACAGTTTCAAGTCGGAAAGCATTTGTTCATTACTGATTTGAAGAAAAATTTCATTTTCTTGTTTCTTTGCATACGATGTTTTCATCCGCAAAAGAGCCTCGTCATGCAAATCGGATAATGTTAGCCCCTCGCATATTTTAGCCGAAAAATCCGGCTCTTGTTCTTGAATGATAGAGAAATACATTTCTTCTGACATTCTGGTCAAGCTTTCACCAACTCTCATTAAAGCGACATCTTCAAAATATAAAGGCTTTCCCACGGGTCGGGACGGAACTTTAATAATCAATATCCTTTTCCCTTCTTCATAGAGAACTTCGGTCTGAACCCGGATTTTCAAATCCCGATAAATATCCTGTTCTAATTTTCCTTCCAAACCTTCCCAAGCCAAAGAACCGCAAACCTCATGTGGAGATGCTTCCCTGATGCCTAAAACAAGGTAACCTCCCTTTTCGTTTGCCAAAGCGGCAACATAGCCCAAGGCGCATTTTCTTCCACTATTGTAGGCAAACTGGACCTTCGCTTGCTTAAATTCGACCTTATCTTCGCTTTCTTTTAACCGGATTAATTCGGGAACTGTCATTTTTAAAAAAATTGAATGTACAAAATTAATCATTTTTATCCAGTGAACGGCATAAATAACCGGATAAGGTGGATTCAAGTTCTAACTGCGACACATTCACAACAAAGATGCGTAAAAAATTTTAGAAGGAGACTGAAACAACAGTTTTTTTCTGGGTCTTCTATTTAATTTATTCTGTACCAATCGAATAAACTCATCGCTATATAAATCAAAATCGGAACCTTTGATAATATATTGTCTTATTAGCCCATTGGTATTTTCATTGAGACCTCTCTCCCAAGAAGAATAAGGGTGTGCAAAATAAAAATTTGCTTTCAGTTGTTTTGCCATACATTCATGTTCTGCAAACTCGGGACCATTATCAGAGGTAATGGTATGTACCGTATTTTTGTATGCGAATAAAAGTCTGATGACGACTTTCGAGAGGGGAAGCGCCTGTTTGCCCATGGGTAGTTTTTCCATCAACAGGAATCCCGTAAGCCGTTCAGTCAGCGTTAGAATGGCACCTTTACCATCCTTACCGATCATCGTATCTATCTCCCAATCCCCGCAGCGTTCCTTGTTGTCAACAATAGCAGGACGAAGTTCTATGGATACTTTGTTTTTGATATTTATCTGTTTGCCGGTTACCGGTCTTTTACGATGCTTTAATTTATGTCGGGTATGTTTCCACAAACTACCTCCGACGGCTTTGTCTTGGCGGATAAGCTGATAAATACGTTCATGGGAAACCATCGGTATGTTTTGCGATTTTGCATAACCCAGATATTCTGACCGGAAAAGCGAATCCATCCGGAAAATTAGCTACCACCTTTCCTGTAAGTTACAAAGATGTACCTGCTGTCAATTTTCCGTCAGACTATATGCCCGAACCAAGCAGTATGATCGGCGGACGCAACAAATCGTTAAATCCAAACGAATGGATACCCAATGTTGATTTTACCATTTATGAAGAAGACATTTTTGTAGGTTATCGTTATTACGATACTTACAATAAAACCGTATCTTTCCCATTCGGCTATGGACTTTCATACACCACTTTTCAATATGCCAATCCCAAAATCAGTAACGACAACGGAACAATAACCGTTACCGTTGATATTAAAAATACGGGAAACAAAGCAGGAAAAGAAGTCGTGGAACTTTACGTGGCTGCTCCTCATAATCAATCCTTGCCCAAACCGGCTAAGGAATTGAAAGCATTTGCAAAAACCAACGAGCTTGCGCCGCGCGAAACGCAGACGGTCAAGTTCATTGTGAAAACAACCGATTTGGCGTCTTATGATGAAACCGCCAAACAATGGCTTACCGATGCAGGCGTTTACCGATTTCTGCTTGGTGCATCATCGGCTGAGATAAAGGAGGTTTTAGAAATTGATATTAATGTTTATATTCAATAGTTGTATAAAGCGTTCTTTTACATACCTTTGCAGCCATAAAACTGCAAAGTATGAAATACGACAAGGTTAGAAAAAATGCGCCACAGTTTCTGAGTTTGACAGGCTTTACGGTATCGGAGTTTGATTCACTCTTACCGACCTTCCAATGTTATCGGGCATTCTCGTCAAGACGCTTAAAACGCTTGAATCGTTACCTGATAGGAACTCTGTGCGTATGCAACGGATACTTCAAGGCAGCCAAGATGTGTTACTTGACGGAACTGAACGGCCGATCCAACGACCGATGGATTCTGACAGACAAAAATCCTGTTATAGCGGTAAAAAAAACGCATAACGTAAAGAATAACCTGCTTTGTAACCCTCAGAGGCGTATCTTGTGGCTTTCTAAAACTTTTGATGGGCATGTGCATGACAAAAAGATTGCCGATGAACAGCCTATTTGTTTTCCGGCAGGCATCACTTTATGGCAGGACACAGGCTTTTTAGGGCATAAACCTAAAAATGTAACTGTCAAAATGCCGACAAAGAAACCAAAAGGCAAAAACTTGTCCGAACAACAAAAACAGGAAAATAGGGAAATATCCTCTTTCCGTATTTTAGTTGAACACGCCATTGGTGGCGTCAAACGTTGTCGTATTGTCAAAGATCGTTTCAGATGCTATAAAAATGGATTCGATGATACGGTTATGCTCATCGCTTGCGGTTTGCACAACTTCCGTATCGCTCTGAAATCCAACGCTATAG
>BNWW01000119.1 GCA_025999115.1 Bacteroidia bacterium
GTATTAATAAAATGTATATTTTTACAAAATTTTTTATTCCACTAATTATGCGCACTTTAACAAACATTCTGTTCGCTTGGTTGGTTGTCTTCGCAACCGTTGCTCAAAACACTACACCCTCGTTGGAAAGTGTAACTCAATGCCTGCAACTCATAGAAGAGCAAGAGCGATACGTGGACGATTTGTATGAAATCATTACCGACGGAAGCAATGCCGCCAATCTGCCTGTCGGAATCAAAAAAATTATCGGCAATATTCCGGTTACGTTAGCGGTAAATCAAGTAAAATTAGGACAAGATTTCGGCGAAATCAATCTGTTTATGGAAATGGAGGCGCCTCAACAATCCAAAAAATTGCGCTTTGCCGCTACCGGCATCCATATTTCTTTTACCGGCGATTTGATTGGCGATGTCCGCTTGAACCTCTTAAGCGATGTTCCCCTACCGATGGGCAGTCTGGGAACCTTGCTTCTCAAAGGGTCGATGGATGTTGAAACCGGCACGACCCACTCCAATACTTATGTTACGCTGTCCTGCGACGGCGATGTTACCGAATTTTCGTTGGATGCCGATATTACACTCAATCCCAACACCTTTCATTTGGCAGGCCAACCGGGAGCAGCGGTAACCGCCTCATTCAAAACCACAATCAACGACTGGAACGATTTAATTGCCGCTATTTCGTTCCCTGCATTTGAAATCAATGGCATCGACGGCTTTGAATTTACTATTGCCCAGGCCACTTTCGATTATAGCGATTTACAAAATCCGGCGCCTTTTCGACCGGACGAAAATTATATGCGAGATTACTTTACCCTCCCCGACCGCAATTTGTGGCGTGGAATCTATGTCGAGCAATTTTCCATCACTTTCCCCGAATGGTTCAAAGTAAAAAATTCAAACGAACGAATTACCGTGGCCGCTTCGCAATTATTGATCGACGAAAATGGAGTTTCCGGTAATATCGGCGTTACCAATATTCTACCGCTGCAAAACGGCGATGCCGGCGGATGGCCTTTGTCCATTGCCGATTTTTATCTGTCGCTGAAGGCCAACAACATCAGCCGCTTTGGATTTGGGGGACAAATCAATGTGCCGCTTTCGGAAAAAGACTGCCTGTTGAATTATCAAGCTTTGATTGCGAACAATAACTACCTCTTTACCGCCCAATTAAATGACCGTTTAGACATTGATTTGTTTGGCAACGCCCAATTGCAAGTCGATCCCACTTCTTTTTTGACGATGGAATTGAAAAACGGACAGTTCCGGCCGCAATTGGTGTTGAATGGAGCCATGCAATTGGATAAAGAAGGCTTGAAAATGGAGCAGATTGTTTTCCATAAATTACGGATCGCCACCGAGTCGCCCGTTCTCTCCGTCGAAGCCATCGAATACGGAGGAGAAGTTAAATTATACAATTTCCCGGTTAGTATCAGCAATATTGGGCTGAATATCAACAATAATCTGGCGACTTTGGCTTTCGATTTGAAGCTCAATCTGATGGAAGGCCAAATATCCGCCGATTCGCGCTTGGCTATCACTTCGGAACATACAAGCGGACGATGGAAATACAAAAGTCTATCCATCAACAAAATAGCCTTAGACAATATTGAAATGGCCGGTTTCAAATTAGCTGGCGAAATCCGCATGGAAAAAGATCATCCGGTGTACGGCGATTATTTCGGCGGACGAATCAATGCTACTTTCTCAGCCCTATCCGACGGATTGAGCGTGGGCGTTACTTCTATCTTCGGCTATAAAGATTTCCGGTATTGGTATGTGGAAGGGACTGCGAAATTCGCTCCGGGCATTACCATCGGCCCGGTAACTCTCAATGGATTTACGGGCGGCGCATATTACAAAATGTCGGCTACCGGCAAACCGGGATTGGAAGCCTACGCGCCGGATAAAAAATCTTCCTTAGGCGTAAAAGCGGGCGTTGCGTTCATTGTCGGTAACGAAAATGCCGTGCATGGTAACGCATTGTTTGAAATGAATTTCTTATCGGGAGGAGGCATTAAAAATATGCGCTTCTACGGAACGGCCGCGCTGATGGCCGGCTCCAACGAGGATGAGGATAAAATCACGGAACAATACCAAGCCGCACAGTCGAAAATGACCGATATGGGCCAAAGTGTAACCGATAAATTATCGCCCGCGCTGTCGGGTTCGGATGTGGCGAAAAACGTTTTTCCGGGAGCGATGCCCAATACCGGTGTCAATGCGTATATTACCATGAATTACGATTTTCCAAGCAAAACATTTGATGCCGGTTTCAAGGTAACGGTCAATATGGCCGGCGGTTTTCTGAAAGGGGCCGGGGCCAACAACGAAGCCGGTTGGGCGAAAATGTACTGTTCGCCGAACTCTTGGTATTTTCATGTGGGAACGCCGGAGAAACCGATTGGTGTGAAATTGGGATTGGGCAGTTTATCCCTTACTACCACGTCGTATTTTATGCTGGGCGATCAATTGGAAAAGCCCTTGCCGCCACCGGACGAAGTGCTGCGTATTTTGAAGAAAAGTGCGCTCCAAGCCGATTATATGCAACATTCCAGTGATATGAAGCTCGGCAAAGGGATTGGGTTCGGTTCCCGCTTTCAATTCGATACCGGAAATCTGACTTTCTTGATTCTCTACGCTCGTTTTGCTGCGGGCATGGGATTCGACTTTATGCTAAGCGATATGAGTAAATATGCTTGTGAAGGCAGCAATACCTCAGTAGGGATAAATGGATGGTACGCCGAAGGGCAAACCTACGCTTTTTTGCAAGGCGAATTAGGTGTCAAAATAAACTTATTATTTGTTAAGAAAAATGTTTCTATTATTAACGGATCCACCGCAGCTTTGCTTCAAGCGAAAGGACCGAATCCCACTTGGATAGGCGGCGATATGGCCTTGGACTTGAATGTATTACACGGATTGATTAAGGCCAATATGAAGATGAAATTTAGTTTTGGCGACGATTGCAAATTCGTTCGTTTAGGAAATGACTCGTCTCCGGTTGATTATCCGATTATTGCCGATGTCAGTCCTACCGACCATTCGGAGGAAGTCGATGTATTTACCATCCCGCAAGCTACTCTAAATATGCCGGAAGGAAGTAATATCGTTTCGGATGAAAATAAAATCTACCGGATTCAATTGGAAAGTTTTACCGTTTCCGATAGCAAAGGCGCTGTCATAGAAGGAAAAACGGAGTGGAATACCAAACGGGATGCAGTGAATTTCATTTCCACCGAACTATTACCTCCTCACGATCAAATGAAAGCAAAAATCACCGTAAACTTTGAAGAACGAGTCGGAAATGTTTGGAAACCGGCTGTATTGAATGGAAAACCGGTGAAAGAAGAAAAAGAGATTACATTTACAACGGGAGATGCTCCCAATTATATTCCCAAACACAATATTGAATATCTCTATCCGGTAATAGATCAAAAGAACCTGTTTGCCGCCGAATCGAATACCGGTTACATCAAGTTAAAACGAGGACAAAATTATTTGTTCCCTATCGGATTCACGTATCAAACCGTTTTTACTCCGGAAACAGGAAACGCCGCAAAAGCCGGTTATAAATATAAACCGGCAGAGCAAACGATTGAATATACACTCCCGGTTTTGGAAAAAAACAAAAATTATGCGCTGGATTTTATCATTGTCAGCAATGCAGCAAAATCCGGCAATGCGGGAACTAAAACGGAAATCCGGGAAATCACAGACGAATCGGGCGAAACATTCACGATCGATATCGAACAACAATTGGCGGAACAAGGCACAAAAGACGGGCCGGTTAGCATTCTGGATTATCCATTTAAAACCAGTCAATACGCTACTTTGGCTGAAAAACTTTCTTACTTGTCGTTTACGCCTGCACAAATCTATGTCAATGAAGATACCCGCTCGTTGTACTTGAAAACTTCCGGCGGTCATGAATTGTTTGATGTGGCAGAACTAACCGGAACGGAATACACCGTCAATCAACCGCTTATCCAATTCGAAGCAACATTGACCGACGATTATTATACGATTGATATGGCGCCCAAACTATACAATTGGTATCCCCTTCCCGGCATTAGCATTACCAATCGCAATGTAAATGAATACGGTGCGCCTCCGGCAAAAGCGATCATGTTGGATAATAGTTATTTGACTATGCTCCAATCCAATACTTATAACGCCTCGCTCTCGCAAACTTTTCCGTTTACCTATTGTTTGCCGTATTATTACAATAAAGATTATGTGGAACTGTTTAACAAAGCGGTAAATTATTTGTATAACAATCCGAACTCATCCTATAAAGAAGAACTAACGCCCTTATTGACAGGACATTTCTTATTCATCAGGCAAGGCAATTATCCGGTAAAATTCACTTACCGGTTACCCGGAAATAAACCGGGAGCCACCCAAGATAAGGTCATTAAT
>BNWW01000120.1 GCA_025999115.1 Bacteroidia bacterium
ATTTCATGCCGCTGACTTTGCAACGCCTCGTCATCCTCGGCGGCGGAGAAAGTGGCACCGGAGCCGCCGTTTTAGCAAAAAAACAAGGCTTCGACGTTTTCCTGTCCGATTCCTCGGAAATCAAACCGAAATACAAAGATATTCTAGCAAAATACGGTATCGTTTACGAAGAAAATCAACACACCGAGGCGCTGATTCTAAATGCCACGGAAATTGTGAAAAGCCCCGGAATCCCCGATAAAGTCCCGGTTATTCAAAAGATAAAAGAAAAAAATATCCCGGTTATCTCCGAAATCGAATTTGCCGGCCGCTACACCGATGCCAAAATGATTTGCATTACCGGCAGCAACGGCAAAACGACTACCGCGATGCTCACGTATTATATTCTGCAAAACGCGGGACTAAATGTTGGTCTGGCCGGCAATGTAGGCGACAGTCTGGCCTTGCAAGTGGCGGAAAAAGACTACGATTATTATGTGATCGAATTGTCGAGTTTCCAATTGGACGGAATGTACGATTTCAAAGCCGATATTGCTATCTTGCTGAATATCACGCCCGACCATCTTGACCGTTACAATTACGAAATGCAAAATTACGTCGATTCCAAATTGCGCATCTTGCAAAATCAAACAGCAAAAGACGTTTTTATTTATTGGAACGACGATCCTATTGTATCCAAAGAAATCGAAAAACTCCGTCCCGTGGTTTCGCTTTATCCTTTTGCGGAAACGAAAAGCGACAACATAAAAGCATATACGGAAAGTGAAACAATCATCATAGAAACTCCTAACGGCACATTCAACATGGAAGAAGAATTACTGGCATTAACAGGTAAACACAATTTGTACAACTCGCTGGCTTCGGGCTTGGCCGCTAAACTGTTGGACATCAAAGACGACGTCATCCGCCAATCGTTAAGCGATTTCAAAGGAGTGGAACATCGCTTGGAAAAAGTAGCGCGCGTGCGCGGTGTGGAATACATCAACGATTCCAAAGCCACGAACGTCAATTCAACATGGTATGCGCTGCAAAGCATGAAAACGCCCACCGTTTTGATTCTCGGCGGAACCGACAAAGGCAACGATTATCACGAAATCGAATCGCTCGTACTCTCGAAATGCCGCGCCCTGATTTTCCTGGGTGTGGACAACACGAAACTGCACGCTTTCTTCGACGACAAAATCGAATTTATTTTCGACGCCCGTTCGATGCGGGAAGCCGTTGATTTGGCCTACGAAACCGCTCAAAAAGGCGATGCGGTTTTACTCTCTCCCTGCTGTGCCAGCTTCGATTTATTTAAAAATTACGAAGACCGCGGCCGCCAATTCAAAGAATGTGTCCGCAATTTGTAAACTCATAATTTATAACTCATAATTGACAAATGGATTTTTTCGGCAAAATATTTCGCGGCGACCGGGTTATCTGGATGATTTTTATCTTCCTGTGTCTGATTTCAATCGTAGAGGTGTATAGCGCTTCCAGTCGATTGACTTACGGTGTTAATTATTGGGAACCGATTGTGCAACATTCGCTCGGCCTCATTGCCGGGGTATTTATTGTACTGCTCGTTCATGCCATTCCGCCCAGATATTTTTCAATCATCGGCATTGCTTTACTCCTCGTTTGGGGCTTGTTGGTTTACGGCTTGGTAGCAAAATCACGCTCCGTTTTCGGCATTCAGCCGGCCGAATTTGCTAAACTTTGTTTGATTGTCTTGGCTGCTTTTATTTATGGTAAACGAAAAGAAGAAAACAACAATTTTAGTTTTTGGATAATTTTAATCTGCACTTGGATTACCGGCGGATTAATTGTTAAAGGAAACGGCTCTACCGCTATTCTGGTAACCGGCGTAATGTATCTCGTCCTATTTATCGGCCAAACGCCGTGGAGAAAAATGTTGGGATTAACGATGGCTTACATTGTATTGGGATTAACGTTTTTCGCTTTTATATGGTACTCGCCGGTTGAAGTATTGAACGAACCAATTGTTAATAAGGTACTTCCCCGCGCCGACACATGGCACAACCGGCTTCATCGCCATTCCGACGATAGCAACAATATATACAGCCCCGATTTTGATCTTCATTCCGAAGACGAACAAATCTATCTCGCCCAAATCGCTATTTCCAACGGTGGATTTTTCGGCAAAGGCTTGGGAAACAGTGTAGAACGCGATTTTTTGCCCGATTCGGTCAGCGATTTTATCTATGCCATCATCATCGAAGAAACCGGATTACTCGGCGGACTATTTGTGTTGGTGCTTTATCTTACGCTTTTCATTCGAGCGGGTATTATCGCCTATCGAACCGATAAAATCTTCCTGAAAATGATTGTGTTAGGTTCGGCGATTATGATGGTTACGCAAGCCTTGGTACACATGGCCGTTTGCGTCCGGCTCATTCCCGTAACCGGACAAACCTTGCCGCTTATCAGTCTCGGCCGCTCGTCGATTATCGTGGTTTGCACGTATTTCGGAATGATATTGAGCGTGAGCCGCTACGAAAATCCGAAAGGTGTGCAGCGGGAAGAAGATATTGATGCGGAAATGATTGCCGCAGCGCAAACAACAGAAAATGAAATCAACCCCGAAAATCAACCGGAAAATGAATAAACGAAGAATAATCATCAGCGGAGGCGGCACGGGCGGTCATATTTTCCCGGCTTTGTCGATTGCCAACGCCATCAAAAAGCGTTATCCCGATGCGGAAATTTTGTTTGTCGGCGCTTTGGGACGGATGGAAATGGAAAAAATTCCCGTCGCCGGTTACCAAATCATCGGATTGCCAGTAGCCGGTTTCGACCGGAAAAACCTGTTGAAAAACGTCATTGTACTTTGGAAATTGTATAAAAGCATCATGCTTGCCCGAAAAATTATCCGCGATTTCAAACCCGATATTGCCATCGGCGTGGGCGGATATGCGAGCGGTCCGGTTTTGAAAGCGGCTTCGCAAAAAAGCATTCCCACTTTGTTGCAGGAACAAAATTCATACGCCGGCGTTACCAATAAATTGTTGGCGCAAAAAGCTGCTAAAATCTGTGTAGCATACGAGGGAATGGAACAATTTTTCCCGAAAGATAGAATTGTTTTGACCGGAAATCCGGTTAGGGAATTACGAATTACGAATTACGAATTACGAAATGAGGCTTATGAATATTTTGGTTTAAATCCGAATAAAAAAACGATATTAATTATCGGCGGAAGTTTGGGTGCGCGAACAATCAACGAGAGCGTTTTGGCGCATTTAAAAGAAATAGAAAACGCTTGTCATTGCGGGCTTGACCCGCAATCGCCTGAAAGTGATGTGCAAATAATCTGGCAAACCGGAAAGTATTATTATGATGAGATTGCGGGTCAAACCCGCAATGACAAAAATGTGCATCCAATGGCATTTATTGCTCGCATGGATTTAGCCTATTCCGTAGCCGATTTAGTCATCTCGCGTGCCGGAGCCAGCTCTATTGCCGAATTGTGCTTGTTGGGAAAAGCCACAATTTTAGTGCCGTCGCCCAATGTTGCCGAAGATCATCAGACGAAAAACGCGATGGCGTTGGTAAAACACGATGCTACCATTATGATTGCCGATAAAGAGGCTGTTCAAGAATTAATTTCCACGGCTTTAGAATTGGTACAAAACGAAGCAAAATTAAAATCATTAAGTGAGAATATTTTGAAATTGGCGTTGCCTGATTCGGCAGATAAGATTGTGGACGAAATAGAGGGAATATTGAAGAAACAAAAAGATTAGAATATGACAAACTTAAACAACATAAACTCCCTCTACTTCATCGGCGCCGGCGGCATCGGAATGAGCAATCTCGTGCGTTATTTCCTTTCCGAAGGAAATAGCGTAGCCGGCTACGACAAAATGGAATCCGGTTTGACAAAACAGTTGAATGCCGAAGGCGCCCAAATCCATTACGAAGACCATGTCGATTTGATTCCCGAAGCATTCAAAAACAGAGAAAACACCTTGGTCGTTTACACGCCCGCCGTCCCGCACGACCATTCGGAACTGACATATTTCCGCGAAAACGGCTTTACGATGATGAAACGCGCACAAGTCTTGGGCGAAATCACAAAAACCAAACGCGGCATTTGCGTAGCCGGCACACACGGTAAAACCACCACTTCTTCCATGATTGCACATTTATTAAAACAATCACACATAGATTGTAACGCATTCCTCGGCGGTATTTTAAAAAACTATGATAATAATTTGCTCTTATCCGAAAAAAGCGATTTGACGGTTATCGAAGCCGACGAATACGACCGCTCTTTCCATTGGCTCACACCCTATATGGCGGTGATTACCTCGGTGGCGCCCGATCATTTGGATATTTACGGCACGGAAGAGGAATACCGCAAAGCTTTTGTACATTTCACTTCGTTGGTGCGCGAAAACGGCACACTCTTGGTG
>BNWW01000121.1 GCA_025999115.1 Bacteroidia bacterium
ATCCCGATATAAAAGTGCTACCGGTAAAAGCGGATGGGACGAAAGATGAAATAGCAGAAGGTGGTAACTATACGCTAACCAAAGGCGAAAACGAGAAATATGTTTTTATTATTACCGATGCGGAAGGGAAGGAACACCAAATGGAAATAGAAGATATACCAGCTACAATTCTGGATAAAGACGGTAACTCATATCAGATAAATGAGAATGGAAACATAGAAATAATAAATATACAGCATGATATAGATGAGGTAATTGTACAAGGATTATCCGATAGTTATGAGATTGTTATTAATGAAGAAGCAGAAAAGATTACTACTGATAGAAAATTAAAATTGGTTTATGGACAGCAGAAACTAAACCTGAAACTGCAAAAAAACAATGGAGATTCTATTAAAATAGGAAATATTCAATGGCAGATAACCGAGAAAAAAACAGCTGTTTCTGACTCAATCTTAAAAAAAGAAATCACATTGGCAGACAATGATATAAAAGTAGTGATTTATGAAAAATATTTGGATGATAAACAAAAAGAAAAGAAAGCTAAAATAGCTGAATTAGTTTTTGTTATAAAACAATCTCCTTATATAAAACTTTCTACATTATCAAGCTACAATGGAGAATTTGGATTTGATGATGGGGAAGATTTTAAGGAAAATTCCGTACCTAAAACAGCTATGCAATATGATACGATTCATATTGCAGACAAGCAAAATAAGACTAAAGTATTGTATGTGCCGTGGTTGACATTACTACGCAGCCAAACCACAGAATTACAAGTAAAACTCTCAAAAGAAATTGAAGGTGATAGCATATACGTGGAGACTTCAGATAATCGTATTGTAATGAAATATGACAAAGTACAAAAAAGATTTTTTGTCACAAATAATACTTTAAATAATACTTTTGATAATCCTGTTTATATTTCTTTTTGCCGTGATGATAAATATGGTTTGCAAAAGAATATGCTGATAGGCAAGGTAGCTGTTGTTGGCAGACCTTTATTTAGCAGAACAATACCTGTACAAATAATTTATTTTGCCAAAGATACGACAAGAATAGGGAATAGTGTTAACTCTGAAAGATTGGAAAATTTATTAAATTCAAACTCATTAAATCAATCTTTTGTGCATTTTGATGTTTTGTCGAATATAATAAAGATAAAAAATACATTGAACGATGCTGTTAAAACAGAGGCTCTGAATGCTTATAATGCTATTAAAACAATATGTGAAAATAAAGGGATGAGTATTAAGTACAGTCACAATCCAGATACGATTTTTATTATTCAAACCGACTTGGAGTTTAAATCCACAAAAGAAGTAGGAGGAAGTAGCGTTACAGAGACAAAAGGAGGAGGAGTTTCTTATGATAAAAACAAAAATGTACATAATAATCTGGCAATTATGTGGATCGTTTCTGGAGATAAGGAAAAGATGATTATTCACGAGATAGGACACACCTTGGGATTAAGAGATACGTTTAATGATAATGTTTTGGGTAATCCTGCTAAAACATTTTCAAGACATAATTATATGGATTATGATATTATACGAAAAATGTTTTTTAAAACACAAATACAAACTATTTTTGACAATTTAAAGAAAGGAGAAAAGTAATGAAATACATTTATTATTCTATATTAATGCTATTCTGTGTTGTAAATGTATCAGCACAAATGTCCATTGAAGAAATTAATCATTGTTTGGAAACTCGGCCTTATTTTAACCTTGGCCTTGATTACAATGCAAATATTGTTTTACCTGATAGTGTTCAAGAAAAATTTGCCAAAGTATTAGATAGAGAAATCCCAGAAGCCGTACTGGACAGTATGTTGGCTTTCACACCTCAACAGATAGAACAAATACTTCAAGATATTAAACGAATTTGTAAAGATGACTCTCTCTGTGTACAAGAACAATATCATGAATACATTAAAAGAGATAGAGAAAAATATAAGAAAATGTATTCCAATGACATTATGCCAACAATACTGATTTTTACGGCAGCTAATTGGCAAGTAAAAAAGGCAATCCCCGTATTAGAAAAAGCGATTGGTAATACAAAGTATGATCAACCATCGGTATTAATGGCATTAGCAAAACTCGGTAATGATTCTATTAAACAAGTCTTAATAGAAAAATACACTTTAGATTATCTATTGAAAAACTCTCAATTAGATACAGTTAACGGCAACGCAATTATATATGATTTGGATAAAAAAGGGTGGTTTACTGACGAGGGATTACAAACTGCAATGTATTTGAAAAACAAAGAAATGCTTTTAAATATATTAGACTTGATATATATAAGAGGAATATCTGGATTTTGTATTGGTTCTGATTGCTTCGATTATCCGGCAGTTTCATTTTTTGTAGATGAATTTTGCGATTACAACTATTTCCACAGTTTTCCTAACTATCAGATATTAAAAAAAATCTGTGATGATTATAAATTTGCTATTTGGGACTTGTATGGCAAAAAACATAACAAAAAAAAGAAAAAAGAATTGGAATGGTTATTATCCTCACAATATCGCACAAAAATAAAGGAACAGCTACAAGATTGGATTATTAAAAATGTAAATTTTGAAGAATGAGAAAATGGTAAATAGTTAATGTTCCTTGTTGGGCGTAACGTACAAATAATAATGAAACAAACAATTAAATACTTTCTCTTATTGCAGTTAGTCATTGTGGCAAACTGTTATTCCCAGAAAATACCAAGAAACATTCCTGTTGATGTTAGAGAGCGCCTTGTAGAAACCAAAGCAGAGATACAATTAGCGTTAGATAGTTGCAGAACAACGGGTGGTGAAATTTATTGCGGCTTGCTGAGTAGGCGTTTCCCAGATCCCTCGTTGGGCGTAACGTAAAAATATAGAACAGGTTGGAATCGAAGTATGAATCAGTTAAAAAACATAATATCCGTTTTCTTGTTCAGTGTTTGCAGTTTAAGTTTGCAGGCACAACCCATCATGCAATACCCGGTTCAAGTTACCACACAAGTAACACAACATACTCCATACGCCCCACAGTATTATTCGGGAATGATGCCCAAATTGCGGGTAACGATCAATAATCTGGATTTTCAAAGTCCGCCCTTGCAAGTAGTGGTGCGAATGAAAATTACGTCTTCCACTTTTTCGCTTTATACGCCGGAGTATCTGCGCGTATTTTTTACCACTTTGGATGCCGGAATGCCATTGCAATTGTCGGGCGAAGACTTGGCAGTTTTTTTCCATCCCGAAAACTTCCAAAGCACGAATAAAGCGGGCTTTTTACGCTCACAGCAATTCCCCGACGGACTGTATAGTTTCCATTTTGAAGTCTTTGATGCGGCCACCGGGCGACAGTTGAGCAGTCCGGTCTTGGGACGTGCTACCGTTTTTATCCGTCTGGGCGAACCGCCTCGACTGAATGTCCCCGAACGGGGAAAAATCATTTCTGAAACTCCGATACCCAATATTATGTTTTCGTGGCAACCGGCCCACAACCTGACCTCCGGTTACAATACGGCGTATGAGTTCAGCATGGTGGAACTATACGACAAAAAAACCAATCCCGAAGGTGCGTTTGATTACTCCCGCGTTTTATTAACAGAAACGGTTCATTCAACCGCATTTATTTATACGGCAGCACATCCGATGCTGATACCCGGAATGCGGTATGCTTGGCGGGTGCGTGCCGTTGCAAAAGACGGATTAGACGATGTAAATATTATCAAAAACAACGGTTTCAGTCAAGTATTTTGGTTCGACTATGCCGCCGATTGCCATATTGTTACCACTTTGGGAGCAATCTATGAAAACAACAAAGTAAATATCACTTGGCAGGATGTAAACGCGATGAATTATACGGTCGAATACCGCAAAAAAGGCTCATCCAAATGGTACACCGGCGAAATTACGCAACCGGAATTATGCACAGTTTATAACTTGAAAAACGGAATTGAATATGAATATCGAGTTGGCAGTCGTTGCGTAATCAATGATGCGTATCAGTACAGCGACATAAAAGGAATTAAAATACCAAGCAAGGAAGATTTGCAGCAGGAGCGGCAACGCAATTGCGGCATCATGCCCGATACGAAAATCACGAACAAAACACCGATAGAACAATTGATTCCCGGGCAACCGGTTTTGGCGGGGGATTTTCCGGTGTTTATCTCTAAAGTTACAGGTTTCGGTAGGTTTACCGGCGAGGGCTATGTGGGTATTCCCTACATTGGCAATTTAAAAGTTGCGGTTACTTTTAAAGATATTGTTGTTAATACGGATAGTCGTTTGATTTCGGGGTATTTTGAAACGAAGTATGATGCGGTTAATAACATGACAGTCGATATAGACCAAGCGCTGACCGGGGGTAAAGGCGTTGGTGACGTACGCACCGGAGAAGAAA
>BNWW01000122.1 GCA_025999115.1 Bacteroidia bacterium
GATGCGTTCATACGCTACTCAACGCGGTTATCCATTGGTTTCCCGTTCGCGACCGGTAACAACCGACGATTTTTTTCGTTATGATTTAATTATCGGGATGGACGATTCGAATATCCGCTCTTTGCAGCAACTTGCTCCCGATTTGGAATCGCGAAATAAAATCCGGCGGATGACGGAGTTTTGTCGCCGGCACACGAATGACCATGTTCCCGACCCGTATTATGGCGGTGCATCCGGCTTCAACCTTGTTTTGGATTTATTGGAAGATGCTTGCGAAGGATTGATTGATACTTTATCGTAATCGTCCTACGACCGACCAAGAAATAAGTGGCGGAATGTATACAAAATATATATATTCCGCCACTTAGTTTACAATATATTTGGCGGAATATAACTTTTTTGCTATCTTTGCGCCAACAATAATAAAGTTATGAACACAATAATTGGTCGAAAAAAAGAACAGCGGTTGCTCGAAGAATATTATTATTCCGACAAAGCGGAGTTTGTGGTTGTTTGCGGACGACGAAGGGTTGGTAAAACATTTCTTATACGCGAATGTTATCGCGATAAATTTGCATTTTATCTTTCGGGTGCTGAAAATGCGACAAAAACGGCTCAACTGAAAAACTTTAATGTTGCCATAAACACTTACAGTGGTTATCCATACCCTTTTATAAATGATTGGCAGGACGCATTTTTGCAACTCCAACATTATATTGAAAACAAGGCAACAAAAGAAAAAATCGTTTTGTTTTTTGATGAACTGCCTTGGTTGGACAACAAGAAATCCGGCTTTCTATCAGTATTTGAATATTTTTGGAACACATTTGCTTCGACAAGACAAAATATTTTGCTTATTGCCTGCGGCTCTGCAACTTCGTGGATTGTCAATAAGATAATCAACAGTCGTGGTGGTTTGCACAATCGGGTTACACGACAGATTTTTTTAGAGCCATTCACTTTGCAGGAAACGGAACAATTTCTCAAGTCGCGAAATATTGCCATGAAACGCATACAAATCATAGAATGTTATATGATTATGGGCGGTATTCCCTATTATCTGGAACAATTAGACCGCACAACCAGTCTTTTGCAAAACATTGACAATCTGTTTTTTGCAAAAAATGGAATCCTAAGGAACGAATTTCCCCGCTTGTTTTCTTCCTTGTTTAAGAACAGCGAAAATTACGTTAAAATTATTAAAGCACTTGGCAAAAAAAATAAAGGCTTGACTCGCGACGAAATTATTTTCATCACTAAAATAGCAGACGGCGGCAGATTATCGAAAACACTGGACGAACTGGAACTTTGCGGTTTTATTCGCATAGACGACAGTTTCAATAATAAGAAAAAAAATCGCCTTTATCAACTAACCGATTTTTATTCCATGTTTTATCTGAATTTTGTCGATTCAAAGAAAAACACAGCCGAAAATTACTGGGTAAATATAGCCGACAGTTCGACCTACAAGGCTTGGTGCGGTTTTTCTTTTGAAAAATTGTGTATGGCGCACTTGCCGCAAATTCGCCGAAAACTCGGTATTTCCGGTGTTTTGTCCTTTACTTCGTCGTGGCGATATTTTAACGAGGAAAACGGCGCACAAATTGATTTGCTCATTGACAGAAAAGACAACGTTATCAATGTCTGTGAAATGAAATACGCTCAAAAAGAATATCAAATTACCAAACGCGATGACGAATCTTTTCGGAATAAAATCGCTCTTTTTCAAGAAGATACAAAAACTCGCAAAACCATTCACTTTACGCTGATAAGCACTTATGGCGCAAAACGCAACGAATATTGGGGTGGAATACAATCGGAAGTTACGATGAATGATTTATTTGAATTGAATTAGGGGATTCCTCGCCTGACAGAACGGTGGTGCAATAGAACGCAACGACAATGTAATAAATCATTCCTTCAAAAAAACACTGAAATTAACCGACCCATAAACCCTCTGTTGCAAAAAGCACGGCAATCCCGAAAAATCATATTCTTTCGGATGTTCCATCACAAAAATACCACCATCGTTCAACAATTCGCGAGAAAGGATGAGTGATGGAATTTGCCCCAATTCTTTCAAAGCATAAGGCGGGTCGGCGAAAATAAAATCAAACTTCCGCCGGCAATTTTCCAAAAATTTGAAAGCATCGCCTTTAAGTAGTGTTAAATGATTGTCTTTCAATTCGTTTTGCACTTTTCGGATAAAAGCGTGATGTGCCGGATCTTTTTCTATGCAAATGACTTCGGAACATCCGCGCGATAACAATTCAAAAGCGATGCTGCCGGTTCCGGAAAATAAATCCAAAGCCGTAATGTCCTCAAAATCAATCAAATTAGACAACACATTGAATAAATTTTCTTTGGCAAAATCGGTGGTCGGCCGCGCTTTAAACGAATGAGGTACGTCGAAACGGCGGCTTTTGTATTTCCCGCTTACAATGCGCATGGCGAAACCGGTTGTAAGGACGAAATATGAGCAATGTAAGGTCTCATTTTATCCGTTAAGTCCTGATTTTCATCGGAAATGAATAAAAAATCCTGTTGCTGGTCGAAATTCAATTGCTTCCAAAGATACAAAACATAATAGGAAGCATCGCCGGGTTTCCGGCATTCAAAATGATTGCACAGAAGCAAATTCTTACTTGAAAAACACGTGATATACAGCGAATTAGCTTGTTTTTGAACAAACATTCGTTTGCCGTTTTGAAAAACGGGAGTCTGTTGGTAATGTTCAATTAAACAAGCCGAAAAATGCGAAAACTGCGCATCGACAAACGTGCGTTGGAAAAAACCGGAGATTTCTTTCGGTATTTCGTGCAAAATAACCAAACCAGGATGCGATAAGGTTTGCGTTAAAATCTGTCCCGAAGCCGAAACGAACAAAAATTGCATATATTTTTCCTTGTCTTTGGCTTCAAACAGCAGTCGCGGAACAAACGTAAAATTCGGTAAATAATTGATTATCCGAATCTTTTTATACGAAAAAGCAAAAAATACATTGTCGAAATAAGCGTTTTGAAATTGCGTGAAAGCCGAATGTAAATCATTGCCCGAAATCGAATATTCAAACGAATCGTTGGGATTTTCCGTATCGAATAAGGTAAAAGCAAAGCGAATCGGATGCACCTCTATCGTTAAAATATAACGATTTGCACGATTTACATCTATCGGATGAGGTAGTTGAATCTCCATGTCGTTCGTTTAATTGTGCAAAATTAAAAAAATAAATCCTAACTTTGCCAAATGATGCAACAATTCTTTCTGGAACAGATAAAAAAACATTTTCCATTTACACGGACCGAGGAGCAAAATATGGCTCTCGCCGGCCTCTCGCAATTCCTGTTTTCCCGTCGGGATTTTTCCCTGTTCAAAGGTTTTATTGATGGTTTTTTCAATGGCCTTGATTTTGTTTTTTTCTCTTAGATGGGCAATGGCGATAGACGTTCCGGTTTTTCCGGCGCGTCCAGTTCGTCCGCTCCGGTGTGTATAGGATTCCACATCGTCGGGCAAGCCGTAGTTTATAATGTGCGTTAAGTCATCCACATCCAAGCCGCGCGCCGCCACATCGGTTGCAATCAATAATTGAATGTTTTTTAAGCGGAATTTCTGCATGACGGAATCGCGTTGCGCCTGCGACAAATCGCCGTGCAACGAATCGGCGTTATATCCGTCTTTAATTAATAGATCGGCGATTTCTTGCGTTTCTTTTTTGGTACGGCAAAAAACGATACCGTAAATATTCGGATTATAATCAGCCAATCGTTTCAATACCAGATATTTATCTCTGGCATTGACCATATAGTAAATATGGCGGACATTTTTAGCGCCTTCGTTTTTATTTCCGATTACGATTTCGCGCGGATTGTGCATATATTTCCGGGTAATTTTGGCGATTTCGGCCGGCATGGTTGCCGAAAAGAGCAACATATTCCGGTCTTCCGGTGCGTGGGAAAGGATTTCGTCGATGCTTTCTGAAAAACCCATATTGAGCATTTCGTCGGCTTCGTCCAAAATGATATTGCTTACGTGCTGTAAATCAACTACTCTGCGATTAATTAAATCGATTAACCGGCCGGGAGTCGCCACGATAACATGCACGCCCCGTTTCAAAGCGTGAATCTGGCTTTCGATACTCGAACCGCCATATACCGGCAACAATTTCAAATTGGGAATATATTTGGAATAATCGTTGAGGTCGTCGGCAATTTGCAAACACAATTCCCTTGTCGGACAAAGGATTACGGCTTGCGGATGCAACTCTTTAATATGGATTTTTTGCAGGATTGG
>BNWW01000123.1 GCA_025999115.1 Bacteroidia bacterium
CTAAATTTTTTTCGCTATCTTTGCCCATCGTTGTAATTTTATTGGTGGTACAACAAATTTACAACTTTGGGGCGAAACCGCAAGGGATTAACCCCTTTTTAGCTTTTTTTTTAGTCGGTCAGTAGTGATAAGAAAGTAAAAGACCCGAATTTGGTTGGCGCTTTGAGTGGACATAAAGAAGGAAGTAAAGCTTTCAACCGATACAGGGAGATTGACGAGGAGATGAAAAGAGAACTGGTGAGCATGTTAGATTAAAATGATTATGGAAACAGAATTAAAATTGGCGGGACGTAAAATAAGACTGCTTAGATTGTTAGTAATAGTTCAAGCTTATTCGGCTTACCGAATGATGAATCTTGACAGAGAAGCGATGTTAATAGAAAACAATTGGCAGGATGCAGAACGTTTGCAACAAAGTCTCAATGCAATTTTCCCATATTCCAATACTTCTGTTGAATCGTTTATTTACGATAAACAAGAATTAGCCGATGAAGCATTACAATACTACGATAAATTCAAATATTGGGTGCATATCGCCGAATCCGTATGTATCACAGAAACAACGCTTACTGCTTTTTGCAAAAATGTAGAAAGTGGCTCATCGGTATAAACGAAATTTATTATAAACAGTTAAATCGGGAATCGAGAAAACACTTGTATGCTTTATAAAATGCTCAATATAGCTTATGGGACAACAGGAATACAATAACTTCAAACAACGCCACCTCAGACCGTCATTTATTCAATGCTATCCGGGAAAAATCTGTTATCAATTATTCATGACGAGAAAGCCAACATCAAGTTGGAAGTAAGCGGAGAGGATTTATTGGAGTTTTCCAATGATCTGACTAACAGCGACAAAGACGATTTTCTATCGAGTTCAGGAATGACAAAGGCGGATATGAGTTAAGCAGTCCGCCAAACTCTACTGTGTATAACCGGTCAACAAAGTATGCAGTATCCCGTTGGTCTCCATTCAAAACTTGTAAAAAGATGATGATAACAAAAAGAAAATATCAAAAATACAAAATACAAAGAGTTTTTACCGTTAAAAACTTGAAATAAAATTATATCTTTGCGTTGTCTTAAAGTAAGAAAGCATGACATTATCCGAAATATTAAAAGATTCCGACTACAAACAGTCACAGTTTGATTTAATCCAAATCGCCGAATTTGAAAAGCGAGTTACGGTAAGAACCGATAAAAACGGCAAAGAGATTCCGTATATTCAGTGCATTGCACGGAAAAAAGAGATAAGACTTACACCCGAAGAAGCAGTGCGGCAACTTTATCTCGAAATACTGCTGAATGATTACGGCTACCCTGCCGACCGCATAGAACTGGAATATAACGTTACTTTCGGACGTGAGAAGAAACGTGCCGACATTGTAATTTTCGATAAAGACCAGACCACAACGCCCTACATTATCGTGGAGCTGAAAAAGCCTCGCCTCAAAGACGGTAAAGAACAGTTAAAATCGTATTGCAACGCCACCGGTGCGCCCATTGGTGTCTGGACTAACGGCGATTCCATCTCATTCTACCACCGCCGCGACCCCAACTATTTTGAAGATATTCCCAACATTCCCAAAGCGACGGAAAAACTTTCCGATATTCTTTCGGAACGCTGGACAATTAACGACTTGATAAAACGCGACAAATTAGTCAACGAACGCAAATCGTTGAAAGGGCTTGTTTTGGAAATGGAAGACGAGGTTTTGGCAAATGCCGGCGTGGACGTGTTTGAAGAACTGTTCAAATTGATTTTCACCAAACTCTACGACGAAATGGAAAGCGGGCGCAATCCCAAGCGGCATTTGGAGTTCAGGAACTATGGCGATACCGAAACAGAACTGAAAACCAAAATTCAAACCCTTTTTGATGCGGCTAAAGAAAAATGGGAAGGCGTATTTTCGGCTGATGCTAAAATAGAGTTGACTACTTCCCATTTGTCGGTTTGTGTTTCGTCATTGCAAGACGTAAAACTCTTTAATAGCAATTTAGATGTGGTGGACGATGCTTTTGAATATCTTATCAACAAGAGCAGTAAAGGTGAAAAAGGGCAATATTTCACGCCGCGCTATGTGATTGATATGTGCGTGAAAATGCTCAATCCGAAAGAATCTGAAACGATGATTGATACGGCAGCAGGAAGTTGTGGTTTCCCTGTACACACTATTTTTCACGTTTGGCAACAAATTATGCAAGACGAAGGATTGAATAGAAGTCATCTTTTCACACTTGAACAAAAGCCTCCGCGTTGTACCGATTATGTGAATGATAAAGTGTTTGCCATTGATTTTGATGACAGGTCAGTACGTGTTGCACGAACGCTTAACTTGATTGCAGGCGATGGACAAACTAATGTTTTGCATCTGAATACGCTGGATTGGGAACGTTGGTATGAAAAAACCGGAGATGATAAAAATCCTGCCGACCAAAATTGGCTTGATACTTACGGTGAAGGATGGAAAAAGTTTAGAAAATTGCGTTCTGATAAAGAGAGCAATCATCACTTCAACTTTGATATACTGATGGCGAATCCGCCTTTTGCAGGCGATATAAAAGAGAGTCGCATATTGGCAAAATACGATTTAGGCAAAAAGCCCGATGGCAAATACCAAACCAAAGTCGGGCGCGATATTTTGTTTATCGAGCGCAATCTCGATTTTCTGAAACCCGGCGGGCGTATGGCGATCGTCCTTCCGCAAGGGCGTTTCAACAACAGCAGCGACAAGCAAATACGCGAATATATTGCCGGACGTTGCCGAATTTTAGCAGTCGTAGGATTGCACGGTAATGTATTCAAGCCGCATACCGGCACAAAAACAAGTGTGCTTTTGGTGCAGAAATGGGATGATAAACTCTGTCCGAAACACGACGATTACCCGATTTTCTTTGCCACGATGCAAGAGCCAAGCAAAGACAACAGCGGCGAAAAAATCTATATACGGAAGCGCGATTGCGAGAAATACCAATTGACTCCGCAATACACACAAGGCAAAATAGAATTAACAGATATGGTATGTGAACCAACAGTTGATATGGTATGCGAACCAACAGTGGAATATATCACCAATCCGAAAAATTTAGACGAATACGCCTTCGACCGGCACGAACATCTGATTGTAAAACACGACCTTTTCAATCACGAAGGATTAACGCGCGACGGCATAGCCGAGGCTTTTGCCGAATTTGCGAAAAAGGAGAAACTCAGTTTTTTTTGAGTAGCCCTTTCGACAAACAGAAATATAAGGGTTTGTTGGAAGGGCTGGAAGTGAGCGAGGTAATGTTTTCAGAATTAAAAATTAAAAATTACGAATTACGAATGGATGCGGAATATTATTCTAAAACTAATGTTGAATTGAATAATAGACTAAAAACTATTGGTTTCAAAATAATAGACGAATTTGCTTTTGTAACAGATGGGATCCACACTGCTATTCCTTATGATGAGGATAGCAATGTAAAATTAGTTTCAGCAACTTCACCACGAGAAAATTATTTTGACTTTTCAAGAGGTGTATTTATTTCTGAATCAGCACATTTTGAAAATCCACGAACTGCATTAAAAGAAAATGATATAATCCTTTCTACCGTTGGAACAATAGGAAATTGTGCGGTTGTTACGCCTTCTGTTTTACCTGCAAATTCTGATAGGCATGTTGGAATTATTAGAATAAACGATAAATTTTTACCGAATTATGTTTCTACATTTTTACTTTCAAAATATGGGCGATTTCAAACATTAAGAGAAAGCACCGGCAATGTGCAATTAAATCTGTTTATTTACAAAATTAAATCATTGAAAATAGCAGATTTAGCATTAGACTTTCAGCGACAAATAGATACCAAAGTCAAAGAATCTCACGTCAAACGTGAACACTCCCAACAACTCTATCATCAAGCCGAAGAACTACTTTTGAAAACAATCGGCTTAAAAGATTTCAAACCCTCGCAAGAAGGAAAAAATATCAAGAGTTTCAAAGAGTCGTTTCTAAGTACGGGCAGGTTGGATGCAGAATATTATCAGCCGAAGTATGAAGAAACGATTGAAAAGATGAAAGAGCAATCGCATGAATTATTGGGCAATTTGGTACAAAGACGAACAGGGCAGGAAGTACAGGTTTATCACCAATAATTGGGAAATAAGCGATGAAGAAGTAGCTTTGATTTATAAATGTCGCTGGTCAATTGAAACAACCTTCAAAAAGCTGAA
>BNWW01000124.1 GCA_025999115.1 Bacteroidia bacterium
ATTTATTGATTTGGAAATTCTCTGCTAAGATAGTCATTTTTAATAACTTATTAGCTAAATATGCTACTTTTTTTTATCTATTTTTCGCCTTTTTATGGGCGTAGAACTTGGTGCGAAACATTAGTAATATAGGATTTTCGTACTCTCTCAAAGATGATATGAATCAGGCAATAGATTATTATTTATTAGCAATTCAAAATGATTATCCTAATTTAGTATCTGTGTATTATAATATTGGAATGGCATATCTTTTTTTGAATAATAAGAAAGAGGCTCTAAATAATTTACGAAAAGCGGTTCAGTTAGGCGATGTCGAAATGCAGCATTGGTTGGAGACAAATAAGCATATATTTGAAAGTAGTGTTGAAATAAAGAAAATACACAAAAAAGAATTTTCGCTTAAGAAATATTTTGATTATTATAATAACGCGGATTGGGATAATGCTATAAAAGAAATAAACAAACATATTGAAATGTTCCCATATCACTCTGAATTTTATATGCACTTGGGAAATACGTATGGAGACAAAGGTGATTTGGATAACGCAATTATAGCATTTAATAAAGTCATTGAATTGAAACCTGATGACTTTGGGGCATATTACAATCTTGGACGTGCATACAGAGAAAAAGAAGATTTAGATAATGCAATAGAAACATACAACAAAATCATTAAATTATATCCAAACGAAATAAATACTTATGCTAATTTAGCAGATGTTTATATCAAAAAAGGAGACTTGAATAATGCCAAAGAAATTTCCAAAAAGATAATAGAATTGAATCCAGAGGATTATAGCACATACATTAATTTAGGAACTATATGTGCTCAAAATGAGGAGTTTGATGAAGCAATAAAATTCTATCACAAGGTAATAGAACTGAACCCAACGTTTGATGCCATTTCTGATATTTATTATAATTTGGGAGTGTGTTATGTTCAAAACAAAGATTTTGATAACGCTATAAAAAATATCAAAAAAGCAGTAGAACTAAATCCTAATAACACTAATTATAGTAAAACTTTGGGACATATTATTCGAGAATATTCCAATCAATATTTGCCCGAAGAAGAACAACATAATCCTAAAATATTTTTTGATAGAGCAACTACTTATTTTGAAAATGGTGATTATGATAACGCAATTAAAGAATTAAAAAAAGCAATAAAAAACGCGCCCAATGAACCACTTTTTTATATGTGTCTTGGAAACGCTTATGAAGCAAAAGGTAATATTGACAGTGCTATTAAAGCATACGAAGATGCCATTGACACTAATCCAGATGATTACGCAATGTATAATACTTTGGGAAATGCCTATGGTAAAAACGGTGATTTTGATAATGCAATTAAGGCATTCAGTAAAGTTGTGGAATTAAATCCAACTGCGGAAACATTCTTTTACCTCGGTTTTACTTACGGAAACAAAGGTGATACAGACAATGCAATTAAATCATACGAAAAAGCACTTGAATTAAATCCAGATGACCCTAAACCATATTATTTTTTGGGGAATGCTTATTACGACAAACAAGACTATGACAACGCAATTAAAGCGTATAATAAATCAATTGAAATAGAGCCAAATGCTTCTGAACCTTATTTTCGTTTAGGATTTGCTTATGGTTTAAGTGGTAGTGATGAAAAAGCAATTGAAAACATTATAAAGTCAGCAGAATTAGGCAATGAAGAAGCATTACAATGGATAAAAGATAATACCAAATAAGATTTTAATTTATGCCTTCACCCAAAAACATAGAACCCAATAAACTGCCCGAGAACCCCAATCAGTTTATCATTTTCAAAACCGAAGATGATAAAATTTCGGTAGATGTGCGTTTTGAAAGCGAAACGACGTGTGAAGGAAAAACGCAGACAAAAGAGGTAGGATGAAAAAATTAAAAAGGATAACACAATGGATAAAGAATTAAAATCTTTTGAAGATATACGTCAAATTACAGATACCGGTAAAGAATATTGGTTAGCACGCGATTTGCAAAAACCGCTTGGTTATGACAAATGGGAAAACTTCTCAAAAGTCATAGACCGTGCAATGCTTGCCTGCGACACTTCGGGATTTGATGTTTCGGAACATTTTCCTGCCGTCAGGAAAACGATAGAAATGCCTGTTGGGGAACAGTTCGGTTCACGGGGTTTTCCCGATGTCAGGAAAACCCCGAATACAGGGTTAGGTTTTCCCGATGTCAGGAAAACCAAAAATATCGTTGATTACCAACTTTCTCGCTATGCCTGCTACTTGATTGTTCAAAATGGCGACCCTCGAAAAGAGCAAATCGCTCTGGGGCAAACCTATTTTGCCATTCAAACATACCGACAGGAACTAAACGATAAATACAATCAACTTGCCGAAGACAAGAAACGCCTGCTATTGAGAGGCGATATTAAACAGATGAATCAACTTCTTGCAGAAGCCGCAAAAGGTGCAGGCATTATTTCCAACGAAGAGTACGCCGTATTTCAAAATCGTGATTATCAGGGCTTATACGGCGGACTTTCGGTTGCCGATATTCATTACAAAAAGCAACTTGACGAAAAAGATAAAATATTGGACTTTATGGGAAGTGAAGAAATGATTGCAAACTTGTTTCGTATATCTCAAACACAAAGCAAAATTACAAGGGAAAATATTAACAATAAAGAACTTGCAAGTTATGCCCATTTCACCGTTGGGAAAGAAGTAAGAGAGGCAATAATGCGGCTTGGCGGAGTTATGCCCGAAGATTTACCAACACCCGAAAAAGGAATTATAGCACTCGAAAAAGAGGCAATAAAAAAATTGAAAGAGAAAAATAAGGAAATAATGACAGATGAATAATAATTAAATTTTATGCCCTCACCAAAAAACATAGAACAAAATAAACCACCCGAAAAGCCCAATCAGTTTATCATTTTCAAAACCGAAGATGCTCAAATTTCGGTAGATGTGCGTTTTGATTTGTACGATAAGAAAAGAAAATATAGAACAATATGAAACCAGTTCAAAAAAAGGATTTTACTGAAAGTAACAATGATTTGTATGCTTTTTCGCGGGATTTGATACTCAATGCACGGAAGTTGGTATATAACACTGCTAATTTCGTGATGGTGGAAACATATTGGCAAATCGGCAAAAAAATTGTAGAAGAACAGGGTGGAGAAACGTATTCCAAATACGGTGAAAATCTGTTACACGATGTTTCAAAACGACTTACGGCTGAATTTGGTAAAGGATTTGGCTATGTCAATCTGACTAATATGCGCAAGTTTTATCTGCAATTTTCAAATGTTTACGCACTGCGTAAAGAATTGAACTGGACACACTACCGCTCGCTTATTCGCGTGGAAAATCCGAAAGCGAGGGAAGTTTATATGAACGAAGCCGCCGACAATTCGTGGAGTACAAGATTTTTAGACGAACAGGTGGATAAGCATTATTACGAGCGGTTGCTTGTCACGCACAAAGAGGCAGTCAATGAACTCAACGCTGAAAATGAAAAACAACTTGCCGTGCAGCCACAGGATTTTATTCTTAAAGACCCGCTTGTGCTTGATTTTTATGATTTGCAAGAAAACAAAAAATATAACGAAAGCGAAATTGAACAGTTGCTTATTGACTTAAAAATAGGGAAACTTACACACCAAGACGTTGGACAAATGGATATGTATGTCCGTATGTTTGACGATTTGAAGCGCACCGAAGGCGACAATCCTACAATCGGCATTATTCTTTGCGAAGAAAAAGACCGTGCCGAAGTAAAGTATTCAGTATTAAATGATAACGAGCAACTTTTTGCCACAAAATACAAACTTTACTTGCCAAGCGAAGAGGAACTGATAAAAGAAATTACACAAATCCGTTCGCTAATGAGTGGTGATTTAGATACAAAATAAAAATCTTATGCCCACACCCAAAAACATAGAACAAAATAAACTCCCCGAAAAGCCCAATCACTTTATCATTTTCAAAACCGAAGATGATAAAATTTCGGTAGATGTGCGTTTTGAAAGCGAAACGGCGTGTGAAGGAAAAACGCAGACAAAAGAGGTAGGATGAAAAAATTAAAAAGAATAACACAATGGATAAAGAATTAAAATCTTTTGAAGATATACGTCAAATTACAGATACCGGTAAAGAATATTGGTTAGCACGCGATTTGCAAAAACCGCTTGGTTATGACAAATGGGAAAACTTCTC
>BNWW01000125.1 GCA_025999115.1 Bacteroidia bacterium
ATTCCGAAAAAAACCATCAACAAAAGTATTGTCATGGCGGACTTGATCCGCCATCCCCTGAACGTTAATCTTTGGGGATGGCGGATCGAGTGTGCCATGACATGATTTATCCGATGTTTCATAATTTAGAATGCTTCAACAATCGGAAGGAAAGTATCAACTTTCAACGCGGCGCCGCCAATCAAACCGCCGTCCACATCGGGATTCGCGAATAATTCTTTGGCATTGCCGGCGTTGGCGCTACCACCATAAAGAATCGAAGTTTCGTTGGCTACTGCTTGTCCGTATTGAGCAGCTAAAATCGAACGAATGTATGCGTGAATTTCTTGCGCTTGCGCTGAAGTCGCCGTTTTGCCGGTTCCGATAGCCCAAACCGGTTCGTAAGCTAATACGATTTTGCCGAAATCTTCGGGCGAAAGGTCGAAAAGGCTTTCTTCGATTTGCGTTTTTACCACTTCGTTTTGTTTGCCGGCTTCGCGTTCTTCCAATACTTCGCCGATGCAGAAAATCGGGGTCAGGTTGTTTTCCAAAGTCAATTTTACTTTTTCTTTCAAAATGGCGTTGGTTTCACCATAATAAGCGCGACGTTCGGAATGTCCCAAAATCACGTATTTAGCGCCGGTAGAAGCGACCATTGCTGCCGAAACTTCGCCGGTGTATGCGCCCGAAACTTTATCGGCACAGTTTTCGGCTCCCAATTTCACGGTTTTTCCGTCGATGACTCCGTTTACGGAAGCCAAATGGATAAACGGCGTACAGATGATTACATCGCAATTTACGGTTTTTCCGCTCAATGCGGATTGTAATTCTTTTGCCAACTCAATGCCTTCTTGCAGGGTTTTGTTCATTTTCCAGTTACCTGCCACAATGTTTTTTCTCATGTTTTTTATTTTAATAAATTGATTTCTTTTTCCGGGGGTAAACGTTTGTCCGGCCATTTTTTGATAATCGTTGCATCTTTTATCAACATCAATCCCGGATTGGAACGGATAATTGTTTTTAAAGTTGTATCATCGGTAATGCAAAACGGATATTCGGCGCCGGCGCCGGTCCGCCATGCTTCGATTTCGCCGGGTGTAGAAGCCGTCAAACACAGAAAACGGAATTTGTTTTGCAGTGCGTAATCATACAATTCGTTGATTTGTTCGATATGTGAATCGGAGGCTTTTGTCAGTTTGTGGGCGATTAATAAAAAGGTGTAACTTGTATCGTTTAATACCTCATCGGTAATTTCGTCGCCGTCTTCCGTTGTGATGGTAAAATCGTGAATCGGCGGTTCGTAACCTTTTTTAATTAAAGTGTTTACGGTTTCGACGAATGTCCATGTGGAATCGCCTTTGGGATAATTTTCCAACGAAAATTTTTGTTGCACGCCGTCTTTTTCGTAAATCAAATGGATTTCGTAAACGTCGGCTTCGGCATCGCCGGGAATTTCCATTAATTCGCGAATGTTGTTTCCTACTTTATATGGACGGAAATCCAAAATCGGTAAATACAAGTAGCAATACAGCGAAATTCCCAAAATGAAAACGGCTGTTCCGCCGGCAATCCATATATTTCGCCGGTCATAAAATATTTTCGTAAGATGTTGATTCCAAATTAATAAGAAAACAGCCGCCGTAACCAAAACTGCATTTTTAAAAAAGGTTTGCCAATTGGTAATCACCCACGCATCGCCGAAACAGCCGCAATCGGTTACGGGATTGAAGATGGCCAAATACAAAGTCAGTGGCGTCATTACGCACATAAACAGCAAGACTAACCACGCTGTGATTTTCCGGTAAACGCCGGTCAGGACGCACACCCCCAACACAAATTCCAAGGCGGATAAACCGAATGAAGCCGGCAAGGAAATAAAGTCGAGCCAATTCATGCTCCACGCTTCGAAATAATCGTGAAATTTATACGAACTGCCCAGCGGATCGACCGCTTTCACGAATCCCGAAAAAACGAAAGTACATCCGAGCAAGATACGGACGATTTCTACAACGATTTTTTTGAATTTATTCACCATATTCTAATTTAATTAATCCGAAAAACGCATAATTGACCATATCCATATAATTGGCGTCCACACCTTCGGAGGCCAGCGTTTTCCCTTCGTGATTTTCGATTTCTTTGGTGCGGTGGATTTTGGTCAGAATCAAATCGGTGTAGGAACTGATGCGCATCGAGCGCCATGCTTCGTCGTAATCGTGGTTTTTGGCATACATTAATTCTTTGGTGGTTGTCATCCATTTATCGTATAAAGCGATGGCTTCCGGTTTTGAAATCGTGATGGTATCCGAAAAACCCAATTCCAACTGTATCAGTCCGATAATGCCGTAATTGACGATGGCGATAAATTCGGATTTAATCCCTTCGTCCACTTTACTGAAACCTTTGGTTTCGAGCGAACGGATGCGTTTAGCTTTAATAAAAATCTGGTCGGTAATTGATTCGGGGCGCATGATACGCCAAGAAGCGCCGTAATCGTTGAGTTTTTTTTCAAACAGATTGCGGCAGATGCTTATAACGTGCTCAAATTGTTCGACTGTGTTCATTTGGTTGTTTGAATGGAGGCGCAAAGGTAGTGTTTTTCGTTGGGAAAATCAAAGGGTAGAATAGATAAAATTTCTTCAATCCAAATATAAATAATCATAATGAATGACCGGTTTGTTGCCTTTTTTTCCTAATAATTCCCGGACTTTGCAGCTGTCGAAAGCCGTTTTTCCCCAACCGATGTTTTGTCCCGTTTCGTCGAGGATTTTCACAATATCGTCTTTTTCAAATTCTCCGTTTACGGCGGTAATGCCAACCGGAAGCAGCGAGCGGGCATGATTCCCCAACAAAGCTTCGCGGGCGCCGGCGTTGATATGCAATTCGCCTTTGGCAAAACTGTCGGAATGGGCAATCCATTTTTTGACGTTCGACACCGGTTTGGGATTTGGAATAAAGCGTGTGCAGGTTTGTTGCGCGTTTTCGTCCAATAAATTTAAAAGGATATTTTCTTGTTTGCCGTTGGCGATGATGACAGTAATGCCTTCTTCGGCTACTTTTCGCGCGATATTATACTTGGTTTGCATTCCACCGCGACCGAACGACGATTTTTCGCTTTGTATCGTGCTTAAATCAATTTCGTCTTTGATTTCGGAGATGATTTTGGAATTGAGATTTTTTGGGTCGCCGTCGTAAATACCGTTCACATTACTCAAAATAATCAATGCTTCGGCGCCCATCATGGTGGCGATCAATCCCGAAAGTTCGTCGTTGTCGGTAAACATCAATTCGGTTACGGAAATCGTATCGTTCTCATTTACCACCGGAATCACGCCGGCTTCGAGCATCACGGTCATGCAATTTTTTTGATTGAGATAGTGGCGGCGCGAACCGAAATTTTCTTTCGTCGTCAACACTTGTCCGCAGGTGATTTGGTGGTCGCGGAACAATTCGTAATAGCGATTAATCAATTTGGCTTGACCGACAGCCGAGAATAATTGGCGTTGAGAAACGGCGTCGGGCAATTTATGCAATTTCAATTCGCTACGTCCCGAGGCCACGGCTCCCGACGAAATGAGGATGATTTCTACGCCGCGACGGTGCAATTCGGCTACTTGATCGACCAAGGCCGACATCCGGGTAACATCCAGCGTTCCGTCGACGCGAGTCAGTACATTGCTGCCGATTTTTACGGCGATGCGTTTGAAAGCGATTTTTGACATACCGGTTGATTTGGGTGCAAATTTACGGAAAAATTATGGTCTTTTATTTTTGAACTTCATAATTTATTCCTAAATTTGCAGACATTTTAAACATTTCCTAATCAATTGTTATGAATATGAAAGAGGAAAATAAACCACCAAAAACAGTCTTTTATCCAACGGATGATAGAAGACAGACGAATTATTCAAGAATATATTAAACAACACCACACTTTGGAAGGATTTCAACATGAACGAATTAAACTTGCCAAACCGTTTTGATGTTACGACTTGCGATGGCTCTTACTCCTTTACTACTGAAAACGGAATTGTATAGGATCAGCAGCAAAACCATGTGTTTATGAAAGGCGCTATGCGCCTTTTCGCACAAACACATGTTTTTGCCGGTGGTCCAAAGCATCGTCTTGTCTATGAAGTGCATGACACGGCATCCCCTGCCAAACCAAAACCATTAACCCCCTCCCAGCTTGCTTCTCT
>BNWW01000126.1 GCA_025999115.1 Bacteroidia bacterium
ACATTTTTCTATTTCTATTAGAACGTACAAAATTTCGTTTTGTTGCAAACGTGGACGTTTGCTTTTAGAGCGACGTAGCTGGAAGCTACGCCGAACGCAGGAATTTTGAGGCAAGCCACATAGAAAAAGAAAGCATGATTTTGTGATTTTTTTCAAAAAAAGCACATTTATCCATTGTCAATTCAAAAATTGGTTGTACTTTTGTCATCGCAAAGATTGCTAACAATGGGCTTTGCCCGGTTAAAGATAACAACACCCGTTGCGCATACCATAAGAACTGCCAGCGGGTTATATTTTTTATAATGCCTGTAAATCAAGATTCAAGGACAATCGCAGAACAAATCACCCTGCTCAAATCAAGGGGAATGTTGATGAAAGACGAGCAAAAAGCGGCTTTCTACTTGAATCATATCAGTTATTTTCGCCTGAAAAGTTATTGGTGGGATATGCAAACCGACCGCATAAATCACATTTTTGCCCCAAATTCTTTTTTTGAAGATGTTATCGACCGTTACAGTTTCGACCGTCAGTTGCGGTTGATTTTGTTTGATGCAATAGAATTTATCGAGATTGCTTTGCGTACCAAGCTCATTTATCATTTGTCTCAGGCGTATGGCGGACTTTGGTATTTAGACGATAGTATAGTAATGGACAAAACCAAGCACGAGGAGTATTTGGCTGACTTACAAAACGAGTTTGCAAGAACAGGCGAAAATTTTGCAAAGGATTTTCGCCAGAAACATCCTTACGACAATCCTGATGTTTGGCTTATTTTTGAAGTCGCTTCTTTCGGCACTCTTTCAAAAATTTACAACAACCTGAAACACCAGCTACCGCAAAAAGCAACCATTGCCAACGAGTTTGGATTGAACATGCACAGTGAATTGTCAAGCTGGTTGGCGGCAATTTCCTATTTACGCAATGTTATTGCCCACCATTCGCGAATTTTTGGACGTGATATTCTGAAACGCCCTGTATTACCGCGCAGCACCCGCAATCAGTGGTTGCAGTTCGGAGTCACGCCTGTGCAGGAAAAGAAACCCTTTGTTACCATATCTACAATGCTTTATCTTTGTAATGCCATAAATCCAAACAACGAAATTAAAAACAAATTGTTAACGTTATTCAATGCCTACACAGAAATTCCGATTTATAAAATGGGTTTTTTCAATAATTGGCAACGCGAACCTCTTTGGAAATAAAATTCCCCATCTCTATTACTGCCGCTTTGCGGCAGTTCGCGGCTTTGCCGCGATATTTTTTGCCCCCTTTTTTTTGCCGCGAAGCGGCAGTTTCTTTTTTCCTTGCGGCGAAGCCGCAAAAATTCCCCACCCTTTTTTCTTGCCGCTTTGCGGCAAGGCTTTTTCTGATTTTGAGTGAAAAAAGCACAGGTAAAGTTTTTTTTGCCTGTGCTTTTATTTCGATTTTCGTCAATACATCGGGAAAAAGTAATTTGAGAAAGTAATTAACCAAATTATTAATGTTACAATCAAGAACAATTTAGTACTAACTTTGTTCTTGTATAGAAGTATTGATATAACTATCCCAACTATTCCAAGTAAAGCATTTACCAATAACACCCTATTCGGATACATAACCAAATACATAATGTTAGTAAAATTATAAGCATAATACCAATAAAGAGAATTGAGTACTAATAGCGCATTTATACATACCGCTATTAATCCGAGTATTTTATTTGCTTTATCTTTCTTCATATTTCTACCAATTAGAAGTTGCTTTTTTGTATTCTTCTTCACTGTTATATATCTGAAAAGAAGCGTTGTTGTTTTTATCCCTGCTAACTGTCATATAGTAGGTGGCTGTTTCCGTCCTTGTTTTATCCGGAATTTTTATACCCAAAAATCCTTTCTTATAACTTTCAACGATTGTTGTAGTTTTTGTATAACTAAAACCAGAACTCGTTTTATCTGAATTATTTCCAAGCGTAGTAAAATCGGATATTTTATCGCCACCTCCAAATTGATGAAAAATTCCTTTTATGTTACCGTATTGTTCTCTTAATGGAGATAATGAGTATGCACTTCTTAAATAGTTCCCAAAACTTACAGCGCGAGGTTCCGCAATATCTTTGCTATATCCGGCATTAGCAGAATTAAATACATTATTGCTATTGTCAAAAGCATGAAACGTCTCGTGTCCCATCGCAACCATCGAATTTAATGCCCCTCCATCGTTAGGAATTTCGCTATACCAAGGGTTGCCAACATAATTAATATCTCGACTGCTTGGGTCGTATGAACTACTTGTTGACCAAAATGTTGAATTTAATGTATAAGTTTCATTTCGCCCTATTAAGTGGCTCATAACTTGGCTACCTAAATTCGTGGCTGCTATTTTTGCAATATTTTCCATTGCCCCGACATAATTATTGGCTATCCTGACTACTCGCCCATCTGGGTCAACATATTTGACGGGGTTGTTTAAGCAATACGCATACGGCGAAACCGCATAATACTTCTCTTGATGCCCGTAGTGTGCTGAAAAACAAGCAAATGCGTTCGGCGGAACGTCCCGTTCCGTCGTCCTAAAATCAAAGCTCTGGCTTTGAAAGCCTGATAATTGTGCATATTTTGACATTTTTCTATTTCTATTAGAACATACAAAATTTCGTTTTGTTGCAAACGTGGACGTTTGCTTTTAGAGCGACGTAGCTGGAAGCTACGCCGAACACATTCGATTGATTTTCAACAAACTACGGAGAACAAAGGTTGAATATGTACAGTGAATTGTCAAGTTGGTTGGCGGCAATTTCTTATTTACGTAATGTTATTGCCCACCATTCGCGAATTTTTGGGCGCGATATTCTGAAACGCCTTGTATTGCCGCGCAGTACCCGCAATCAGTGGTTGCAGTTCGAAGTCACGCTTGTGCAGGAAAAGAAACCCTTTGTTACCATATCTACAATGGTTTATCTTTGCAATGCCATAAATCCAAGCAACGAAATTAAAAACAAATTGTTAACGTTATTCAACGCCTACACAGAAATTCCGATTTATAAAATGGGCTTTTTCAATAATTGGCAACGCGAGCCTCTTTGGAAATATAATCCCTCACCTCTTGATGCCCATAGTGTATTGATATGATAACTAATGTCTTTGAATTATTTTCATTTTCTCCACAAATTATATTTTATTCCTACTCCTAAATAAACGCTTTTAAACAAGAGTGATTCTTTTCGCTCGGTTCTTGAATGACTATAGCGAATATATGGGTTCGTATCATACACAACTTCATTCGCATAGATAATCTCTGTTTCACTGCCCAAAAATTCATCTTTCGCACGAGCTTTCTCCGGCATATATTTGTAATGTTCAATGCCCATTTCAGCCACAAAATCACATCGGTCGGACAGTTGATAATTATATTCTATTCCGGCAAAATAACCCAAACTCAATTGATGAACGAATGTACAAGTCGTTAATTTATGGTCGCCTGAAAAATCACTCATTATCAGACCGGAGAGATTCAAAGACGGTCCTAATTTGCCAATAAAAGTTGAGGATTTAAAATCCAATGCAAACGTAAGTAAGGGATGTAACGATAGTGATTGATATTTCCATTGGCTATGATAAGAATTGTACTCGGAAGCATTTGAAACCGTTTTTTGAGTGTTAAAATAATCAATACCTAATTCAAATCCAAGATTGTTTTTGAAAGTGTAGTCAATGGCAACACCATATTTCCATCCGTTCGCCAATGTAAAATTTTCATTCAAAACTACGGGTAAATACATCAGATTACCAATGTCGGCACTCGGAGGAACCTCCATGATAAAATAATGAAAAAGCGGTTCTGTTTGGGGTGCAACTGACGTATGATACCGAACATACGGCTTAATAGCTAATTTTTGCGCTCCAACTCCGGAACAGAATAATAGCATAGCTACAAATAAAAGTGATTTTTTCATATTTCCTATTTTACCCTTGATGCCCGTAGCATACTGAAAAACGAGCGAATGCGTTTGGCGTAGCTGGGGATTGCGCAACCGTCCCCAAGCATCGTAACTTAATTCCTGTACCATATTGCCGTTTTCGTCTGTAATGTGCGTGATACTACCGAGATAATCGCGACAAATATAGTA
>BNWW01000127.1 GCA_025999115.1 Bacteroidia bacterium
GGCGCTAAAGATAAATGCAATGCCTTGCAAAAGAAGAAAATTTGTGTGGCACCCGGAGAGACCTCCGGAAAGTATGACTGCTGAAAATCAGTCGGTTAGCAGCGGTTGATACGCAATGTGGGTTAATTTCGGCAAAACCGTTTTTGATTGTCGTTTTTACCAATTCTCCGTTTACCTTGACCGTATAATTACTATTCGGACTTTTATTGACATAATCGTATAAATTGCCGGGGACAAACTGCTCTCCCTGCGCCCAAGTTGGAATCCTTAATTTCAAGTAAAACGTTTGACTTGTCTCCGGATGAATGACAATACTTACATCGCCGTTGAAAGGATAATCCGAACTTTGAACAATCGTTACTTTACCGGTTTTATGGGGAACAGTTGTTTCACTGCTTGCATACAAGGTGATATAAACAGCTTGATCATCATACGAATACATCATTCCTGAAACTTGAGGAATTAAACGTGCCAAGTTGGTCGGACAACAAGCCGTTCCAAACCAAGGCGCCCTTCCTGCCGTTCCTTGATTGAAGGGAGTAACTCCGTCTGATTCCAAAGGATTCACATAAAAAAACCGGTTTCCTTCCAGATTTACACCGGCTAAAACATTATTCATTAATGCCACTTCTGCTACGTCCACATACTTTGCATCGCGAGTCATCAGAAACATTCGATAATTAAATAATACATTTCCAACTGCGGCGCACGTTTCATTGTAGGCTTCTTGATTGGGCAACAAATATTCAGGTCCAAATCCTTCAATTCCGCGAATGGCTCCCAAACCTCCGGTAATGTGCATCTTGGTATCGACTAAATTGTGCCAGATACTGTCTAATGCAAGGTTGTACTCATTTATTCCAAGCGCTGCCGAAACATCTGCCATTCCCGAATAGAGATAACAAGCGCGCACGGCATGTCCCACCGCTTTTCGCTGTTCGGCAACGGGCTGGTGCTGTTGGGCATAAGTTGGATCCATAAATCTTTCGCCTTGGGGTACAAACGTTTTCCCACGGATGTCAAGAAATTTATGCGCCATTTCTATATAAAGGATATTGCCGGTTGCTTGATATAACTTAACCAATGCCAATTCAAGTTCTTCATGACCGGGCGCCTGATTGACCGGCTTGCCGTTGTTATAATTGGGGTCGCCTTCAAAAAACACTTTATTGATATGTTGGGCGCTTTTCTCGGCAATCTTTAGCCATTTATCTTTCCCGGTTGCCCGGTAATAAGCCACTGCAGCTTCATACATGTGCCCCATATTGTATAGTTCGTGGCTATGAAGTACATAAGAATAAGGTTTATCGCCCATGCCTTCGCCTCCCCAATGAACATGGTTTTTGGATACGCCTGTAATATGGGCATTATACAAATAACCATCCGGCTTTTGTGCTTGGGAGATGATATCAATGATATGATCCATGCGACTTTCCAAAGCAGCATCCGGATGATCCATTAAAATATACGCTGCACCTTCCATTGCCTTGTACAGGTCAGAATCGATATAGCGATGCGGAAAGGGTAAATCCGTAGTATCGCCTTTTAAAAATTTAGCTGTCTTTTCAAGGTTTTGTACTGCCGGTAATGTTTGATCCAATGCGTAAGGAACCAACGTTTTTGCCTGAATATCCAGTCTGGGTTTCCAGAAGTTATCTTTTAATTTTACCTGAGAAAAATCCACTTGCTTAATGGTTTTCATTGATGATTCTTGTTCAGTGCCTGTCGAGCAACTAAAAAGGAACAGACAAGATGCTGCAAATAATAAAATGTGTTTCATTTTTTTTATAATTTATTTCATTTCGTTTTTTATGATTACTTCCACGTTTTTACCTGAAACAGGTATGTTTATTTTTTGTTGTGTCTGATTAGCTGAAATCACTATTTTTTCAGTATGCTTACCGGCAGTCAGACTGTAATTTCCGGCAGCCAAGTTGGTCAATATTACCGGACATTCATGGGTTTTTACCAAAATGGAACTATAAATTTACTGCTTAAAAATCAAAACTGTTATATGTTATTTATTTTTCGTTACTTAATATGATTTTAATTTTCATTTTATTTATCATTTAACTTTCGCAAGCGTTCTTGCCTTGCTTCTATGATTACCATTCATCTGTCCGGAAAGACGATACCGGCAGGTTGCCTTCTATCGAAAACAATTCTGTAGCGGATGTGTCGTCCCAGCAATAGCGGACAGCCACCGGTTCGGACACATTGGGCGAAAAGAGATAGACTTTGTTCCCTGACGGCACTGCTTTAGCCACGTGGAAACGCTTGTCTTTTCCTGCAATTGTGAAGTTACGTAAATCCTTACCGAAGTCAGTCAATGAGTTTGCTCCGAACAGGTCAAAAGACACGATTGCCAAACGTCCTTCCACCGTCAAAGACTTGTATTCAGGGCTGCGATAATAGATCTTGTCCATTCCGTAGGTCTTAGCCAACGCCCAAAGAGCCATCCGTTCGCCTGCATCTTTTTTCTTGGTTGGGTGGATGTCGTTGGGACTGTTGGCGTCCATCAGTACAGCCATGCCGGTGTTGGGTGTGGTTTGCATGCCTTTGGATTGCGCTTCGCGGATATAGCACGAATAGGGGTGTCCGCCGCCATAGTAACAAGGAGCAATCTGGCAATAGTAAAACGGAAATTCACCAAGTTCCCAAATGTTGCGCCACTCACGTACCATCAAGTCAAACATTTTGACATACAAATCGGGTTCGTTTTTGTTGGATTCGCCCTGATACCAGATAGTGCCGCGAATACCATATCCCACAATGGGATGTACCATGCCGTTGTAAAGCACTGTTCCGTCGCCGTTTGTCGATTTGATGTCGGCATCCGTTGCCGGAATTTTCTTTTCAGGAACATCTTTCAACGAAGCCGGTGTCATCCATGCTTCGATGCGAGAACCGCCCCAACTGGTATGTATCAGACCGACAGGAACATGGAGTGCCTCATTGAGAAGTATGCCGAAATAATACCCCGTTGCCGTAAAGAAAGGAACCGTCTGCGGATTCGCCTCTTCCCATTTTCCTTTGCAATCGTCCTGAGGCTGCGCTTTGGAAGCCTTTTCCATTGTAAAACAACGGATACCCGAATTGGTGGAATGGTTTATATCGTTTGGTCCGCCGTCTATCTGAGCGTTCCAACCTTTCATCGGCATCTCCATGTTAGATTGTCCGGAACAAACCCATACCTCGCCAATCAGAATGTTGGTCAGCGTTACGGCTTTACCATCGCTTGCAGTGAGGGTATAGGGCGTAAAACTTGCTTGGGGCGTCTGAATTTTTACTTTCCAGTAACCGTTTCCGTCGCTCCGTACAGAATGATTTTTCTTGTCCCATGAAGCAACTACATTCACATTGGTGTTTGCTTTCGCCCAACCCCAGACGGCTGCCTGCGATTGTTGCTGCAATACCATATCGCTTCCGAATATTCCGGCGAATTTGACCTCGGCTTTTGTCTGAAAAGTTACTATTACCGTCAAAAGGAGAATAGTGAAAAAATTCTTACTCATACTATTAATCGTTTCTAATTCTAATTTATATTTTATGACTATCCGCAATCATACCACTAAACCGAACCCGTAGGTCTTTTGGTTTAGTGGTAAAAAAGCGGATAGTCATTTTAAATTATCATTCAAAAATAAATTGATAAACCTCTCCATTTTTAATTGCGAATGTGAGATCCTGATTGACCGAACTATTTTTTGAACTCCAAACTAATTTGTTTTGTTCGTTTACTATTTTGACTGTCGATGGAGATTTAGACGAAATCTTCAATTGAGCTTCTATTTTTCCGTTTTTCTTCAGCTTGTATTGAATATCTATTTTGCTATCCCTGAAAGTCAAGTTGTTAATGCCGAATACCTTATTTTCTTTTACTAAATTATCAGGC
>BNWW01000128.1 GCA_025999115.1 Bacteroidia bacterium
CAAGTAACCGGCACATGCGAATATGACCAATACCGAACCGGTTTGATTGCCGATAATATCCGTAGAAACGCCCATTGCCAAAGGAAGCAATGCGCCTCCCGCTACGCCTGTAACCATCAATCCCGATGCCTCGTTTGCTTTTTGAGGTATCTTTTGCAAAGCGATAGAAAAAAGGATGGAAAATACATTGGCGCAGACAAAACCCACAATGCCTACCAGAAGCAGAATCGTCATTTTACCCGAAACAAAAAACAAGCCGGTCAATGCAAGAATCGCCACCAACATGCTGATTCTGAAAAATTTGATGGAAGAATAGCGTGCCAGCAGAATCGCGCCAAAAAATGCTCCGATGGTACGGCAAGCAAAATAAACGCTCACGCCATAATTGGCATCTTCTATACTAATGCCGCAACGTTCCGTCAAGATACGGGGAGTCGCGGTATTGATTCCTACATCCAAACCAACGACAAATACAATACCCAGAAACAGCAATAATATCGTTTTATCGCCTAATAATGCAAAAACTTCCTTGAAAGAAGCTGTTTTGGAAGTATCTTCGGCTTCTTCTACCGGCGTTAATTGCAACCAGACAAGCAATAACAAGGTTATTCCTGCAAAAACAGGAAACATGCTTTGCCAATTGCCGAAATAAGAAACGGCAAAGGCGGCAATAAACGGTCCCAAAAAAGAAGAGATGGCTTTGATAAATTGCCCGGCAGTGAGTGCGCTGGTCAATCGTTCCGGTTTCACTACATTGGAAAGCAAGGGATTGAGCGACACCTGCAATATCGTATTGGCAATTCCGAGTAAAGCGAAAGCCAGCAGGCAGGTAACATAAGAATAAGAGATAAACGGAATCAGCATGGCAATCAAGGTAATAACGTTGCTGATTTGTACCGTTCGTTTTCTCCCGATTTTATTCATCATCACTCCGGTAGGAATGGAAAATATAAAAAACCAGATAAAGAGCAAAAACGGCAGAAAATTGGCCATTGTGTCGCTCAAATGAAAATCCTGTTTCACATAGTTGGACGAAATACCGACCACGTCGCAAAAACCCATCACAAAGAACCCGAATAATACGGGAAGGAGGGTAACGACCGGTGTTTTTTTAGTTGTAGTAGTCATTTTTTTCTATTCTTATTGTTTGATGATGCGTTTGCTCGTTTCATTGGTTGCCGATTTTACATTGAGAATGTAAACGCCTTTTTCAAAGCCGGTAATATTGAAAGAAGTAAGCCCGGTTTTCAACGGATAGTGGTTGAGTAATTTCCCCAAAACGGTATAAATGGACAACTGTCCGTTTTCCGGCGAATCGATATAGATCGATTCTTTTGCCGGATTGGGATACACGGTAAAATCCAACTGCTTATTTGCCGGTTTAATTTCTTCAATAGTCGTTGGGGTATCTATGGGCGTATTGACGATTGCCGAGACTGAGGTGGAAGCGCCAAACGGATCCGGTTCGGAAATGTACGTTTCCGGCGTTTTCGACAACCATGATGAGTGCGTAATACCTGCCGAATTGCGATTATTGTAGGCATGTAGCGCATTTTTCTTCATCCAAGCGGCGTATTCGTTTGCATCCAAATCGTTAATCAAACGACGGACATAGCGCATTAAAATACCTTTGAATCCGGCCAAATCGCCGTTGGCTACTTGACAAACCTTGATAATTCCGTTGGCATCGCATAAATTCTTTTGGGTGTATTCCATGATTTTCAGTGCATCCTCGCGGTATTGTTGGGCGCTATAGTGAGCGTAAAGCATTAGCGCAGCCCCCATAAAAGTCCCTTGATTATACGTGGACGCCCAATGACTATAATTAGACGGCGTATTGTTTACCCACGTAAAACAATCATACACTTGACCGGTGGAAGGTACAAATAGATATTGGCGTTGCAGCGCATACAATGCTTTGGCTTTTTCATAATAGGCTTCATCGTTTGTCGCCATAGCCAGATAGCAAGCCGCCACTTCTGCCGGACCGTTGATACACGAATTGGTTTGATTGGTCAAACTTGCATCCCGTTCTTTCCATCGAAGCATTCCCGACGGAAGAAGCGCCCGGTTGTACATCAAGTTGAAATTTGTCGTTGCCCGTGTCAAATAGGTTTGCTCGCCAAACAATAAATAGGCGCGCGTACAAGCGATAACCATCCAGGCTATATCATCGTTGAAATCATTATTCGTCCAAGTGGAGCCGTTGCGGACAAGGAAATTCGTATATAATTTTCCGAATATTTCTTTATAAACCGGGTCGTTGCCGGTTTCGTAAGCATCCAATATGACTTCAAACATTTCGGCGTCGCCCCACCAGCCGCCTGCGCCCAATATCGCCTGATTCGTGTTTATGTCTTTATAATACAAGGCTTTCCATTGATCCATCGCCTCTTTGCGCAGAGCAGGTGTAACCGCATTGGGAATATCACCGGCCTCTTCCAATATCCATCGTTGACGATTGGAGCCGGCGCCTTCGGATTTCTGTTTCGCCTTCACACCCGAACCTTCATCGCCGGTCTGAACTTCCAGATAATACCTTATACCACCCAATTCGGAAGAAGGCGAGAGGTAAAAACAATTTTCGCCATTGGCATCATCCACCGGGGTTATCCGCCATTTACAACTCTTGGAAGCATCGTTTCGGAATTGGTCGATCGTTGCCGAAGAAACCGCTCCCGTAACGTGCAACACTTTTTCGGAATAGACATTCGTCAAGAAATACAATTCGCTCGCTTCGTCTTTTGTAATCCGCCAGCGTTGGGCATTCACTCCGGTTTCCGTCCAAGTAACGATAGCCGCATTATTATCTAATGAGGAATTGGCGACCGACAAGGATTTGCCTTCTGCAAAATAACTCGCTATTTTATAGACTTTACCGGATGTTATTTCTGTGGCTTGCAATGAGTTGCAAGCCAACAAAAAAATGGAAATGGATAGTATAAAGTGTTTCATATCATTTTAATTTCGCTCTACTTTGCAATCACTTTTCCAACCAGTATGCCTTGTTCCGTGCGTATTTTCACAGCGTAAATTCCGGCAGTAGGAACGTTGAATTGGGTAGAAGCGTTTAGTTTCTTATCTCCGTACACTAACGAACCTTGGATGTTGTAACCCGATAATTCTTCGATTGGTAATGTCGATACGGCAAAGATAGTATTATTTTCGCTATACAGAACGATATTATTTGGAGCGTTTTCGAGGCTGGGCGCAGTGATTACCGTGGCTGTTTGCCATTTGAAAATGGGATAACTACCATCCGGAATTATCCATACATCGTTGAAATCCCATCCGAGACCTTGATAGAATGCTTGCGACACAGCCGCTTCATCGCCGCCGGGGATATTCGCTCCGTGCCGGCCATTGGCGCCATAATTGGTATCTTCTTCCGGAATAAGATCGGTATTACACAACGTACTGCTCAACGAATAGTTATTGATCAATGAATAGGCAGTCCAGCCCAAATTATTCGCATCGGCAATACGGAGTATCGTACCGGTGGATAATTGTGAAGCCAGATTCACGCAACTTTCTATATTTACCGGCGAATCGTTGCCGTCGGCGCCGATTAAACCCAATATTCCGCAGGTGCGTCCCCAATTTCCGGTAACGGTTCCCGATAAGTAGCAGTTCATCACGGTTGCACCACCCGACATGGTCGCTCCGATTAAGCCTCCTGTTTGGAAAGCGCGTGCTTTGACCGAAGAATTGGCTGCATAACAATCCGATACAAACGCGCCGCCTTTTAATGTGCCGGCGATGGCGCCCGAACGGTCATCTCCTTCGATATAACTGTCCGACACATAGCATTGTTCGATTACCGTGGCATCGGCCAAACCGACAACGCCACCCACATCACCATGTCCGATAATATAGGCT
>BNWW01000129.1 GCA_025999115.1 Bacteroidia bacterium
TGAAGAATGAGAAATTAGAATTTTATATTTAAAGATGGAAAAACCTGCAAACTGTTTATTTGCGAGGGCTGAATGGTTTATTTGTGCCCAAAACAGGACTCGAACCTGCACATCCTTACGAATACTAGTCCCTGAAACTAGCGCGTCTACCAATTCCGCCATTTGGGCTAAAAACGAATTGCTTTGAAAGCCGGCCGCAAAGGTAGGAAATAATTACGAATTATAAATTACGAATTACGAATTATTTTCTACCTTTGCGACGGATTATCAAAAAAACATGGAACAACTTAAACATGAGTGCGGAATCGCTTTGGTGCGATTACTCAAACCTATTGAATACTACATAAATAAGTACGGCACTTGGCAGTACGGCTTAAATAAATTGTATCTTTTGATGGAAAAACAACACAACCGCGGCCAAGAAGGCGCCGGAATCGGTTGCGTAAGCGCCAATGCACAACCCGGAACGGAATATATTTTCCGCGAACGAGCTACCGGTAGCGGCGCCATCAAAGAAGTGTTTGAAAACACCTATCACGCTATCAATCAATCGCCTGCCAATACGCCTTACAACAGTCTGCCGTTCTGCGGCGAAGTGTATATGGGACATTTGCGTTACAGCACAACCGGCCGCTCAGGTTTAGCTTATATTCACCCGTTTTTGCGCCGAAATAATTGGCGTTCAAGAAGTTTGATGCTGTGTGGTAATTTTAATCTGACCAATGTAGATGAAATTTTCCAACAATTGATTCTGCAAGGCCAACATCCCCGCCTCTACTCCGACACCTTGATGATTCTCGAAATGATGGGAAATTACCTCGACCGCGAAGTGCAACATCTTTACGAATTGTTCAAACCGAAATATAGCGGAGGCCAAGCTTTGAATAAAAAAATTGCCGAAAGCGTTGATTTGGCGCACGTTCTGCGGCGCTCGGCCAAGTCGTGGGACGGCGGATATGTCATCTGCGGCGTTACCGGAAACACCGATATGTTTGCTTTTCGCGACCCGCAAGGCATTCGTCCCGCATTTTATTATTATGACGACGAAATTGCGGTAGTTGCATCCGAACGACCTGTTATTCAAACGGCTATGAATGTGAAAAAGGAAGATGTACGCGAATTGCAAGCCGGACAAGCATTTATCGTCAAACAAAACGGAACCATCGAATTGGAACAAATTCAGGAAGCGCGCAACGTGAAACCTTGTTCGTTCGAACGCATTTATTTTTCGCGCGGTTCCGATCAAGATATTTACCATGAACGGAAAATGTTGGGAAAACTCTTGTTAAATCCAATTCTGAAAGCCATTAATAATGAATTGGATAGCACTGTTTTCTCTTTCATTCCCAATACGGCCGAAGTGGCTTATTTCGGGATGATGGAAGGTTTTGAACGCTATTTGGACGAACAAAAAAAGCAACTCATCAAAACGCATACGCACGAACTTTCGGAAGATGATTTGGAGCGCATTCTTTCGATGAAAATCCGGCAGGAAAAAGTGGCGCTGAAAGACATCAAATTACGAACATTTATTGCCGAAGGCGATAGTCGCGACGAATTGGCCGCCCACGTTTACGACATTACTTACGGTTCGATCCGTGCCGGAAAAGACAATTTGGTCGTTATCGACGACAGCATCGTGCGCGGCACCACTTTGAAACAAAGCATTATCAAAATTTTAGACCGTTTGGAACCGAAGAAAATTGTGATCGTATCTTCCTCTCCGCAAATACGTTATCCCGATTGTTACGGCATCGATATGAACCGGATGGACGAATTTGTCGCTTTCCGCGCGGCGATTGCTTTGTTGGAAGAACGCGATATGCAACCGGTTATCGACGAAACTTACCGGAAATGCAAAGCGCAGGAAAATCTGTCGAAAGAAGAGGTAATCAATTATGTAAAAGATATTTACAGTCCGTTTACCGCCGAAGAAATTGCAGCAAAAACAGCCGAATTACTTACGCCCGAAGGCACGAAAGCCCAAGTCGAAATCGTATATCAGTCGTTGGAAGGATTGCACGAAGCTTGTCCCAACCATTTGGGTGATTGGTATTTTTCGGGCGATTATCCTACACCGGGTGGAAATAAGGTGGTAATTAATTCGTTTGTGCAGTATTACGAACGAAAATACCGGAAATAAGATGGATAATGTTATTCATTTTTAACTTAAAATCGATATTTAATCAAACAATAAACATCCGTTTTTTCGTTTCCTTCAATCGCTTCCCAGCCCGACCCGATAATTTCACGGTCGAAATAATGCGACGAACCGCATTTGAAATATAAAGTTAAACGATTCGTTATCTGCCATTTAGCAATAAATGCGTAACGCAATCCTTGTCCGTAATAAGTTGGAAATCCAAAAGCATACAACACATTTTTTTCATAAACCGTGATGCGCGAATCCCAATCACCGGTATGAAAATAACTAATATTTCCGTTTAATTGTAGACTGTTTACCGGTTGATAAACAAGCGATTGCCCTAAACTCCAACCTTGACTTTGTTTATTTTTACCGGAATAAAACACATAATCCGCCTGCGATTGCGATGAAAATTGTTTGGAAAAATAGTATTTCCATTGCAAACGCCAACGGTGCTGCTCATAAAGCGAAACATCTTGCTGTTTTTCCTTATATTTGTAACGCAAACTCAATTGTTGATTGGGGCGTGGACGACCTTTTAACTGCACTAAAACATCATTTCCTTCCGAAGGTGTATTGACTTCATATTTCAACCAGGGAAAGCGGAAACTGTCCCAATAAGCCGAAAGTTCCAGGGTATGAGGCAATTGCATTTTCATTCCGGTATAAAATCCGCTCTCGTTTTGAACCGTGGACGATTCGGCGAAACCATTGGCATAGAGCGCATTATAAGCCCGGTCGTAATAGCGATACGAAAGTGTCCAATCCAAAAATGCCGCCGGTTTGAATGAAAAATGGCTAAGGCTTGCGATTTTTCCGGCTTTATCTATCGCTGTTTCTCCTTGTAATACAGCATGTTTCCATCGATATTTAAAGTGAAATCCAACATTCCAATGTTCTGTTCCTCGCAAATAAAAAGTATTGTAAGGTTTCCAATCGGGATTCAGATTTTTACCGTTGAAATCATAATAAACGCCTGTCATTCCAATAGATAGATTGTTTCTGCCCCACTCTGCATTTCCTCCGAATGTTTCCACACCGGCGGTTTTTCGTTTGCGCATTTCGGTATAAGTGCGATGATAACCGTCGGTTGCAAAGGACGAAATTTCGTTGGTATTGCTCAAAGCATCCAAATTACGATGCGAATAAAAAAGGTTGATTTGCAAAGCTTTATAATGTGCAATTCCGGCAATTCCATTCAAATATTTACTTTCATTGCTTGATAAATGCCGTTGAATCCCTTTATTTTTCTGGGCGATATTGGTAACATCGGCCGTTTTTCCCATCGAAAAATTAGTGTTCATCACCAAACCTTGGCCGAACGCCAAACGGTAATTCCCAATATGCAAATTATCTAAATAACCCAAGTTTTTGAATTGAAGATTGTAAGTCAGATAATCAAAAACCTTGTTGTAGCCATTCCAAAACGGTTCGCCCGCATCTTTTTCACCATTGAAACCGAATTGAATTTTGTCGGAAGACGAAAATTCGTAACGTAAACTTAAATAATACGGATCGCCCCAATATTCGTTTCGCGTGTAACCGGCTTTTTTCTGAATGGTTCGATTGCTTCGTAAAATCACATTTTGTTTATTGTATTTCAATAAATTACGCTTTTTTGAAACCGGTTTTTCAATCTCCGGCGAATCACCTAAATAGACAAACGGCAGAAAATAAGTAACCGTTTGCAAATCCCATTCTTCCACGTTTTTCAATTCGTGAATATCCGTCA
>BNWW01000130.1 GCA_025999115.1 Bacteroidia bacterium
TATATACGCTAAGTAAGTGTTGTAAGTAGTTAATCTCAATGAATCGTTTCCCGGTAAAAACGGGAAACATAATTAATCTTTTATTATATAATATGAAATTACGAATTAAACAATCGGTTCTTCATGTACCATTCAAAAAATTTGCGTTAGTGAAAAAACTAACGGTTTTGATGTGCATTCTTTTATCGCCTCCTCTTTTGGCGGCAGAGTTATCGCAGGACACAAAATTGTCGTTGAATATTACCAACGAGTCTATTAAAGACGTATTGCATAAGATTGAAGATAAAACCGAATTTCGGTTTATCTACGAAAGCGGAAGCGTTAATTTGGATAAAAAGATCAGTATCAATGTATCCAACCAACCCATTAAGGTAATTTTAGATCAAATTTTCTCCAAAGAAAATATCAACTATATCATTACCGAAAAACATCTGATTCTAATTAATCCGGCCACAGCAGACAAAACGGATAATTCAGCCGTTGCTAAATCCGATATATTCGTTTCCGGAACGGTTTTTGATGAAAGCGGAGAAGCCGCCATCGGTGTAAGTGTTATGCTGAAAGGCACCACCACAGGCACCGTAACCAATATCGACGGACATTATCGCATTCCGGTATCCGGCAAAAACGATGTATTAAGATTCGCTTTTTTAGGTTATAAAACGGAAGAAGTGAAAGTCGGAAATCAAACCACGCTCAACATCCATCTGAAAGAAAATCTAAAAGAGTTGGATGAATTGGTGGTCATCGGCTACGGAGCCATGAAAAAAATCGATTTAACGGGAGCGGTCGTTTCCGCCAATATCCAAGCGTTCAGGGAATCGTCCAATGTTTCGATTTTACAATCCTTACAAGGTTCGGTAGCGGGTTTGAACGTAGGACAGGTAAGAGAAGCCGGTCAGGAACCGAGCATGATGATTCGCGGTCAAAATTCTTTTTCAAGCGATCAAGCCCCGTTGATTGTGGTGGACGGAATCATTTACAACGCCGGTCTCAACAATATTAATCCGGCCGATGTAAAATCGATCGACATCTTGAAAGATGCCAGTTCGGCCTCCATCTATGGCTCCCGCGCAGCCAATGGCGTTATCTTGATAAGCACTTTTTCCGGCGAAGCCAACGAAGGCAAACCCATTCTCAATTATTCCACTTCTTATGCGTTTCAAACACCTTCGCACCGTTTAAAACCTTTGAATAGAGAAGGTCTTATCGCCCGCGCAACGGATGCGGTATGGGACAGGGCTTATACGGCGGAATCCGGTTATACGGAAAGAGATCCGGCTTTTGATATTGCGACCGTCTTTAATCCCGAAAACCGGATCGGATACGATAATGGAACCGATTTCGATTGGTGGGATGCCGCGACCAACGATTACGGACACACCATGAACCATCACGTGAGCATTAGTGGGAAAAGCGCTTATTCCACCTACTATATCTCTACCGGTTTTACCGAACAAGAGGGATACATCAAAGAGGATCAATATACCAGATGGACGGGAAAAATCAATCTCGAAAATAAAATTACCAATTGGTTGAAAATTGGCGTTCAAACCAATATGGCTACCGGGAACTACGATGGCATGCCCGCTCGAATGGATGATGTGATGCGCATGACCCCGTTTTCCGTTCCTTATGATGAAAAAGGAGAGGTCATTCGGCTTCCTATGGGACAAAATGTTCGAAATCCATTGGAACCTTATTTAGATGACGATTACAACCGGAAAATGAATATTTTCGGAAATGTATATGCCAATATTGATGTGCCTTATGTGAAAGGTCTTTCTTACCGGGTAAATTATTCGCACAGTTATTCTTCCGAAAGAAAATTCCGTGTCGAACCGTGGGAAATGACTTATACGGGAAAAGCCGAAAAATACAACGGCAGCGATTATACATGGTCGTTGGATAACATCCTCACTTACGACAAAACATTCAATAACATCCACAAAATACAAGCCACCTTGGTGTCCGGTCGCGAAGAAGCCATGGGAGAATCGTCGACCGCAGGGAACTCTGCATTTACCAATCTGGATTTAGGATATAATAAATTGGAAGCCGGCAGCATCCCCAAAGTATCTTCCAACGCTTGGGATGAAACCAGCCTCTATTACATGGCGCGGGCGCATTATGCCTACAAAGGAAAATATCTCGGTACGTTTACCGTACGCCGCGACGGCTTTTCCGGATTTGGCGCCAATCGTAAATTTGCGGTATTCCCTTCCGCCGCTGCGGCTTGGGTGGTTAGCGAAGAACAATTCATGCAAAACAATCCTTTGGCCATTGATTTTCTCAAACTGAGAGCTTCTTATGGCGAAACAGGCCGGCGTACCGTGGGACGTTATGCTACCTTGGCGCAGGTTACGTCGGAAGTAGATAGAGACCATGCGTATATTTATGGAGACAACGGCTCGATGGTTGTCGGACAAAAAATTTCCTCCATGGCGAACGACGACTTGCGTTGGGAAACGACGACTGGTCTGAACTTAGGTCTTGATTTTAGTATTATCAACAACCGGATACGAGGGAATGTGGAGTATTATAATACCGCTACTACCAATATCATTTATAATAGGAGCCTTCCTTATTTAACCGGTATCACGAGCGATCCTTCCGTCAAATCCAATATCGGAAAAATCAATAACCACGGAATAGAATTTACAATCAATTCAACCAATATTAAAACAAAAGATTTTGTTTGGGATATGAGTCTTAATTTCTCCCGCAATCGCAATACAATCGTTTCGATCAATGGAGTGGATGCCGATGGCGATGGAAAAGAAGACGATGTGATAGCCGACGCTTTATTTATCGGTAAACCGCTGAATGCCATTTATGGCTACAACATTTTGGGTATTTATCAATTGAACGATCCGGATATTCCTTCCGGAAAAAGACCCGGCCAATACATTATCGAAAATATAGACGGCGACGAAATTGGCTTGATTACTGCTAACGACCGGAAAATTCTCGGATACAAAGATCCAAGCTACCGTTTCAGTATCGGCAACACATTCAAGTATAAAAAGTTATCGTTGTTTGTATTCCTCAACTCCATTCAGGGAGGTAAAGAATATTATATGGCAGCCAACGATCCGGGCGCTGCTGCAACCGGAGAAGCAACCGTCAATAGCGGTGGTTTCAGTTGGGATTATTGGACTCCTTCCAATCCGAACGCAAAATATGCTCAGTTGTATTATGCTACACCGGTGGCCAACTCAAAATATCAACAACGGAGTTTTGTCCGCTTACAAGATGTTTCGCTATCCTATCAATTCGACAAGAGTATTTTGGATAAAATCGGATTCCATGACTTAAAAGTCTATATAAGCGGTAAAAACCTTTATACTTGGACCAATTGGGAAGGTTGGGATCCTGAAACCGGACAAGGAATGACAGGTAACGGAACTCCCGTACTTCGCGCTTTCACAGTGGGTTTTGACGTTAGTTTTTAACAATTAAAAGAATGAAAATCATGAAAAAATACAATTCAAAATTAATCGCATTCGTTATTTTGGCTTTCTGCTTTCTCCCTTCGTGCGATGAACAGGCATTATTAAACGAGGTGCCAAAAGATTTTTACAGTCCCGAAAACTCTTATAGTAAACCCGAACATTTCGAGTTGGCGTTCGCCTATATCTATACTTACACCCGGGCCACTTTTTATGGCGATGAGGATAAAAATAATTTGTCGATTTATTTAACGCGCTATTAATTTGAGAACATGCGTTCCGTATTTAAGCAGATAAGCACCTGCTGCTAAATGAGATAGATTCATCCGGTTTTCGCCGGCGACGAATGTTGTTTCCGCTAC
>BNWW01000131.1 GCA_025999115.1 Bacteroidia bacterium
GGATAGTATGCCGCCTGCTCTTCGGATATTCCGGTCAAAAAGGCATTCGGATCGGTTGCCGTAACACTCGCTTTCCGCCGCAAATCAAACAAACGATTGGCTTCGTAGGCTAATTCAAACGAGCGTTCCGTTACCACATAATCTCTAAAAGTGGATAGAGACATATTGCCCGGCGCCTCCGTTAATCCGGCTCGATCTCTGATTTTGTTGAGCCATTTATAGCCTTCGGTGGTTGGCCCTTCCGCTTCGGCATACACCAAGGCAATGTCGGAAAACCGGATAAGGTAGGGTTTCGCACTGGATATGCCGGCCGCGATGTATTCCGGATCAATGTATTTGAGTGTCAAATAGCGAGTGTTTGTGGTGGAAGTAGTTCCTTTCGCATCGTTATAAAATGTTTTCGTCATCAAATCGGTTTTCCGCTTATCTGCCGGATCGAAGGTAGCGGCAAATTCATCATTGATTAATAAAGAGCCGTAGCCAAAACTGTTTTTAATCAGGCTACCGTCCGGGGTTCTGAAATAGAGCGGGCGACTGGAATTAGACGGCATAAATACTTTGTTCAACACGGAATAATTCCATTGTTCGGATCCTGTCCGGTCTTTTCCCAAAATAAAAATATGTTCGGGGCCATCCGGTTTATTAATGTCATAAATATTCCATAAATCCGGATCCAAATAGTAATCGGTTTGGTCGTACAATACTTTATGCGCCCAAGTGGAAGCATTGGCATACATCGTTTGCACGTCTTTATTCATATCGCGGTATAATGCCACGCCGCTTTCTTTTGAAGAAGCGATGTGTAAATAGACTTTCGATAACAATGCTTGAGCGGCGACTACATCGGTTAAACCGGAAATTTTATCGATTTCCATCAGCGAGGCGGCCGCTTCCAAATCCTCAATAATAAAATCGTAAAGTTCATCCATATCTTTCGCTTTGGGCGATTGCGCTTCTTCGATCGTTGTAATCATTTTCCGGAGAATCGGCACCAAACCATACGTGCGCACCAAATAAAAATAGTGCCATGCCCGCAGGAAATGCGCTTGTCCCTTGATTTGATTTTTGACTTTTACGTCGAAATCGCTATTCGCCAAATTATCAATGATGGCGCTCGTGCGATTGATGCCGATGAAGCAATATTTGTAGAGAAATTCCAATTGTTCGTTGTTTCTAAAGGTCTCATATTCCCAACGATCCAATTGAGGACAACCGAACGAGCCGGTTGAAGGATAATCCATTTCTTCGGTAGAGGCGTCGTTGATCCAAAACATCACATCGTAATAATCGCGATAAGTAATGACATTATAGGCGTAGTATAGAGCCGATTGGGCATCTTCCGGTGTTTGAAAGAAATTTTCGTCGGAGTAACGGCCATACGGCATTTCCTGCAAATCGCAAGAACAAAATCCCAAAACGAATATTGAAAAAATTGCTATGATTCTTGTTTTCATTGTTTTTAATTTTTAGAATGTTAATTCAACTCCAAGGGTATATCTCGTAAAGCGGGGATATCCGCCTGTATATCGGCCATTCAATCCCACTTCCGGGTCGTAGCCCCTGAACTTGGTAAATGTATAGAGGTTTTCGCCGTTCAAATAAATGCGGGCGCTTTGGATATATTTCTTCGGCGAAAGGGTATAACCGATGTTGACATTTTGGATTCTCACATACGATCCGTCTTTGATAAACCAGTCCGAAACATAGTATTTCCGGCTGTCGCGCAAACTGGGATAATTGTTGGTCGGCTTATCGGGTGTCCATCGCAAAGGCGTGAATTGAGGCGAATTGTACAAATCGGGTTCTATCACATCATTGCCGAATACGCCGTTCAAGAATACGCCCAAATCAAAATGCTTGTATTTGAGGTTTAGATTTAGACTGACCATAAAATCCGGATTCGGGTCGCCGATTACTACACGGTCATCTTCGTTAAAGATGCCATCTCCACTTAAATCCACAAATTTATATTCGCCCGGATTGGCTTCCAAACCGCTCATTCCGGCTGCTTCTCCTTCGTCGCGCGATTGAACGATTCCATTCGTTTTATATCCGTAGAATACATTGACCGGTTGACCGACTGCCAATATATTGGGACTTGTTTGGTTCCAAGGCGACAAGGCATCGCCATAGTATTCAAATTGCAAGCCAAAGAAATCGGTTTGTAACCCGGCGCTTTGGGCATTTCCCAGACTTACCACTTTGTTCTCGTTTTTGGAAAAGATAAGCATTCCTGAAAAATCCCAGTCTTTGGTGCTGATGATGTCGCCTTCAACCGTTACTTCAATCCCTTTGTTATTGATTTCCCCGTCATTGATCCAAATTTTATCGAATCCCGACGAAAGCGGCAAATAGGATTCGCGCAAGAGATTGTAGGTGTTTTTGTCGTAATAATCGGCAGTAAAACGAATTCTGCGATTGAAAAAAGCCATATCAACACCGATGTCGGTTTGTGCAGTAGATTCCCATTTTAAGTTTCGATTTGGTATGCCACCCCATTGCGTGTATCGCCGGTCTGCTCCCGTTCGTGCTACGATATAACCGGGACCAATCGCGGTTTCCCATTTTCCATTGACATAATAATAGTCCGTTCCGTATTGGCTTAACGTTTGATAAGGGCTAATTCCCTGATTTCCGGAAACGCCATAGGTGAGCCTTACTTTCAATTCGTCAAAAATGTTCAAATCCTGAATAAACGATTCGTTGTGCGCTTTCCAAGCCAAGGCTCCGGAGGGGAAAAGCGCCCATTTGTTATTGGTTCCAAACTTGGAAGAACCATCGACACGACCGGTAACGGCAGCCATATACCGGTCATCGTAAGTATAATTGGCACGAAACATATACGAAAGTAACTTGGTTGCGGAATATTCGTTGTCATGTTTATTTGATGCAGCATCGCCGTCGCCCATGTTTTCGTCTTGTAAAGTTTCATTCACAAATCCTTGCGAACTCATATCCCACGATTTTCCGATATTGCTTTCGTAGGAAAAACCGCCCATGACCGTAACTTCATTTTTTTGGCCTAAAGTGGAATGGTAGGTTAAATAAGTATCGGACGTTAATGTTTTGGCGTTGGTGTTGCCATGTGCCGCATAGCCGTTGTAATTGGTGCCGTCAGCCGTATATACTTTGGGTTGATACTGATTCGTTTCCGTTTCGCGGTAGCGGTAGTTCACTTGCGAACGCAAATCCAAGGATTTCAGGATATTCCAATCCAATGCCAACGAAGAGATTAAATCGAAAGTAGCCGATTTATTCTTCCTTTTTTCCGTCAATGCTAAAGGATGGCTGTAATCGCTGGTTCCTTGGGTAAAATAACTGCCGTCTTCCTTGTAAACAGGCCACAAGGGATTTCGATAATACGTCAATCCGCTGTTGTTGTCCCGGGTGTCATTCGACAAATTGACCATGGACGAAATGGCGACATTGTCTTTTAGTTTATGTTTCACATTCATACTGACAATGCCTTTATTATAATCGTCTTTGATATAAACGCCTTGCTGGGTGTAAAAATTTCCACTCAGATTGAAGGTGGTTTTATCGTTGGCATTGCTGACCGAAACCGTCGTGTTATTCAATACCGGTGTCGATCGGAAAACAATGTCCGCCCAGTCGGTAAAATAAGGCCATGCACCGCTTTCCACTTCTTGTTGCGACGGATAATAAATATCGGTATTATAAGCGCCCACATACAAAGGGTCGAAGCCCGAATTGATACGTCCTTCATCGTACAATTGCATCATCAATACCGGCTTTTGGTGCCGGAATAACCCGGTGGAAAAGCGGGAAGCGGTCAATTGATTTTT
>BNWW01000132.1 GCA_025999115.1 Bacteroidia bacterium
CAATTGGAACAATATGCCGTCAAACCGCTTGCCGAAACGGATAAATACCCCGACATCCGGCTGTTTAATATGAAAATGATGGCCATATTAACTCCGCAAGAAGATTGTACGGGAGCTTGGGCGCTTCCTACGCGAACTACCGTGGGCGATTTCAGCGCGGTGGCTTATTATTTTGCCCGCTTCCTTTCCGATGAATTACACGTACCCGTCGGTTTGATTTCAAATAGTTGGGGCGCTTCCAGCATCGAAGCTTGGATGCCCCAAACCGCATTAGATAAATTGAAAAACGAAGGCATCGTTCCCGTAGATAAGAAAAGTACGATGAAACAAAAAGTACATACAGCTGTCTATAACGGAGTGGTACATCCGCTCATCCATTATACTTCCAAAGGTTTTCTGTGGTATCAAGGCGAAGGCAATTGGGATGATTATAAAGTATATGACCGGTTCATGGAAGAAATGGTATCGTCGTGGCGAAGCGATTGGGGAGACCCTACCATGCCGTTCTATTACGTGGAATTAGCGCCGTTTGCCGATAAAAACAGCCCGGGAATCGGCCGGTCGTTGTTGGTGGAATCGCAATACAGGGCGCTCGATTTAATTCCGTTCAGCGGAATAGCCGGCACTTCGGATATTGGAGAAGCAGCGCTCATTCACCCGCTTCGGAAAGAAGAAGTGGGACAACGGCTGGCTTATCTCGCCTTACACAACGATTACGGAAGAAAAGACTTGGATGCCGCCGGCCCGCGTTTTATCAAAGCCGAATACGAACCCAACGGAGAAGTTACCGTGTTGTTTGAGTCGGTTTCCGGTCTGCGCGACATGGGCGGAATAACCCTTTCCGGTTTTGAAATAGCCGGCGCCGGCGGAACGTTTTACAATGCCGATGCAAGCATTGTCGCCGGAAAAAATGAAGTGAAAGTATCTTGTTCGTTAGTGCCTCAACCGGCGGCCGTTCGATACGTTTTCCGAAATTATTGTTATGGAAATCTTTACAACACGCTTGGAGTGCCGGCAGCGCCATTCCGGACGGATTCTTGGAATAAATAAATATTAAATTATGAAACACATTTTAAAAAACAAATTCACTTATTTGCTGCTTGCAGTGATCATACTCGGCGCCGCTTGCACGTTCGGTTCTTTTCGGAAATCGTCCGTAAAAAACGATTTTGAAGCAAATACCTTGCAACGCCCCATGGGAATTGTGGCCAAAGTAAATCCGTTTATCGGAACAAGCGGTTTTGTAAAAGCCAAACCGGAAGCCATTCTTAAAAATGAAGATTTGGAAGACCTGCAAGCGACCGCTCCTTTTAGCGGCGGTTGTTATCCCGGCGTGCAACGGCCGTTCGGAATGGTGCAACTAAGTCCCGACTTAAACGTGAACCGCTATTCCAGTCTGGGCGGATACCAATACAGCGATTCGACCGTCATGGGATTTGTACATCAACATACGTCGGGCAACGGATTGTTTCCCGATTGGATACTCGTTATGCCGACTGTGGGAGAATTACTGCTCGACCCGTCAACCGATACGGAACCCGACAAAGGATACCGTTCGCAATTTTCTCACGAGGAAGAAAAAGCGTGGCCGGGATATTATGCCGTTCGCTTGTCTGATTACGACATTGTGGCCGAATTAACGACGACCGAGCGAACCGGTTTTCATCGCTATACTTTTCCTGAAACAGACCATGCGCATATCATTCTGGATCTTACCCATTGCAACAGCGCCCAACCGGATCATCTGAAAATTCAAAAAATAAATAACAAAACAGTTACCGGATTTGTTGGAATAGATAAAGCGCCGTATCAATCGCGCATGTATTTTGCAATCGAATTTTCCAAAGCGTTCGACGATTTCGGCTTTGTCAACGGCGACACGAAAACCACCGGTGCGAGCGAAGGCGACCAAGTAAAAGCGTATTTCAACTATCAAACGAAAGCCGGAGAAAAAATATTGCTCAAAGTAGGCCTTTCGCCAATTAGCGAAGAAAACGCTTTAAAAACGATCGAAATTGAAAATCCCAATTGGAATTTTGAAAAAACCATTGCTTCCAATTATTTGGCATGGACGGAACAATTGGAGAAAATAAACATCAGCGGCGGCACGGACGATCAACAAACCGTTTTTTATACGGCGCTCTATCACACCATGTTGGCTCCTTTTTTGAACGATGATCCCGATCATACTTATATCGGTCGCGACGGTTTGCCGCACCAAGACGGATTCACCAATTACACTTTCTTTTCCCTTTGGGATACCTACCGTTCGCAACATCCGATATTGACGTTGCTACATCCCGAACGGGTCAACGATTTAGTCAATTCCATGCTGCACATCGCCTTGTACGACCCGGAAGAAATATTGCCCGGTTACGCCATCCTGAATACCAATGCGCACGGCATGTGCGGGCAACACGTGATGCCGGTATTGCTCGAAGCTATCGTGAAAGGTTTTGACGGATTTGATATTGAAAAAACTTACGAATTAATGCGCAAAAATTCGATACGCACCGGCGACGGATTGGATTTATTGCATCAATACGGCTATATTCCTTCGGATAAATTGGAACGTTCGGCAGCGGAAACCATCGAATTTGCATACGATGAATGGTGTATCGAACAATTGGCACACAGACTCGGAAAACAAAAAGATGAACAATATTTCAATACCTACGCCTTGAGTTACCGGAATCTGTACGATGCAAAAACCGGATTTTTCCGTCCCAAATTAGCGAACGGCCAATGGATGGAACCGTTCGATCCCATCGCCGTTTCGCATCAGGAAGTCGGTTCCGGTTTTTGTGAGGCAAACGCTTGGCAATACCTGTTTCACATCCAACACAAGCCCTACGATTTAATCCAATTGATGGGCGGAAAAGAAAATTTCGAGAAACGATTGGATGAATTGTTCTCTCAATCCTCCCGTTTGACCGGCGATTATGCAGCCGACGTTACCGGAATGATCGGCCAATACGCCCAAGGCAATGAACAATCGCAACACGTAGCCTATATGTACAACTATGCCGGAGCGCCTTGGAAAACACAAAACATGGTACGCCGCATCCTGGACGAAAAATACCCCAATACGCCTGGCGGCATTTGCGGCAACGACGACGGCGGACAAACCTCCTCATGGTATGTATTTTCGGCCTTGGGATTTTATCCCGTCAATCCCGCGCAAGCCGTTTATGTCATCGGGGCGCCGTTGTTTGACGAAGCCACGATCCGGGTCGGAGAAAACGCATTTACCGTAAAAGCCGAAAACAACACGGCCGAAAACAAGTACATACAGTCCGCCACTTTGAATGGGAAACCTTACAGCCGTTCGTGGATTACGCATCAAACCATTATCAGGGGAGGGGAATTGAAATTTGTGATGGGGAACACGCCGAATAAGGCTTGGGGGGGCAGTCCGGCGGATTGTCCGCCGGAGGGGTTGATAGAGTGAAAAGGCTTTGTAATTTTTATTAATCGATTTATGATAATGCCGCAATTGCATATTATGATGCCAACATAGGCGATTATTTCAACATACTTTGGTTGTTGATGGTAATGAGGTAGATACGAAACGGATGATATTGACGAAATAAGGCGAATTGATTATGAAAACAAAAAACTTAAGTTCGCTACTATTATGCACCCTTGCACTCTTTTGTATTAGGTGTACGAGTGATGAAAAAGAAGATTCCCAAAAGAATCTACCAAGCGTATTCCCTTTGGATAATGCTACATGGACAGAATTATTTATA
>BNWW01000133.1 GCA_025999115.1 Bacteroidia bacterium
TTTCAATTCCTTCACGGGACGTGTGTGGAAAAACCGGAAAAGTGCAATTCCTGTTGTATTATCTATGATATTGATGTAATAAAATCCGGGCGCATAAGACGACAACGGAATAACAAAACGACTGGGGCCTGAAGTTATCTCCGTTCGTTTCATAATACCCGCATCGTTGTAAATCAAAACAATATATGTGCTTGTGTTTCCCGAATATGCGTTTCCACCGGATGAACCGGTATTCCCGTTGTTATTCTCTTCAATTACAAGACTTTTTGTGTCTTTGACATAAGTACAGAGAAATGTGGTGCCGGAAATGAAAGCTGTTGCCGTTAGCGGTACGTTGCAAGGACTTGTCAATTGGCAACTAATGTTAATATCGCCGCCGGGATAACTAGCTATCGCGTAGTAGGGACCAAAAGAATTATCTTCTCCGGTTAGGTAGTCTTTCATAGGCTTAAGATCAACAGGATCTAGTAGATGCGACACGGGTAATTTTTAAAGGCGCCGAAGTCTGCGTTGCAACCGGCGTCGCTGCTTCGGTTGATTCGGAACGTAAGGCGCTACCGGTAGAAACGGAAATAGAATTTGATTCCTGTTCGAGTAATTGCCGGATCAGGCTTGCCGGTAATACATTTTCCGGAATAGGAATTGTTGATAAATCTCTAATATTAAATTCCTTTGTTGAAGTCAATCCGTTTAGATTTAGCGGCTTGGATAAACGAGGCCAAATCGAGCCTTGCGAGGCAGACCAATTATAAACAAGTTCCTTTTCATTAGCCGGCGAAGCAGCAGCATGGATTAATGCGTATCGATAATCTCCTTCTTCCCATTGCTGAATAACTGTCAGAGATAATTGTTCCGGTATGGCAATATCGACGGCTTGTGTGGCGGTAATTATTTCGCCGTTTACCGTAGCTTTTACTTCCATTCCCGGTCCTTTTACCGTATTTCTCAAACCTTTGACTTTCACGGTCGGTTGGTTGCTTTGCCCGGTTATTTGAAGGTAGCTGCTGTTTGCAACCGACCACTGTATTGCATTAAAGCCGGATGCGAGATGAGGATAGAGGGATATTTCGGTTTCTTCGCAATTGAGGAGAGGAACAGAGATGTTGAGTTTCGGGGAAGTAACTGTTTTTGTTTTTGAAATAGTTGCCTCAACCAAACCCATAGTGGCGGTAAGCGTAAGCGATTTGTTGTATTGCAAAGCTTCTACAACTACCGAGTCGGCAGCAGACGATACAATTCGGAAATTGGTGTTATCGGAGAGTTGCCATGATAGAGGTATGCCGGTTATAAAGTTGCTTATTTTGAATATGGCTAATGAATCACTCGGACTAAATTCGCCGGAAATGGCTATAGAGTTGCTTGCTGCAACCAAGCGTTTGCGTACTTCTATCGGTAAAGAAGAAGGTAAACCAAGCGCAGAGGCTATTGCAGGAGTTATCGGAATGGATGTTTTTGCGGTAAGGACACCGGCTTCGGGCGCTTTACTACTCATCACGGTAACGGAAGTATTTGTGCGATTGAGTAAACTCATATTTGGGTTCGACATAGACCATGTGATCGGTAAATTCAACGGGTTTTTTAATGGAATATTGGCTGATATATTGAATGCGGCATTCGAGATATTAAAATAAAGTGGTGGGCTGATTATGTGTGTAGCAAGAAAAGTAGCGGCAAATTTGAGAACGCCAATGAACTGGATGTTGGAACAAAAGTAAATCTTGATTTTTTAAATTGTTCCAATAGTTTTCGAAAATTTTCATTATCGGATTTAATGCTTTCAAAACTATTAAATGAACCTGCCGCTCCATCCAATGGTAGCATTGTTGCAGTCGAGGAAAGGTTCCGATTAGATATATCCACCCGAACAGGAATAACCCAAAGTATTTTTTTCTCATAATAGACTTGACCTTCATATACTTTCGCCGCTTTTTTATCAGGTAAAGCATTAATATAGAAATTTGTTTTGATTGCCGAACTTCCTAATACCAAATTCAACAAGCCCATTCCGAATATTTCCCAAGCATTAGCATCTCCCACACTTGTATAGACAAGAGTTGAAAATATAGACGCGATTCCTATTCCTAAACTTTGATACCAGTTAAAATCCTTGGAAGGGCTGAAACTAAACAATCGGGTTGCGGGGGTAAATTCGGTAGCTCCCCGAATGCTTCCGCAGGATACGGCAATATTTTGACATTGGACAGGAAAACCTATCCGGTCGTATTCCTTTTGAAATGCTTCATATTCGTTATTATCAATTTTCAAGTTCTTATTGCAATAATAAATCAGCATTTGCCGGGCAGCTTTAGAGTCGAGTACGCCGTATAGCTGATCCATCATGGGAATAACGCTGGCCGCATCCACAATGGTCAAACCTCCCAAAATAGCGACCGAAAAGTTCTGAAGATCGCGAATCATGCCTTGCAATCCCAAAGGCAGGTTGGCTCCTTTATGCGGTGAATCTAATGAAAAATATTTCCAAGTATCATGATACCCATAATTATTTGGATATAACTCCATACTGCGCAAGGCATATCGGGCAATCAAACCGCCCATACTGATACCAATTACAACATTTGGATTGGAAATGCCGCCTGTTTTCGCTTTGTTTTCATTCACATGTTTTATGCTTCCTGAAAAACCTTCACATTTCGGAAAATATCATCCAGACCGTCGTTGAAATTCACATAAACCACATCGTATGCAGCTGAATCCAACATATTTTTTACCAATTCCACCATATTCAAAATATTATCCAGATTATAATCAGGCATAATTGTAAGAACTTTATGCATATCAAAAGGCTCTGCTATGATCAAGGGTTTCTGTAGTTTACCGGTTGTGTTTTTTTCCGAATAATGGATTTCGACCACTCCTCCCGAATGTGAACTGCTTGCTTTAATTGTGTGTTTATCATCTATCAAACTTGCAGTTGTTGCTCTCAAGGAACTTGTTTCATCAATGAAAATCCGGCTCCTACTCACGTATGTCTTTCCATCGCTGTATGAAATTCGAAAAATGATGGTCTTTGTTCCACCGGACATAAATGCATATCGGAACATTTGATTTAACGGAACGGTTATAAAATTACTTTCATTTTCAACCTTCACTTCTATGCGGTAAATAGATTCCGCTTTGTTTGTAAACAGCAAATCGGACTGGAAAATAAAGGCAAGGCTTCGATTTTCAAATAAAGATTGCTGTGGCGCTACGGCAAACAGCTCTTTTTTCAGGTAGGGCGACGGCTCTTTCGCTACGTTTCGCAATTGCCCGTTGCTGTAAGCAAGCAAACCCTTATTCAGCGCATCGTCATCCAATTTATCATATTGATAGTGCATTATGGCTATTGGAATTGTACTGTTTGCCGTGCCTGCATTTTTGAATATGTCGGCAACTTTTTCCGGTTGAAGAAGCGAGATGAAACTGTTAATTTGAGCATTGTAGATACTGCTGTACAGGCCAAGCCAAGTAGTAGCATCCACTAATTTGTATCCGACGGAATGCCGTTAAACGGCTGTATTTCCACCGGCTCAAAGGCATAATCCAATAGTAAGCCGGATGTAATCTTCGATTTATCCACCTGTTGAAGCAGATAGTCCATCTGTTTCTTAAATTCTACTTTGGGATCTTGTGCCCAAATAGATGTCGAGATAAATAAAGCTATCGACAACAAAACTTGGAATTGAAAATGTGTTTTCATGATAGAAATTGTTTT
>BNWW01000134.1 GCA_025999115.1 Bacteroidia bacterium
AGGATAAACGTCTTGTATTTCGCCGGTTATCGTTCCGCCGGCCACTTCTTTGATAAGTAAAGCCGCGCGTTTCAAAACGTACAAAGTGTTATTCGGGTCGGCGCCGCGTTCAAAACGGAACGAAGCATCGGTATTCAGACCGTGGCGACGAGCGGTTTTGCGAATCCAAGTCGGATTAAAATAGGCCGATTCGAGAAAAACATCCGTCGTCTGTTCGGTTACGCCCGAATCCAATCCACCGAAAACGCCACCGATACACATCCCGCCTTCCGCGTTACAAATCATTAAATCGCGGTCGGAAAGTTTGCGTTCCACGCCATCCAAAGTAACAAAAGGCGTACCTTCGGGCAAAGTTTTGACGATTACTTTTCCGCCTTTGATATGTGTGGCATCGAAAGCGTGCAAGGGTTGTCCCGTTTCGTGCAGAATATAATTGGTAACGTCCACTACATTGTTAATAGCCCGTAAACCAATGGTTTCCAAGCGTTTTTTCATCCAATCGGGACTTTCTTTTACTTGTATGTTTTTGATTGTAATGCCGGAATAGCGGGGACAGGCTTCCGGATTTTCGACTTCTACGGTAATGGCAGGAGTGGGATTTTCGATATTAAAATTTTCTACGGATGGTTTGTTTACCCCCCCCGCCCCCTGAAGGGGGAGCTGCAAATACGCCGCCAAATCGCGTGCCACACCAAAATGCGAAGCCGCATCAATCCGGTTGGGCGTAATATCGACTTCCAAAACAAAATCGCTTTCCATCTTATAATATTGCGAGGCCGGTATTCCGACAAGCGTATCTGCGGGTAAAACGATAATGCCGGCATGGCTGGTTCCGACACCGATTTCATCTTCGGCACAAATCATCCCGTTGGATTCCACCCCGCGGATTTTTGATTTTTTAATCGTAAATGATTCCTCTCCGGAATATAAAGTGGCGCCGGTGGTGGCGACAATCACTTTTTGTCCGGCAGCTACATTAGGTGCGCCGCAGACGATTTGTTGCGGCTCACCGTCGCCCAAATCAACCGTTGTAACGTGCAAATGGTCGGAATTGGGATGCTCTTCGCATGTGAGGACATGACCTGTAACCAAGCCTTTCAATCCGCCGCGGATGGTTTCTTTTTCTTCCACGCTTCCGGTTTCCAAACCGGTGGAAGTGAGGGCGTCCGCCAACTGTTGGGGTGTTAAATCAAACGAAAGATAGTCTTTCAGCCAATTATATGAGATATTCATCGAATTATTTTGCTTATGATTTTAATTTGACGGGCAAAAGTAGTAAAAAATATTGTTTTATGAAAACATATATAGGTCTTAATCATTTTCGCATATTCAAGACCTGCGGTCTTCTGTTAAATCAATTTTAAGCTTTGCCCTGTTATGGATGGCAACAATCGGTGGGTTATCAGAAAACAGAAAGATTGGGTTCAAGGAGAAGTTATAGAAGTTGATACCACCAATCCTTTTGGCGCTGTGGTGGTTGCGCGTTCTTCCGTCGATAATGATGTGTTTTTTTGTTGCGAATATTCTTTTAGGAGGGCTTCGGAATGTTTGCAATAGCGTTTGATATGGTTGTAGCCGGCCTTGCAAAATTTTATGGAACGCATTTTATTACAGAACAGTAAAAATGCAGGATGATATATTTGTCGATTAAAGTCGGGAAATTTATCATCCTCTCTTTTCAAATTAATAGACTACATTTGCAAAGTAATTTTTAATGATTATATAATATAAAGAAAAAAAATTGTTAGCATGAATCTAAAACAAGTATTTATTGCATTTGCATTTGTGGCGTCGGCGTTTCCGGCCGCAGCATTCACCGTTATTCATTCTTCCGGCGCATTGGAAACCGCAACGGCGTATTGGCAGCCTGTTCCCAACACGGCTTATTATAATGTGTATGTTTCCGGCGAAGGCTTGAGCAATCAAAAAATTGATAATCCTTTGATTCGCAATTACGGCGATTATTTCCGCGCCGATGTTCCCGGATTGAAAGCGGGTAGCTATACCTTAAATATTGTCGCCGTCGATTCGGGCAACCAAACGATTGATTCGGCTGTTACCAACGAATTGATTGTGGAAGCGCACGACCGCAGCGGTTTTGCTTTTGCATCCACTTCGCCCCACAAAACAGCTTCGGGCGCTTACAATAACGACGGAACGTTGAAAGCCAACGCACAGATTATTTATCTTACGAATAATAATCCCACGACCGTTACGATGAACGTAAAAACAGGTTCTAATGGCGCAATTACCGCCTGCACAGGGATTGGAGCCATCCTGAAAGCGCGGCAAAAGGGTTACGACCAAACACCGCTTGCTATCCGGATAATTGGAAAAATAACACAACAGGCTCTGGCTGCGTCCACCGACGCATTGGGCAGCGACGATGATCTGCAATGCAAAGGCAGCTCGGCATATACCGAACTCAACACTACTATTGAGGGAATCGGCGACGACGCTACGGCTTACGGTTGGGGAATTTTGGTGCGCAACTGCAAAAATATCGAAATCCGCAATATCGGCTTTATGAATTTTCCCGAAGACGGCGTTTCGCTCAATACCGCTAACGCAAATATCTGGGTGCATCACTGCGATTTCTTTTATGGAAAAAACGGTGGCGGCGACAAAAATAAAGGCGACGGCTCATTAGATTGCAAGGAAAGCGGATGGGTTACATTGTCCTACAATCACTTTTGGGATTCGGGTAAATGTAACTTGTTGGGAAACGGCGCCGAAAACCCCGAATACCTGACGTATCATCACAATTGGTACGACCACAGTGACAGCCGCCATCCGCGGGTGCGCTTCCATACGGTTCATGTGTACAATAATTATTATGATGGCAATTCCAAATATGGAATCGGTGCGGCGGACGGTTGTCCGGATATTTTTGCAGAAAACAATTATTTCCAGAACTGTAAATATCCGATGTTGATTTCGATGCAAGGTTCGGATATTGCGAGCGGTTCGGGTGGTACTTTTTCATCCGAAAACGGCGGAATGATTAAGGCTTTCGGAAATTATATCTACGGCGCTTCCCGTTTTGTTCCGTACAGTCAGAATAATATTGAATTTGACGCATACGTGGCTAACAGTCGCGACGAGCAAGTTCCGTCCACGGTAACCACTAAAAAAGGTGGTTGCACATACAGCAATTTCGATACCGACCCAAGTATTCTCGGCGCTGCGGTTTATCCTTGTAATATTGATTTGGCCGGAAATGTTCCCGCCAAAGTGAAACAATATGCCGGACGGATGAACGGAAGCGATATACGCTATACATTTACCGATGCCGACAATAATAACGCTGATATTATGTCTGCTCTTGCCGCTTTGGTAAACAACTATGAGTCGTCGTTGGTTGCCGTTCAAGGCGAAGAAAACTCAACTGGCGGCGGCGATGATGGTGGTAGCGGCGAAGAACCGGGCGATGGAACCGGCGGCGGTTTATGCGATCTCAAAACCGCAGGCGCAAGTTCGGGATTTACCATCAACGGCAATACTTCAACCTCGAAAGGTAGCGTTACCGTGAATGGAACCACTTATACTTGCTGTCTTAAAATGGAATCGGCCACAAGCATTACGTTCAAAACAACCGTTCTCAGCACGCTTACGCTTGTCTTTGCGCCGGGAGAAACCGGTAAAAAA
>BNWW01000135.1 GCA_025999115.1 Bacteroidia bacterium
GTTGTATGGTTATCCTGAAAAAAACTTTTATCTTTGTCATCGTTATTTACTATGATTTTAAATATATTCTATGAACAGACAGTTAACTACCTCAACTTACATCCATCCCTTGACGGATTTCGGATTTAAGCGCATATTTGCACAAGAGGAAAATAAAGAGTTGTTAATCAGTTTCTTAAATGAAATTTTGGAAGAAGAGTTGTATTGCATGAAACATTTGGCGAATATGGAAATTCGGCCGCCGGAAGTTCAAGGTAAAATATTCGATAAATTATTTGAAACGGCAGAGATAAAACAATTTACAGATAAAGAAATGAAAACGTACAATAAAAGTATTTTACCGCAACTCCAGATACGTCCAAACCGGATAATGGTCGGATGTTTTGAGTCGTCCGATGGTGCAGTTATAGGCTTTCATGTTTTTGCTGTGGAAAATATGGTCGATGCGGAACAAAAACCGATTGCGATTGAATGTGATACCCATACCCGAACCGCTTTCCACAAACGCATCCGTTAAGTCACCTTTGATGGTGCGACGGGCATAAGAAATGGGGGTATCGTTGAAATCGCCACAAACGATGAGGTAGGGATTTTTATTTTCGCGGATTAATTTCCGGAGATCGATCGCTTGTTTGGCGCGGAGTTGGAAGGCGGGACTCAATCGTTGATACATCCGGTAAGTGAATGATTCCAATTTGTCTTTGTTCCAATCTTTGGTAAGGCCGTAGTATTCGGCACGTTCATCGGCGCTGATTTTATTCGATTCCAAATGACAGTTGATAAGTGTAAGCCGGTTGCCGTTCACATTCAATTCGGCGATCATGGCGCCGTTATACTCGCTTTCAAGCGGAATTTTTTGCGCAGAAAGAATCGGAAACTTGGAAAACAAAGCCAATCCGTGCATACAAGTATAAGTATGCGGCAATGATTTTAAAATGTTGCGAATTTTGCTTTCCGGTAAATCTCCTTCGGCGGCGTATTCCTGCAAACAGAGAATATCGGGGTCTTGTTCGATAATGTATTCCAAAATCGGATTCGGATCTTTTGGTGTGTGCTTTAGATGATTTCCCATGTGCATGGTGTTGTACGTCAATATTTTCAGGCAACCTTCGGGAAGGTTTTTCGTGCGACTGTGCCACGGAAAATAAGTATGAATCGAACCAGAGCAAATCAGCAATATCCCCACTGTGAAAAAAAATGGCTTCCATTGCCTAAACAACAGCCAAACCAAACCGAAAACAACATTAACACCCAAAATAAATGGGAAAAACAATCCGAGAAACGGAATATAGCGACTTATGTGTGGCGAAACACAATCGGCAAAGGCCGAAAGCAGCAAAACGACCCCACTCAAAACAGCCAACAGCGTAATCAGCCGTTTCGTCCATCGCAGAAAAAAATTATCTTTTGGCATTGAATAATGTTTTCTTTTCGTTTTCGGTCAGACTGGAGTAGCCCGATTGTTTGATTTTATCCAAAATCCTGTCGATTTCATCCTGTTCCAATTTTTTACGGTAATTGTACTCGTAATCGGGTTCCGTGCGTTGATAAAAACTTTGCGCCGGTTTCTTCTTTTTTGTCGTCAAGTTTTTAAACCAACGCTTAATTTGATATTCGTTGCGCCAATACAGGATGAGCAAAATACCGAACAGCATCCCGCCCAGATGTGCGAAATGCGCTACATCGTCGCCTGCTCGGTTACTGAATCCGTAAACCAACTCCAAAACACCGAATCCCAATACGAAATATTTAGCTTTTACCGGAAAAAGGAAATAGAGGTAAACCGGCATATTGGGATAAGTCATCCCGAAAGCCAACAATAAACCGTAAACCGCTCCCGATGCGCCGAACGAAATCGACGGAATCGTTTGGAAAGTGCAAATCAACAGATGAATCAAAGCGGCGCCCACACCCGTAATCAAATAATAGGTCAGGTAACGTTTGGCGCCCCAATAGCTTTCCATGACACGCCCGAACATATACAAGGCGAACATATTGAAAAACAAGTGCCAAAAATCAAGGTGGACAAACATATTGGTCAGCACTTGATAAATGTAAAAACCATAGCCGACCGAGTGCATGGCCAAGATATTAAATATAAATCCACTTCGGTCGATGACGCCGCAAACCAACCACACAGCCACATTGATTAGCAACAAACTGCGTGTAACCGGCGGTATCGAACTAAAAAAATTATTATTGTTATTAAAATTAAACATGATAATTGGTTTTTAATTTTGATATTCTTCCAAAACCGTTGCCCGTTTTTCGGCTTCTTCGTCTACAATCTGCTTAATATCGCTGATTTGACGTTGGAAAGCCGGTTGGTCGAGCAACTTGTCGATAATTTTATTGTTATCCAATTGTTTATTTTCGGAAAACACGAAAGGTTTGGGTTTGACGGGCGTACCCAAGGTTTTTGCAGCGTCCCAACCGTAATAGAACGAAATCAGGTCGATGTCGTTTTGGGCTTTCCGGCGTTCTTCATCGGTCAAAACTTCGATGGTAGGAATGCTTTCGCGACCGAAACCGGAGGCCAAGACCGTTACTTTCACTTCGTGTTCGAGCGTATCGTCCACGCCCTGTCCCCAAATCACATTGATTTCCTTGTAGAATTGCGCCATAAAATTGCGGACTTCTTCCATTTCGCTCAATTTGACCGGTTTTTGCGTAGTATAATTGATGTTGAACAATATTTTTTGTGCGCGGAATACGTCCGTATTGTTGAGTAAAGGCGAGTTGAGTGCGTCGTTGCAAGCCTTAATCAAGCGTTTGTCGCCGTCGCCGAATCCGCTGTTCATGATGGCGACGCCTCCGTCTTTCAAAGTGGTTTTCACATCGGCGAAGTCGATATTGATTTGGTGCGGATTGGTAATCAATTCCGAAATGCTTTTAGCGGCGGTAGTGAGCGTGCTGTCGGCTTTTTTGAAACCGGTAATCAAATCCATATCTCCGTAGATTTCAATCAATTTTTCGTTGTTGATGACTAAAATCGCATCCACATTTTTACGCAGTTTTTCGACACCTTCCAGAGCTTGCAGGATTTTCGGTTTTCCCTCAAAGAGGAATGGAATCGTAACGATTCCCACCGTGAGAATATCCGAATCTTTAGCGATTTTGGCAATGACGGGAGCGGCTCCGGTGCCGGTACCTCCGCCCATTCCCGCGGTAATGAAGACCATTTTGGTGCCGTCGTTCAGCAAGTTTTGGATGCTTTCCTTGCTGTTTTCGGCTGCTATCCTTGCTATTTCGGGATCATTACCAGCTCCTAATCCGGTGGTGCCTAATTGTACTTTTACCGGCACTTCGCTTTTAACCATCGCTTGGTTATCGGTGTTGCACAAGGCAAACGTAACGTCGTGAATACCTTCGCGATACATGTGGGTTACAGCATTTCCGCCGCCGCCGCCGACTCCCACCACTTTGATAATTGTTTGTTGTTCTTTCGGGGAACCAAAGCCCGTTAATATTGTATCTCCCATAACTTTATGATTTTAATTTTGCTTCGTTTTGTACCAATTCTAAAGCCGTGGAAATTAATTCTTGAACAGCCTCTTTATCGGCAATCATAATGGT
>BNWW01000136.1 GCA_025999115.1 Bacteroidia bacterium
AGACGATAATTTTTGTCTTCAATATATATTCAACGATATATGCTATGGCTCCATCCTCCGATATAATTAAACGCTTGATTCCGGTTTACCTTATAATATTAATACTTTATCTGATTTTCAATACGTTTGCTTACGACCAAAAGAAGGAATTAACCCACCAGTGCACAGCGATTATTTTTGCACCGACTATCACCATTAAAAGTACGCCCGACACCGGCGGCGCCGACTTATTCATTCTTCACGAAGGAACCAAAGTGGAAATTACCAATCAATCGGGCGATTGGAATGAAATCGAAACGGCCGACGGCAATGTAGGTTGGATTAAGCGTAGCGAGATAGAAATAATTTAACGGATAATCATTTTTATTTTCCGTTTGTAAAAGAATACGGAAAATCTTTGTCAGTCGTGCCTCGCGTAGTGTTCGGGGTATTATCCATCCAAGCCGAAGTTTACCCATTGTTTCGCGCACCCAATATTGCGCTTTCCAAGGCTCTCCGGAATAGTTATACAAGTAAATCATGTGTTGAATCGGTTGGTTTCCGTGTGCATAATTACCCATATTCACGATTTGCATTTCGCGAATTTCGTGAATGACGCTTCCGTAATAGCTTTCATCGAAAACAGGCGGTAAGGAAATACTGTATCCAACATTTGATTAAAAATTTCTTTGCCGCCCATCAGGTCAATTAAGCCTTGCGGGTCGTGAAAGACCGACCATGTGTAATGCCGAGCATTCGGATATTTAATCCGGAAACTTTCCCTTGCAGTTTTTGCGCCACAGAAGTAGCAGATACAGTCTGGATTTCCTGCGATTTGATTGTACTGATGGCTGCAGTCAAATTGCCTTGTTTCTGCGTACCGTAGCCTATCACCACAACTTCATCCAAAGTCTTCAAATCTTCCTGTAAGACGATTTGTAATGATGATTGATTGCCTACTGCAATTTCCTTTGTTTCAAAGACACATCGCTGAACTGCTTCGGAACCGTTGATTTGTTCTATCAGCATATCGACGGCCTTCTCTCCCATTTCCTTAATCGGTTGCTCAATATAATTGAACGGAATATTCGCTATCTCAAATGAACCGATTTTGTCGAAGCACAAAATTTGTATGTCTTCAGGAATCTTTATTCCGAATTGATGTATGTACTTGATTCCCTGAATGCATAATTTTCGAGTACAAAAGAAAATTGCGTCAATTTTATCAGGATAGTTTTTCAAATCGGCAATTACCGTTTTCATTTCCTCGTCGTCGTTTTCATAGCTGATATTTTTTATTATATTGGCGTCGTACAATTAATACTTGTGCAACGTGTCGATACATCCGTTACTTCTTTCGAGTAGCGTATTTATCTCAAGGTTATAATTGATGATAGCAATTTTGCGGCATTCTCTTTTAATCAAACATTCGGTTGCTTCGACAGAAGCTTGATAATTGTTTACTCCTATGTAATTCGCCTTAACGCCGGGATAACAACGGTCTGTATCATCGGGACACGGTTGTTTTTTATTCTTTCTATCATATATTCGCCGTTATCCACCGGAACGAGGATAATCCCATCGATACTCTTATTCAATAAGACGGTAATTATATTGTCAAATTCGCTAAGACTTTCGTTGGTATTTGTGATAATTACTGTGTAACCGTATTGTTTTGCCTGTTCCTGAACAGACGAGGCTAAATATCCGTAAAATTCGTTAGAAACATCGGTTACGATTAATCCGATTGATTTTGTATGACCGGTGCGCAGGCTGCGGGCGATTTCATTTACTTGATAATCCATTGCTTTTGCAGTTTGCTTGACTTTTTCGCACATTTCCTCGCTTACCCTTTTCCCTTTGGCTTTGCCGCAATACGAGGGAAACGGTTCCTTTGGAAATGCCCAACTTATCAGCTATGTCTTGCATTGCAACTTTTCTCATGATATTGTAAGTATTAGATTCTCAATTATTTAATAATTGCTAAACCGATTAACTTAATTTATCAAAACAAATAGCTTTAGTCTGCAATTTTGGAAAATATAACTTGCAAAGCAGATTTAACATCTTCCATCAACCATTTAGGCGTAGAGGTAGCGCCGCAAATTCCCACAGAATCAACGTCTTGCAACCATACAGGTTGAATGTCTTCTGTGCCGGAAATTAAATGTGTATTGGCATTGGCTTTTTTACATTCTTCCAACAATACTTTCCCGTTGGAACTCTTTTTTCCGGCTACGAACAAAACCAAATCGTGTTCGGTTGCAAACTTTCTAATGTTGGGAATCCGGTTGGCCACTTGACGGCAAATCGTATCATAAAAACGAAATACAACCCCTTCTTTTACACGCGATTGAATTTCCGCCACAATTTCCTTGAAATCATCGACCGACATTGTAGTTTGTGAAAACAAATCAATATTTTTCGTATAATCCAATTGCTCTAAATCGGCTTTTTTTTCAATAACCAAGGCGTTGCCTTCAATTTGCCCCACCAATCCGTTTACTTCCGCATGACCGATTTTGCCGAAAATCACAATTTGCGATTGTTCCGGACCGGAAGACAAGTATATTTTGCGGATTTTTTTTTGCAATTGCAACACCACGCGGCAAGTAGCGTCTATAATCGTAATATCGTTTTGTTGTGCAAATCCATAAGTCGAAGGCGGTTCGCCGTGAGCGCGGAGCAGCACTTTTTTTCCGTGCATTTGTTTTAATTTTGCGTGGTCGATGGTTATCAAACCTTTTTGTTGCAGGCGCGCCACTTCCTGACTGTTATGTACAATATCGCCCAAGCAATACAACTCGCTATTGTTTTCCAATTCTTTTTCCGCACTTTGAATTGCATTCACAACGCCGAAGCAAAAGCCTGAATTTTGATCGATTTCGATGATTCGCATAAATATTTTGTATAAATCTTCATCTCATAGTAGCATCAGAAGACAAGGAACAAATTCTGGCAGCTATCAAATCCAATCGCCAACGCTTTCTTTTGTTTATCTCTTTGTGTATTTGCGTTCTATCGGTTTGATAAAAAATTAACACCTTTATTTTCTCAAAATATACATTTCTGCCAGCGGTCCGGTAATTTCATCCCCGTTAATGTCTAATTGTCTCAGATGATTTTCGCCGACAAAGTACTTATTAGGCGCATTTTTAATGCCTTCCAGCGTAATTATCTGTCCGCTTTTGTCCCAAGAATAAGTGCCGGTCTCTTTATGCTCGGTTTTATCTTTTCCGAGATAAACCGTCTTTATCGAATAATCGGTATCTCCCAGAATGATTGTCGTTTCGATTCCCTCACAATCGGCGCAAGGTATCGTACCTAAATACATTCCATGATAATTAAGAGAGGTTTGAGACGTGTGCGTGTCTATTGCCTGAATCTCTTCTGACTGTTTTGACGACTGTTTTGACGAATTTGAGCAACCGGATATAGCTACTACAACTAAAAATAAAATAAAAATCTGCTTCATAACTTTTTAAAATTTATAATTCCGGTACATTTTAACAAACAATTTTTCAATATTATTTGTTCATCTTTTATATATAGTAACAATATTATTTCCCTTTTATTGTA
>BNWW01000137.1 GCA_025999115.1 Bacteroidia bacterium
TAGCTACTCCAAAATGGCCGGTTGCACTATTGTATCCTGCATATCCACCATTGGTAAAAATCAAATAGGAATTATAGATGGCGGAAGAAGCGATTGCACTAAAATCAATTGTTGTCATAAACGGATTACCGACCAAAGCAAATTCATTTTCATTTTCATCTTTGCCGAATACAAGTGTTTTTGATACTTCGTTGCCTGCCAATTGTCCCGATACGGCGAACGGTTCAAAGTCGGTGCCTGAATTGATATAGAAAGCAAATCCATCGCCGATAGCCAATGAGTGTTCCAAATCGTTGATATATGTCCATTGCGCACCTTCTTCGCCAAACGATTGCAACCAAGTAGAGGGCGCTTTGTCGCGATAAAAATCATTGACGCTCGTCGCAATAGGCGTGGTAAGCGTGTACCAGCGGCTGGTTGTGAGGTCGTATTTTACGGTGGCGTTGGTGTATGTCAATAGATGTTGATTGCCGAGTTTGGCGCCAGCTTCAAAGGTGATTTTTTGGCTTTGATTGTCGGCTTGCACTCCGGTTAATACGGGGTAATTGGTAACACCGGTTCCGGGGATGATGGTGTTGGATGCGGCGGAAGGTTGTTTGTTGGGCATCCAGTTGAGAGCATTATTCCAATCGGAGGTTCCTGCGGAGCCTTTCCATGACAGTTCGGTACAGCCGGTACCGTCGCCGGTAGTGTTACTGCCTATTCTCCAGCCTTTGTTTGTTGCAATTGCTATTGTAGAGGTTGTTCCGGCGGGATTGGAGTACATGGTAACGCTTCCTGATTCCGGTGTAATGGTAGGCAAAACAGAATACAACTTATCCAAAGTACAAGCATCCAATTGATTTTGATAAACCGACACATAATTTAACGAAGGATTTGTCGACGGCATAATAATGGATGTTAATTTATTTCTCGGTACTGTTAATTTCGTTAATGAGGCCGCATTGGAAAGGTCGATAGTAGTCAATTCTGCGTCAGTTATTTGAACGGCAGTAATTGCCGAGCCATAGAGTTTAATCGTACCGGCTGGCGTTCCCGCAATGGCTGCAGTTGTGTTAGTAGTGCCGGACGTTGCCAATACTCTTTTTCCATCGCCCCAATCCACACTCACAGTTCTTGTTGACGTTGCTCCGATTTGCAAATCTATCGAAGATGTTTTGGTGGATGTCATGGTTGCACTGAGAGGACAGCCGGTGCCATCTGCAACCACACTATTGTTATTGACAGTCCATCTTTTCTCTGTGGCAATGGATGGGGTACACGTTGAGGAACCCGTATTACCGTAGATAGTAGCAGAGCTTCCGCCTAATTTTGTGGGTAAAGAAGAAAAAATATAGTCCAAAGTGCAAGCATCTAATTTATTGTTCAAAATATATAGATAATAGAATGCCGGCGCCGGATTAGTTGGCATAACAATAGATGTCAAACTACTGTTTCTTATTACCACAAGTTTTGTTAATGCAGGGACATTGGAAACATCGACAGATGTAACAGTGCTATTATCAGATAGTTGAAAAGTAGTAATCGCACCATATAATTTGACCGTATTCCCTATGACCGTTCCGGTAAAGCTTCCAACCGCTTCGGTTGTACCGACGGTTTGCTGAACTAATGTTCCATCGCCCCAATCCACTTCGATACTTCCGCCGGCGGAAGCCATTCCAATAGACATTGTAAGACTCCCTCCTGCGGTAGATTTTGTAATTATCACATTCGGCTCATCCGCCATTAAACTTACTGAGAACAATAAGCTTGCACTGATTAAAAAAAGTTTTAAATGTTTCATATTGATGTATTTTTAAGTATAACATTCCTATTTTATTTTTTGATAAATCGAACACTTGTTTCGTTTACTTTCAGAACATAAATCCCTTTTTGCAAATGATTCAAATCCAATCGGGTTTGTCCGGTCGCAATTTGTTCTATCGTTTGTATTTTCTGTCCTATGGCATTTGTATTTGTTGCGATAATTTTCTTCATTTTTTAGTCTCTTTTAGGGTGGATATTTTCCTAATCTCTGTTTTAGCATTCCATGCTTGCATCGAAAACACCAATTGATTGTTTTTCGCTTTTTCCCTTAACTGAAAAACGACGGTTATGTCTTTCGATTCCCCGACATTCAGCCAAAAGAAATTATCGGAAGCATAGAAACGGCGTTTCAGATTGTCAATTTCAAACGAGTTCATCACTGCCGGTTTTTCACCTGTGTTTTTAATCGTATAATGCACTTCGCCGTGGATGCCGTCGAATTTCACTAAGGCAAAATCTTCTACTTTGAGTGTTGTTCTGCTTTTGGAAACGATGGATTTCAACCATGGGCCTTGCTCTAAATTCGGGAACGGCACCGGTTCCGAAACATATTGATTGTAATAATCCACATTTTCCATTTGCGGAATGGTGCGGGGATTATACACCGCTTGAGAAATCAATTCGCCTTTGTCATTACGCGATTCTGTCACGAGGAAGAAATACTGATTTTTGGCTTCCGCCGGAATAACGAAAGCATCGAAACTTGTTTCTACCACCGAACTGTTTGCTGCAACGGTTACTTTCTTTTCCTGCCGGGCTATTTCTTTCAACTCCTGATTATAGACTTTTACGGAAACGGACGACGTATAACTATTCGGCAGTCCTAAATTCAATATCTTGACTTTCAATGGAATGGTTTCCCCGGATTTCCATAAGATACGAGGCAAATCAAGCATAATGCGATTTTTTTCAAACGTTCTTTTCAGGAAATAATACGGAGCCGTGGCTTGTCCGAAACCATCGACCAAATTGATGGCGGCAACGGTAGGCCAAGGCCGGTTGTAAGTCCATGGGAAAAGTCCCGTTGTTACCGGATAATTCGATTGAAACGATTCGGACATAATTTGATAAAATTCGCCGGCGCCGGTTTGAGTAGCCTCCACCATCTCTTCATACGAGGCTTTCGTTATATCGGTGATATGCGTGGCGCGGCTCAACATTCTCGGTACGCGCGTCGGCACATATTCGACAAAGTGAAGTACAAATTCGGGATGGGACTTGGCAAACGTGGAATCCGCCATTTTATCCAAATCGAAAAATTCCTTGCTGTCCACCACTTCCCGGATTCCGCGTGCATCGGTCATACAATGAATGCCGGATTCCGCCACAAACGGAATGAGGTCGAAACCTTTGTACCAATTCGGGTCGAAATCGGGATAGGAGTGCATACTGCCTGCATCGGGCGACGTGCGCAGATAAAGCCGTGTCGGGTCAAATTCCCGGATATTCCGTTCCAAAACGCCGGTAACAGCCGATGTCCGAAACGAATACGGATTAAATTCGTTGCCTCCGCTCCAAACGGCTAAGGACGGTTCGTTGCGCAGCCGGAAAATATTTTGACAAACCAACGATTCCCAAACATCGAGCGGCCATTCGGGCGTATCAAAATTGGCTATCGGAAAATCCTGAAAAACCATGATACCATATTGGTTGCACAAATCGTAAAAATCGTGCGTTTCCAAGTAACCGCAACCCCAGATACGGAACATTTGCACGCCTGCAT
>BNWW01000138.1 GCA_025999115.1 Bacteroidia bacterium
TTCTCTCCTAACGACTATGTTTAACCGAAAAAGCACTCCTCAATCCTTCTTTTTCCAAAATCTTCGCTAAAAATTTACCTCAAAATATTTTTTATCAAACAAAATAATTAGCTTGCGGATTTAAGGATATACACGGTATTCCACCCTTTTTTGTATCCGGTTTGCAGGTCGTCTGCATTGAGGAAAATTTTCAAACCGTGTTGGTCGGCGAGTATCTTGCCTTTTATAGCAAAAAGTTCCAATTTGTTGGCAGGTTTGCGGTAACTTGTATCGCACCAATTAACGTACAATGTGCCTGAAGTTCCATTATTGTAAACAAAAGTAGAGGAAACAATATCTTCCACATGTTTGGAATAAATTTGATTCATGCTTGTACCGACTATTTTATCGGGCTTGCCTATCAAATAGTCCACCAAATCAATCGCGTGAGCGGCTATTTCATACACTGCGCCACCACCATTTTCGCGGAACGAACGCCAACTCTCCGTTTCTTCTTTTTTTGTTACCGTACAAGTAAACATCTCTGAACGGAAACGCACAATATCGCCGATTAATCCTCCATTAATATATTTTTTTACGGTCATAAAAATATCATTGAAACGGTTGACATAACCCACCTGATTAATCAACGATTTAGCGGCAAATTTTTCTTTCAATTCTTTAGCCTGCTCTATATTGGCTGTAAAGGGTTTTTCACAAAACACGTGTATATCATGTTCGCAGGCGTAATTACAAACTTCGTAATGAAGATTGGGCGGGGTACATACAATAATTGCATCCGGTTTTGAAGTGTCTATCAATTCTTTGTAATCTTTAAAAACCTGCAAGTCAGGTACATATTTTTTCAAAATATCCAAGATCATTTTGGACGTATCTGCTACCGAAACAATCTCTACGTCCGGATGTGAATTGATGATGGAATAATGGGTAATGCCCATGCGTCCCATACCGATAATGCCGAGTTTAATTTTATTCATATTTCAATACATTGTTTATATAATTCAACAATACGCTCCCATGTATATCTACGGGCAGCTATTTCATACATATCGTTTGATAATTGCTTGATTTGCGGTTCGCTCAATTCTTTCAAAACAGAAATCAAAGATTGAATATCACCGAAATACAACGATTTTTCCTCGGTTGTTGCTCTGTTTGTCGGCACATCAAAGCAGATAACGGGAAGTTTCAGCGACATTGCTTCGGTCAATGAGGGCGCGGTGCCGCAAAGCGAATGGGTATGCAGATAAATTTTACAATTACTGCGAATGGTATTCAATACCTTCAAATCATAAATTGCATCTAACAATATAATATTCTTGTATTTATCTTTATTTTCCGTTTTTAATGCTTTGCCATATTTGGAAATTTGCCAATTGGAAATAATGACTGCTGTTCGATGAGGAATCCGCTTATACGCTTCGATAACCAAATGAATATTCATATCTTCCTGCGCCCGCGAAACCGTCAAGTCATAATCGGAGTTTAAAAACGGATATTGAGCAGTCATATTCGGTTCAATCGGCTCAAAAACCGCATGGTCGCCGCCATATTCCGCCAATACAGGTTGAATATGAAACCGCTCGACAACATAATCGTAGATAACCTGATTGTCGGCAATAACCACATCAGACGACTTTACGCAGATGTATTCAAACCATTTTTTTGCCCAAACTTCCAATTTTGCGGAAAATTTTTTCCCGCGTACTTTTTGCCATTCAATACCACCTATATTATAAACGACTTTCTTTCTGAAAATAAATTGAAATGGAAATGCAAAAACTCCGGAAAATCCCAATATTACCAATACATCATGCTTAAATAATGAATCTATTATTGAAACCGCATCGTATAGCATCGATTGCCATCCGTTGGCTTTGAAAGGAAGATATATTAATTTAGTGTTTTGATATTCTTTTAATTGCTTGTGTTTGGGCGTTTTGGCACAATAGCAATACAAATCGTAATCCTGATTAAGATTTCGAGATAGATATTCTGCCAAAGTTTCGAAACCTCCATAATGAGATGGGATACCATTCGTGCCGATAATGGCTACTTTCTTTTTCTTCATCATTTAGTCCAAATAACCTTGATAATAATTTTCTATATATTCTTTCAATGCCATTTTCCAATCTTTCATTTGATTAACACCTCTAATATTCAGTTTGCGTGTCAACAAGCGTTCCGAAGCGGGACGTTCGGCAAAATAAATATCCTTGAAATAACCCGAATCAACCGGAGTGATTTTGATTTCATTTTCTTTTCCTAAAACTTTTATCAAGTCTTGTGCAACTTCCAATCGGCCGGTTTGTCCGCCACAAACACAGTTATACAATCCCCAGTATTCGTGTTGAATCAATTCTTTTACCGTTTTGGCAAAATCCTGCGTATAAGTGGGCGTACCGTCTTTATCGTTTACAATGAAAAGTTCTTTCTTGCCGTCTCTGAGTTGTTTCATTATTTTTTGAATGAACTTTTTATCTTTTGAAGGTCCCGACCCCATCATCCAACCGGCGCGGCAAACCAGATACCGTTTGGCATTTTCTACCACAAACCGCTCACCCATATATTTGGAACGGGCATATACGCCCAAAGGATTAGGTGTATCCCAATCGTCGTACAATTCTTTTTGCCCGTCAAATATTCCGGCGGTTGAGATATACAATAACGGAATATCCAATTCATTGGCTATATAAACCGCATTTTCCACACAAAGCGTGTTTGTCAGATAAGTTTCATCTGCATTTTGCTCACACCATTCCAAATCGGTATAAGCTCCCAAATGAAACAAATAGTCGGGTTGAAATTCCAACACCTCTTTTTTGTATGCTTCAAAATCTCTGAAATCGAGGAATGACAACCAATCGACATTCACGTCCTTATCGGTACATTTAATTTCATATTCATCTTTGAATTGCGTGTAAAACGCTTCGCCCAGCATACCTCCGCAGCCGGCGATGTAGATTTTTTTCTTCATTACATTTATCGTTGATTTTTATTTATTTAGTTCTGTCCAATTACTCCATTCGGCACGTTCATTCATAGTAATTCCTGTTCGGATAATTTTTGCCGGATTTCCTGCTACTATTGTATTGGAAGGCACGTCTTTCGTTACAACACTCCCTGCACCAACTATAACCTCATCGCCAATCGTAATGCCCGGCATAATCGTGGCGCCTACTGCGATAAAACAGTTTTTACCAATATGCACATCTGCCAAAAGCGGTTGATTATTTACCCGTTTGCAATGGTCGTGGCTCATGATGGTAACACGCGAAGCAATCAGGCTATTTTCCTTAACATGGATACCTTGTGGGTAAAGGCGGTCTAAATTCAGTCCCCGCTCTACGATAACCGAATATGCAAAATCATAACCTTTTAGTCGATAGAATATAATTTAATGTCGTTTAATTAAGAGCAATCACTATTTTTAGGTATTTGATTTAATTCAAATTAAGCCCTCCAAAGTGTATAAA
>BNWW01000139.1 GCA_025999115.1 Bacteroidia bacterium
ATAAATTATTTTTTAGGTGGCAATATATTAATATAATCCGCTTTTTTTGCGTGTTAATAAATTTCGTTATGATATGAGTGATAATAAATTTAAATTACGCGCCAAATACGCAAAAAAATACAATCTGCAAGCCGCTTCAATTGTCGATACTCGATTAGATAACCCATACAATAACCGGGATAGCGGATTTAGAAATGATATTCTTCAGCAAGCTTACAACTGTTGGATGTCTCTGGATTATTGGCGGAGAGACTGTAAACGGAATGAAATGTTTGTTGACGGAGATCAGTGGGGCGATTATACTAAATTTTTTGACGGTCAACGGTGGCGCCATGTCTCCGAACGAAATATGCTAATTGAACAGGGCTGTATTCCGATGACAAATAATGTCCTTATAGCCATACTTCATTCTATTACCGGAATTTTAATATCCAACCAAACAGAGCCTATGTGCATATCCCGGACGGACGGGAAACAGGAAGCCGGCGAAATAATGACGGCAACCCTGCAATACGTCTATCAAAACAATAAACTTTGGGATTTGGACCGCGAAGGATTAAAGGAGTTTTTTACTCATGGCGTTAAAATGGGAAAACTAAACTACTGCCGGAGAGAAAGCCACAAAAAAGACATTTATTTCTATGATGTCGCATACGACCGGTTGTTTTTTGACAACACCATGGAGGATAAGCGAAACTGGGATTGCAATATTATCGGTGCATTTTATGATCTTGCACTGGTAGACGTTCTCGCTTTGTTTTCCAACGGAAGCGAGCAAAAAGCCTCAACTATCAAAACAAAATATCATAATCTTAGCTTTTCGGACGAAACTGTTTATTATGACAGTCATGCCCGCGAATCCTCCGCCGAAGATGAAAAGGATTTTTATTCTCCCACCGGTGCAAACTATAATAAATGCCGCGTGTTTGATATTTGGCGGAAGGAAAGAAAGGAACGCATTTTCGTTCACGACTATAAGGTAGGGGAATACTATAAGGCGGAACTTTCGGCAATCTCAAACATAGAGGCTGAAAATGACCGGAGACGAGAAGAAATTACCCATCAGGTAACCGGTGAACTTGGCAATATGCAATTCAGCACCCTAAATGAACGAAACCAACAAATAAAAATCTTGGTTGATGAGTATTGCAAACTTTATTTAATTGTTTATGAAAGAGATTTTGATATGTACTGGGTTAATTATTGCCTTTCGCCCGACGGATATGTTTTGTATGAAAAAGAATTTCCGTTCTGCCCAATCGTATTAAAACGTGATTTAGGAGCCGACGGTAAAATTCATTCGTATGTTTCTTATTTTATCGACCAGCAAAAATCTATTAATCGAAACCGTTCCGTTCAGGACGATATTAATCGACGTAGTATCAAAGGAGTTACTTCTTATGACGAACGAACATTAGGAGAAAATACAAAGCAGGATATTGAACATAATCTGTCAAAACCAGGCGCCGTGATTTTCTATGATGGGAAAAACGGTAATCCTCCAGAATTTCATAATGCTACGGCGCAAAATACCGGCGCACTGCAACTCATGCAATCCGACCTTGAGATGATTGACAAGATTTCCGGTTCGTCTAATGCCGTTCAAGGAATGAAACCAAATTCCGGTACTCCGGCTGCTTTGTATGCACAACAAACACAAAATTCTGTCGGCGTTTTGTCTTCTTTACTTGATTCATACCGAGAATATCGCGAAGACAGGGATAAACTTGCCGTCAAAATGATTCAGGAGTTTTACGACGAAAAAATGTACGTAAATATCCATTCAAGTAAAGACTTGAAATTGTTTGAACCTTCTAAATATCGTGATGTACTGTTTGAAGTTTCTATTGTCGAAAGTCAATCAACACCTACATTCCGAATGATGCAGGATAACTTGCTTCAACAGTGGGTATCAATGGGTCTTATTCCGCTCGAAGTCGCATTGCAGGCCGGTAGCTATACTTTTAAAGATAACCTTATGCAGCTCTTAGAGGACTATAAGAAAAAACAGCAGCAGGAAGCTATGGTAATGCAACAACAGGCGCAAATGCAAGGCAATTTACCTATACAGCAATAATTTGACTATGAATTTTATTAAGGAAAATGAAAAACGAAAACTATCCCTAAAACAGCCTTATAATCCGCAAACCGGTTTAAATTGCTGTGGCGACCGAAAGGAATTATATCTTTCGGATGCCCCCATTCACCGGTTGTATTTGCCAAAAGAAATGTTTGATTTACCCTTATTAAAATCCCTCGTAAAACACAAAACAATTGAAAAATTTCATAAGGCTGAAAAAAAAGAATTAAATCATGAACAACTATTTCTTTTTTGGAAGGATTTTTGCGAATTGCGTTACCGGTACGACTATGAATTTTATGCCTTCTGCACTCAAACTATTCTACATAAGGAAAAAGGAACAATTATCCATTTTAAATTAAACGTCCCGCAACAAATCATACTTGAAGAATTTGAAAAAAAACGGTTGGCAAAAGAACCGTTCCATTTCAATATCCTGAAAAGCCGGCAATTCGGAAGCTCTACCTTTATTGAAAATTATTTTGAGTGGATTCAAATCATTCACAAAACCTACTGGAACAGCGTTATTTGCGCTCATCTGCAAGACCCTGCAAAAAGAATACGAGCCATGTACGAGCGTTCTATCAAAAATAAACCTTCTATCTATGGCGTTACCATGTCTATAAAGGGATTTCAAGGTTCGCAAAATATAAAGGAAATTCCCGAACGTGGTTGTACAATTACCGTTGGAACGGCGTTAGAGCCAGACAGTGTTCGATCGGATGCCGTCAAACTCGCACATCTCTCCGAAATGGCTTTTTATCCAGAAACAGAAGCCAATAATGCAGAAAAAGTTGAATCTTCTATCACATCGGCGATTCCTGAAATTGAATATACCGCAATTATTAGAGAAACAACAGCAAATGGGGAAGATTACTTCTACAAACAATACTTGAAAGCAAAAGCCGGCGAAACTTCTTTTCATAATATTTTTATTCCCTGGTACATGATGGATGAATATTCATTGTCGTTTGACGGAAAATATTCTCTCCATAACGGGCGTAAAAAATCCGGCGGAGTAATTGAATTTGTAGCTACGCTTACCGAATCTGAAAAAATTCTTTTTACAAACAATAAGGAGTGTACGCTTGAACATTTAAATTGGTATCGCGCCAAAAGCGGAAGCATGGCTTCGATTTCAATTATGAAACAGGAATATCCATCTGACGATATAGAGGCTTTCCAATTCAGCCGTATACCCGTTTTCAGGACGGAAGATATAAAGCGACAGGAGCCTGATTGTTGCAATCCCGAAATGATTGGAAATATAGTTTCCGCATGTCCTCCGGCTCTTTGGAATACCGATCCTTCACGAAGAAAGCAAATTCTTAAAAATCTTCGTTTCGTAGAGGACATGGAGGCAATGCGAGATTTTATCGAGGGCGATACGGCA
>BNWW01000140.1 GCA_025999115.1 Bacteroidia bacterium
CGAAGGTCTTTTTTTCTCATCCCGTAAGGATATTCCTCCCTTTTCCCTTTCTCCCTGTGGATGCTGAAATCCAATGGTATGGATGATATACCATCCCAATACAGCATGGTCAATACTTTGAATCCCACTAAAAATCCCATAGTAATTAAACCCAAAATCCCCACAATAAAACGCCGCAACATTTTATCATAACCTCTATCTTTCATCGTAAATTTTTTGCAAAGATATAACTATTTTTTTCTTCATACTCTCTTAGATTGAATTTGGGGTTAAAATTATTGAGAATAGGCTTAATCCAGCAGCCCGGTTTCCGCTAATTTGGCATAGCGTCCGGTGACCATGCCTTCGTTGTTGATTGGGAATAGGGTGGGCGTTGCCACCACACCGTAATTCCGGAAGTCTTTGCCTTCAAATCCTTGGTAATCACAGAGATTGTCCGTCCATGGGAAATCTTTGGAATGATAGTGAAAGACTTCTTCACTCGTGTCGGCAGAAACAGTAATCACCCGGATACCTTTTTTCTCCAATTCGGCATAATGCTTTTTCAATTCTCCCAATTGCGTTTTGCAATTACTGCAACCCGATTCATAGAAGACCAACAGACTGTTCGTCAACTTGTCCTTGTCAATACCTGCAAGGGGAATCACCCGGCTGCCGGCTTTCACTTTATCCATTTCCATGAAATAAAATAAAGCGCCCCGCGGATTTTCAATTTTTCCCGATGATACCAAATACGGCAGCAGGGTCTTTTCTGCGTCGTCCCACTGAAATTGCTCACAAGTCGCTATCAATGCTGTTGCCAGTACATTGAAGGCTGCCTGCGAATGGACACGCTTAAGCGTGTTAATCAATGCCTCGCCGAATGTTTTTGGATCGGCAAACAACTTGCTTGCCGTCAAAAGAACCTGATTCCATAATCCGCTGGTATAGAGATCTTCCACAGGCAACTCTTCGGTGAAATAACGGATAAGGTCTTCCGGTGAAGAGAATCCGTTCATAAATGCGACTAATTGCAGGTAGCGGGCGGCGTACAAGGAGCTGCCGGTAATTGCTTGCGACTGCTGCCGGGCAGTAAACAGTTCTTTGAATTGTGCCCGCAAGTAATTATTTTCTACGCTGTTAACAAAGACAATCTCATTCGCTCCGGTTGTTGATTGGCTAACGGTAACAGAAAAATCCTCCCCGTTCAACACACAACTTTGAAAACCCTGCTCAAATCCCAAATGAAGCATGCCGGCATACGCCCTGTCTTTTTCGGGAAGAGTAAAAGTCAGGCGCCCACCGACAGGGATGATTCCCTTTTGAATCGTATCGTTCTTACTCCCTTTATATAAATGAATCGAATAGTGCTGTCCTGCAAAAGAGGGCAAATGAAACTCAACGCCTTGGGCAGCCAGTGCGCCGGATATAAACAGGGCAAAAATAAATACAAAAATCTTTTTCATCTTTTTTGTTTTGAAAAGCGCTCCTTACTTTTGCTTGTTCAAGCGGTAAGGAGCGCTACTCTTTTTATGGCCTGTTTTCGCATACACCTGCATCTTTGTTCCATTTGCAACCGTTACCAATAGGGGTCTCTGCTGAACACTCGTCTTTCGGCAGGTCGCTACACTCCCTCGGCACGCAGCCGCCGGCAGCAGCCCATTTGCAGCCAGCCCCAATCGCCAAACCTGGGCAAAAGTCCTTGTCAGGAATATCCTGACAAAACCGATCAGCGTTAACACATTGAGCGCTGGCCGTAATCCATCGATATTTCATCGCCTCGCAATCTGCCTGATTATCCATATCGCTAGCTTGCGGTTTCAAGCATTGCCCACCCCAGACACCACCAATCTCTAAACAGTCGGGCTCGTACGTGATGGACATCAGTATTGTTTTCCCATTAGCGAGACATGTACCCGGAAGTATCCACGCGCCTCCCGTCAGCTCGCATGTTTCTTGACTGCCTATTATGTTTGGTTGGAGCAACAAGTTGGAGTCAGGCATAGGGAGAGTGTAAGTCGCAAATGCTGCATTTGCATCTTCGATTCTTACTCCATTGGCATACCAATTATCAAAAGAGTAGTCCAGATTTGGTGTAGCTGTTGCTGTGATAAGCGTTCCCGAAGAATAATTGCCGTTGGGGGTACTACTACCGGCTATCGATCCGAAGGTTCCTGCGCCGTCTATAATATCCAAGCGTTGCGAAGCGCCAAATGGTGGCATTACGCATGCACCTGCGCTCCATTTGCACCCGTTTTTTTTACACGCCGCTGCCTCCAGGTAGTCGCTACACTCAACTTCAGTTCCGTCAGTTCCGTCAGTTCCGTCAGTTTCGCCAATTTCGCCGGTTCCGTCATTAGGGGCTTTATAGACGCACGCGACCCTTCCATTTTTCAGCTGCCACTGACATGAGCCTCTATCGATATTTATGCTACCGACTTGTTCACAGTCATTCTGATTATCAAAATCTTGGAGATAGCATTGATCACCAACCAACACTTTAAACTCGCGTTGCACCTCCCCGCTCGAAGCCTTTATAGTCCATTTGGTGTAATCAGTGCCGGGCGTAACAACATAGTCATTGGAATTTTTGGTGATGTTTGCATCGCCTTCCTCTCCCGATTCCAAAGACCATGTTATCGTTGGCGGAGTGTGAGTTTTTCCATCCGACCACACAAAGTTTGTGGCATTCACGGTTCCGGAAGCACCTCCTGCCGTCAATAATAATTTATTGTTAGTCAAGTTGCCCAAATCAAATGATGTCAAGAGGGGAATCGTATTGCTTGTTACGGACAACCACTTGCTGCCGTCCCATACGTAAACGCCGGTGTCTTTCAATGCGCCTTTACCATCATTGTAAACAACAGTACCTGCACCTTTCAGATAAGAAGTACTGTCTTGGGTAGCCTGTGTGCCCAACTGATAATGTGTAGTATTATTCAACGCTACACGAGGCAAGATCAACCCTAAATTGCCACTTATAGACAAGTCCAAAATAGCTCCTTCTGTAGGATTCTCGCTGCTGCCGATAGTAACCTGCGCATTCATACTTGCTACTGCTGCAAAAAACAGTAAGCTTAGAATTACATTCTTTTTCTTCATCTCTTTTTCTTTTTTAAATTAATATGCCGAAGTCATTTAACGTATTTATTAAAAGTTTATATGACTTCGTTTACAAAAAATATACTTGATTGTTTCTATTTGAAATATTTACTTTCTCCTGCTTCCCAAATCAATATAAAACTGTTGGTAAATATTTGCAAAATAACTTTGCCAATGCCTAACCACCCGTCTGAAAATCAATCTAATCTTTTCCATACTCTAAATCTTTCTATATAAAACCATACTCTAAATCTTTCTATAAAAAACTAATGTTTCGCACCAAGTTCTACGCCCATAAAAAGGCGAAAAATAGATAAAAAAAAGTAGCATATTTAGCTAATAAGTTATTAAAAATGACTATCTTAGCAGAGAATTTCCAAATCAATAAATA
>BNWW01000141.1 GCA_025999115.1 Bacteroidia bacterium
AGTAAAGGCCGCTTCGGGATTTACCTTTTTGTCGTAAATTTCAGCCATGCTAAATTCATATTCAACATTATAGCCCGCCGGAAGATTCAGTGCCGGCCGCCAATTGAACATGATATTGGGGAACGGTGTTTCGGAAATGGTTTTGCCTTTTTCGGGAAACTGCGGAACCGGCGGTTCGCCCAACTGAATAACCGCTTGTGCAAAGCCAAGTTGAGGACTGCTCAACAGGCGATTGGTGGCGGCATCATAGACCTCGAAATGAAACCGGTAAAAGCCATCGGGCAATAATAAGGTTCTGAAAAACTCGCTTTGATTGCCGGATACCCGCAAGTTTTCGCGACGAAAATAAACCGCCAAGTCGTTGAGCGATAATTCCAACGGCATGCCCGGCACCAATTCCAAATAGCCGGTATGGACATATTCCGGCGTGGTCAGCGAAAACATGGAAGAAACGATTTTCATGCGCAGATACACGCGCAAGGTATTCGATTGCAGGTCGTTGTCGATAATCATTACTTTGAGTTTTGGGAAAGTTCCGCCGTAATATTGTGGAACGTAAGGCGTATAGGGCGGTATCAGTTGGGTGTAAACCTGCACTGGGTAGGTTGTAATCTGTGCTTGCAACCGAAAAACGGATAGCAGAACCAGACAGGTTGTAATTAAAATGATATTTTTCATATATGATGGGCAAAGATAATTAAAAATTATAAGAATATCCGGCCGTCAATAGCGAATGATTAATGTCCGGCCGGCCAACGCTTGTCCGGTATTGAAAAGTATAGGCCAACGAAAAATTGTGTTTTTTCATCAAGGTATAAGAGGCGTTGCATCGTGTCATTACTACATCGTTTTGTTTTTCTCCGTTCAGCAAACCGGTATTGTAGGAAACGGAAGCCCGTACCGTTACTTGCTTTTTGAATAAAGGCAGGGAAGCATCCAATGTCGGCTCGTGTTAAAAGCCGGTCTCCGGCTGGCATTTACTTCAATTGCACTATTTTCATTTCGTTGCTTCATTTACTATTTTTCTTTCCTCTATGCAAATTGTTATTAATCAGATTTTTATAAAAAATGTACGGTTTGAAAGCAAGCCTGAGGCCTGTTTTTAGCTCCGACATAGACTGGAGCCTATGCCGAACCCAAACTGTTCATTATTTGCACGTTACGACGAACAAGGGATGTTCATAATATTTTGTTTAAATTTACACATCTCCTTCTTGTTTATTCTGTCTTTTTACCTCAAAAATCACTCCAACAACTATAATATATATAACAAACCAAAATAGAGCCAACCAAAATAATGATAACCAAAAAATATATTCATCGGTGGTTGTTTGTAATTTAGATGGTCGGTAATATTTTGCTGTTTGATGAAGAACTATAACTCCTATATATTGAACAAAAACAGAAATATCTTTTATGAATCTTTTTTTCTTTTCATGAGATCGTATTTGTTGCTGTTTTTCATCGCTATTTTCTTCGAGTTCTTCATTTAAACGACTTTCGCTTGTCCTCGTTAATATGCTCATTATAAACGAAACAATTGCTAAAAAAAGTGTTCCTACCCATAATGTAGGTTCACTAAAAAAAGCTATTGGAGCAGGACGAGAATCGTATAGAAATTTTGTTATTTCTCCTCCGATATAAATGGTCATTACTAAAGCAATCGTAGAAAATATATTCTTTATATATTTTTCAATATTATCTTTTTCCATAAAAATATATATCATTCTTTAATATATTCATAATATCTTGTTTAATTGTCGAATAATCTGAATCATTACGAATAGACTTGCCGAGAGATTGATTCAATATGATTTCCCACATTTTGCTGATATAGGTTTGAGTATCTTGAAGATTATTAAATTTATTTTGGGGTATATGCAGATAATTGCTTGTTCCTCCAACAGCTATGCTCACTCCTGTTACACAGTAACTCATACAGTCAAAAAGCATTTGTTCTAAATATTGTTTTTTTGAGGGAGTTAAATCGGATATTGTTTTATAAACTGAATATACACCCCATCCCTTACCAAGATAATTACTTTTTTTACTTAATTTATCAAACCATTCTTGATTGTTTCCAACCACAGGATCATTTGCAGCTGTTTCTCCAACCTTTTCTAAAATATTGAAAACCACTGAACCTGCATTTGATTCTTGGTATTCCACTGCTTGAGACAAAGTAGGGTTAAACTGAAATAACTCCACTGCACTTTCCGTTTTATTTACTGTATTAATCGCATTATCAACACTATAATCTTGAGAAGCCTTATATATTCCTTCTGTAATCCCAAATGCAAGGCCAACGTATCCTCCAAAATTGGAAATCAGTGCGTTGATAAACTCCGGTGTCTTGATGTCCCAAACATCTTTCCTTGTTATGTAATACATATTGTGTCCGCTCCATTCGAGCACTTGCGGACAAGGAAATAATGTAGAATACAACAATTTTCCATCTTTAATATTCGCCAATAACTTGGTAACGGCGACAGACTCATTAGTGCCGGTATGATCTATTGCACAGCCAGATAAGGAAAGTAAATCTTTAATCAAATCGGCATCCTTTCGCATGAGAGATACAAAAGCAGGGATACGTTCATAAATTACATCCAATTTGTCACAATCATTACCCGCTTTAGAAAATGCAGTATTATATTGATTGAGAATTTCTTGGTAATTTACCGTATAATCCAATGCTTGCAACAACAGTTCATATTCATAATACGAATTTGTTTGAATTTCAAACAGTTTTGTTTTTCCGTCATTGGTATAAAAAGTTATTCCAAAAACCGTATGCATTCCCTCAAAATGAATATCTATTTTCGGATTCTTCGTATCTGCAATTCCATTATTCAAAAGTTTCACCATTATTTCAATTTCATTACCGGAGGATAAAGCTATGGTTATTTTTGGCTTTTTAGCTTGCGTAGTAACAAAATCGGATTTATTGAAAGTTACGCCGGTTGAATTTTTATTATCTGTCAACCATTTCCATAATTTAGTTATATCTATATTATAGCCTCCCATCATCGCATCCGCACCCGTTTCAAACACCCCAATCACCAACCCCGGCGCATGAATACCATCCCACTGTATTTTCACTAAATTAGTACCGCCGCTATACTCCATCAAATTATCCGCAAGGTCGCCTTTGGCGAAACTTTTAGAGGCATTCGCTCTATCAAACGGATGGTCAAGATGAAATACTCCATGCCCTATTTCGTGTGCTATCGTTTGAGCAGTAGAACCTTGAAATAAATACCCGAATTGTTTATCTCTCGGCATATCGCCAACTACTCCATCTGCACCCGTAACATTCTCTATAATAAAC
>BNWW01000142.1 GCA_025999115.1 Bacteroidia bacterium
ATACTATTGGAGTCGGAACCCATTCGGTATATTGGCAGCTGATGAATGGCAGCTGGAAAGGGGAAAATGCAACCAATGTGATACGATTCATGACAAACAGTTCCGGCGCTCTAATTTATGGCGATAGTATGCATTTCTGGCCTTATGGGATAAATGGCGCACATGAAGATGACAAATCGGATTTGACTTATACGATTAATTGTATGATTGTACAGGGAATGAGGGAGGATGGCTTACCGTCTTCCGATGCTGTGGATATTCCGGAAGCAACGCCGTCGTTTAAAAGCAACGCCGGGATTAAATATTACATAAAAAATGAATCCAAAGGCATGAATACGGCCTTTTTGATCGACAATGGAGGAAAACCGGAAATTAAAACAATGAGTGCACAGTCTGCATTGGAAAACGATGCTGCCGCATGGTATGTGGAATTTGATGAATCGAGGTATAATTATATGATTCGGAATGTGGCTTCCGGTAAATATTTGAAATTTACGGGAACAATGAGTTCTTCGGGAAGTAATCTGATCGTTGTTGCTGATAAAAATTCAGAAGAATCCGAGTCTTGTTTATTCCAGTTTATTAATTCGGATAAGTTATTTTTCAAAGGAGATGAAGATCATTTTGTTTGTGCGGATGCTTTTTCAATGGTTTTGGAAGATACTTACGGATTCCAGACATTTTATGCATCTAACGCCACGACAACAGGAACAGCCGGTTACAGCAAAAGTGCAGATAGAAACTGGTATTTTTTCACAGAGGAAGACATTAAAAATTATGATGCGGCGGTAACGGCTCCATATTCTCAGAAATTCAAATGGGAAGCCGGTGCTGTTTATGTGATTAAAGCGGATGATTCCTGTCAAAATGCTACCTTCGATTATACAATAGCAGTGAATGAAAATAATGATAAATTGTACTTGAAATATTTCGACAAAGATGATCCATATCAGCAATGGAAAATTTCATTAGTTGATGGAAGCGGATCTTCCGAATCTTTAAAATACTATTATTTTCAAAATGTAGGTACAGGTAAGTACCTGACTTTGAATAAATGGATGGGTAATGATATTGAAACCGCAACGGAAAATGTTTTTGTAAAAGAATTGGATGGGGAAGATTTGAATCGGAAATTAAGAGTCATTTTCGCAGAAAACTTGTTAGACGGCAACAGGAAGTTGGTTAAAACTTTTGGCATCGACAATAATAATAAAGTTACGGTAAACGGTCTTCCCGATACCCGGATTTTCAGATTGGATCATTATGGAAATATCAGTATGGGAGAACAAGTTTTGAATGGCTCTTCTCAAACCGGTGTGACTCCCGGACAGACTCAAAGATGGATCATCGAAAAATTAAGTGCAAGCCTTGGACAAAAACAGCAAAAAATAAACAAAGTAAATGTGTATGCAAGTGACCGGGCTATTCAGGTTGTGTCTGAAACTCCTCTAAATGTATTTGTGTATTCAATTGATGGAAAATTGATTCGGCAAACTACCGAAAAACAGATACCAGTGATCCCCGGTTGCTATATTGTAAAAGCCGGTAAAGAACACTTTAAAATACCGGTAAAATAGCAAGTAGCTTATTCCCTGCTCACTGATAATATAAACTAATTAATAATCGGCAATGCTAAAAATAAGCTGGAATTGGCGGGTTTATCGGATGTAAGAACGGATATTGATCTTTCATACTTATAAGATATATTCATGAATAAAAATTGTACTTTTTTATTGGTAATACTTTTTACGGTTCAAATGCCTGAAATACCGGCTCAAGATAAATTGTATCATAACACGTTTTCTTTAAGCGACATAAAGTTGCTTGACGGCATCTTTAAAGATGCATGCGAACTGAACATTCATACTCTATTGGAATATGATACAGACCGCTTGTTAGCTCCTTTTCTAAAAGAAGCCGGCTTACCGGCAAAAGCAATAAGTTTTTCAAATTGGAACGACTTGGATGGACATATCGGAGGCCATTATCTCTCGGCATTAGCCATACATTATGCTGCAACCGGAAATGAAGCATGTAAGCAGCGCATGAATTACATGATTTCTGAACTGAAACGATGTCGGGATGCTAATGGAAACGGTTATGTCGGAGGCGTTAAAAACGGGATTGTAAACATCTGGAATCCTGTAAAAAACGGCAACTCTGCGGCTGTAGCATCCGGTTGGGTTCCCTGGTATAATTTGCATAAAACGTATGCAGGATTACGTGATGCATGGTTATATGGAGGAAATGAGGAAGCCAAACAACTGTTTCTCAGGCTATGCGATTGGGGATTGACTATAATATCTCCATTGAATGATTCTCAAATGGAACAAATGTTGGCTACCGAATTTGGTGGAATAAATGAGGTTTATGCCGATGCTTACCAAATAACCGGTGATAATAAATACATGGATGCTGCCAAACGATTTTCTCACAAGGCATTGTTTAATGCTGTTTCAGTTAGAATAGACAACCTTGACAACATGCACGCCAATACACAAGTGCCTAAGGCTGTTGGTTATCAACGGGTAGCAGAACTTGATAAAGACACCGGCTTTATAACCGCCTCTGAATTTTTCTGGGAAACAGTTACCAAAAACCGTTCCCTCTCGTTTGGAGGTAATAGTCGCCGCGAGATTTTTCCGCCGGCAGATAAATGTATAGAATATGTAGAGGAACGGGAGGGACCTGAATCATGCAATACAAATAATATGCTGAAGTTGACGGAAGGACTGTTTCGCATGAATCCTCAGGCCAAATATGCCGATTATTATGAACGCGCAATGTATAATCATATTTTATCGACACAACATCCCGAACATGGAGGATATGTCTACTTTACCCCGGCAAGGCCTCGTCATTACAGGGTCTATTCTGCACCGAATAAAGCGATGTGGTGCTGCGTGGGAACAGGGATGGAGAACCATGGAAAGTATGGCGAATTTATCTATAGCCATACAGCAGATTCTTTGTTTGTCAATCTGTTTGTTGCATCTGAACTTACATGGAAAAATAAAAATGTAACCATCAAGCAAGAAACAAAATTTCCATACGAAGAGGGAACAAAACTGACGGTTAATGCTTCTTCCCCAACTTCCTTTGTTTTGCTGGTTCGTTATCCGGGATGGGTGCCTGAAGGAAAACTGGAAATCAGTATTAACGATGTTCCTTATCCTTTTTCCGGAAAACCATCTTCTTATGTAAAAATTAACCGGAGATGGAATCCCGGAGATGTTATTTCCGTGAAAACGCCTATGCAAATAACGGTTGAAGAAATGCCGAATGTTCCCGAATATATAGCAATATTAAGG
>BNWW01000143.1 GCA_025999115.1 Bacteroidia bacterium
CAGACTTTGATGGAGATGGGAAAACCGATTTTATTTCATATTCGCACAAATCCTCCTATTCTTCTGCGGATGTAGCTACCTTATTTTTGGCAGATAATTCTGGGGGAACTGTCGAATTTATCAAACGATGTACACTGCCGTTAGCAGAGGGATTTACGAATTTGATACCGGCCGATTTAAACGGTGATGGCTTGACGGATATTGTCCGTATAAGGAAGACGGGCAATAATGCTTATCATTATGATTTCTATATTTTTAACGGAACTGCTTTTATCTCATCGGGATATGGATTTAATTCTTCTTCACCGGAAGTTTTAGCCGGCGATTTTAACGGTGACGGAAGATATGAGATATTGACCAAAGCAGGAAGCGAAGTTTATAACCAATATGGGTCGAACATTGCCACCGGAGGGATAAGTTGGGGTACTAAAGACTATAATAACAGCCCTTACCACACCTTGATGGACTTTAACGGCAATGGAAGGACCGATGTGCTGGTCATGGATGATACCGGATTCAGAATTTACGAGTTGAACGGTTCGCTTTTTACCCAGTTGATCTCCGGAACCGATCTAAAGAGTACGACTATGAATGATTATAATCCGCTTGTTGGCGATTACAATGGCGACGGAAAAACCGATATTCTTGTATATAGAATGCTGCTTGATTATTCCCAGTCGCCGATATTATTAGAGCATCAATATTATCTTTTGTTATCAACCGGTACCGGATTTGAGAAAAAAGCATTGCCGAATTTGAATAATGGCTGGGGAGCATGGTATACGGCAGATTTTAATAAAGACGGGAAAACCGATATCGCTTTTTACATGATAAACGTCAACTATCAATCCCTGTTAAAGATAGGTCTTTTTGATGGAGAGTCTTTCCATTTTGAGAATCAGAATCCTGATATGATAACGCCGGATGATATTGATGATTTGAACGCGATAGAGGTCGATCCCGGTCTGTGTATGAATTTCTTCGATTTTGATGGAGATGGTTTCCCTGAAATGAGTTTTTCCGGAGATAGTGTCGCTTTTATAATGAAATCATTCAACAGTAAGCAAAATTTGCAGGTGAAAAATATTACCAACGGTTTAAATCAAAAATACACCTTTCAATATCAACCGTTATCCAATACAAGTAGCTACACATCTTCTACTATATCAGCTACTTTTCCTGTTTCCAAATTCCAACAACCCTTATATGTAGTAACAAAATTCAAGAATCAAGCAGGAAATTATAATGATAGTACTTTATATCACTATCAAGGGGCAAAAATTCATAGACAGGGCAAAGGATTTCTTGGTTTTGAAGAAGTTACTGCAACCAATTCTTTGCAAAATCGAAAAATGACCACCCAATACGGATATAATCCGGCTTATTTCAACATTTATCCGTTAAAGCAAACGGTTACAACCACCACCGGCGATTCTATCGCCCGCAGTAATTTTGAAAATAGTTATTATATAGGCATTGCTTCAAAAATATTTTTCCCGTATATCAGTAAACAAATCGGTAAGAATTGCTTGACAGGACAGACCAAACAAACGCAATATACTTATTATTCCTCTATGCATGGCAACCCATCTTTGATTGTTGAAACGCAGGGATCTATGGAAACGGTTACTTCTAATACATGGGATTATATAAATAGTTCGTATAGAAACCGTATTACCCAACAAACGGTTACCAAATCGGGTTCCGGCGCTTCGTTTTCCGAAACAAAAAAATTCGATTACGACAATAAAGCCCGCTTAACGCAACAAATCAATTTTTTGAACCATCCGAAAAGCGATACCATCACGTATAGCAATTTCAATGGTTTCGGTATTCCACAAACAATTACACAGCGAGCTGCAGGTTGTCCTACCGTCACGAGTTATAGAACTTTCGATGCCACCGGCCGTTTTGCAATCAGCTCTATCGATCCATTGGGTAACGTTTCTTATTCTCAATACGACCCAAAAACCGGCGTAATATTGGAAAAAACCGACATCGCCAGACAAAAAATCAATTACCTATATGATGGTTTCCAACGTCTGATACAGGAAACAACTCCCACTGATGTAATAAACTATTCCACCCTTTGGAATATTACAACCAACGATTTATTTAAAACAACGGTTTCTTTTCAAATTTCCGGCACTCAAACCACTTGGTATAATCACTCCGGCTTGGAACGAAAAACCGAAGCGCAAGGCTTTTCAGGTATGATTGTTACCGAAAAAGAATACAATTCCAAAGGACAATTGTATCGCTCTTATCTGCCGGGATATGGAAGTAAAAGTTCGCAATACATCCAATACGCTTACGATACCTATGGCCGTTTGCAATCGGAAACCAACATCGGCCGCACAACCTTATACGGCTACAACGGCTTAACCTCTTCGGTTACAACTCCCGACGGCAAAACCGTTTCCAAAACGTTCAATTCGTCGGGCTTATTGGCAACTTCTACCGATGCAGCAGGAGATACGGTATCTTATACTTACAACTCTTTAGGAAAACCGCTGACAACTACCTCCAACGGTATCACTTCTTCGATTACTTATGATAACCGAGGTTTCCAAAAAACACTCAAAGATCCGAATTTGAGCGATACCATACAGTATGAATACAATGCCTACGGACAATTAATTTCGCAAACAAATGCCCGCGGACAAACAACTGCAATGCAATACGATGCCGCAGGCAGGATAACGCAAAAAGCGCGTCCCGAAAATACGCTTACTTATCAGTATTTTACTTCCGGTAATGGTATCGGACAATTGCAAAACATCAAGGAAAACAATACAATTGTCCAAAGTAATACTTACACACTTTTGGGACAAGTTGCCTCTCAAACGGAAAATGTAAATAATTCAAGTTACACAACTTTGTACAGCTACAACAATCACGGTCAGTTGCAACAAAAACAAACGCCGTCTGGCTTGCAGATAAGCTACCAATACTCCAACGGATCGCTTTCGTCGATGCGAAACGCCGCCGACAATACATTGTTGTGGCAATTGGATACGATCAACGCCTTAGGACAAATTACCCAAAGCACATTAAGCAACGGCATGAAACGGGCTTCAACTTACGACAACTACCACCAATTGACACAAATAGCCCTAAAAGACGGCGCTGCAGTTACCGAGCGGGTAGCTTACGAGTTTAATCCGTTAACCGGCAATTTAAGTCGCCGCAACGATTATTCATTGTTTCAAGACGAGCGCTTTGGCTACGATGTTCTCAACCGGTTGGATTCCATACGACAGCTCACTCC
>BNWW01000144.1 GCA_025999115.1 Bacteroidia bacterium
CAGATAAAGAGATAGAATTGTTGGTTAAAAATATTGTTCAAAAAGAACGGGAATTAATAAAAGATGAAATATTGGCAGAAATAGTGCATTTACCCCAGCAACGTATAGGCAATGTGATTTATAGACCACACATTAGAGATTATGAATTACTTTATTTAGGAAATAGCGATTTATCTTCTGATAAAAAAATAAATGCATCTGATTTAATGTTGTCAGTAAAAGAGGGGAAGTTAGTTCTTCGTTCCAAACGGCTGAATAGAGAAATTAGGCCTCGATTAACTAATGCTCATAATTATTATAATGAAACATTACCTATTTATCAGTTTTTATGCGATTTGCAGACTTATAATGCAAAAAGAGAGAGTTTGTATTTTGATTGGGGATTTTTAAGCCATAGATTTGATTTTTTACCAAGAGTTCGATATAAAAATACAATATTTTCATTGGCCACATGGTTAATTAAAATCAAAGATATAGAAGATTTGTTTAAAATAGAAGATGATGTAGCATTTATAGAAAAGATAAATCGATGGAGACAGTCTATGTCTTTACCTCTACATACAATATTGCAGGATGGGGATAACGGATTATATATAGATTGGGAAAAGCCTTTAATAATTCGTTCTCTTTTTCCAATTATAAAACAAAGACAAATCATAATGCTCACTGAATTTTTGTATGACTTCGGACAGTCTCCGATAAAACATTTAAATGAAACATATACAAATGAGTTAGTAATCGCCTTTTATAAAGACGAGTAATTATTCTTATATGCAACGAATATTCATTCCCGGTAGTAATTGGTTGTATATCAAAATATATACAAGTCCTAAAACTATTGATAAAATCTTGATTAATGCAATAAATAAAGTGTTATGCGAATTAAAGAATTGTAACTTATATGAAAAATGGTTTTTTATCCGGTATACCGATCCAGATTTACATATTAGAGTTCGTCTATTGTTAAGAGATGAACTTTCTTTAGGCAAAATACTTCATTTATTCTATAAAAGACTAAATCCATATATTGAAGATAATCAAATATGGAAAATCCAATTAGATACCTATAATCGCGAATTGGAACGTTACAGCCGTCGATTGATCGAAGAAACAGAATCCATTTTTTATGTCGATAGCGAATCAATATTGACAATTATCAAAAAACTAAACGAAAGTAAAGATGAGAATTACAGATGGATGGCTGCCTTAAAAATGATAGATGCTTTTTTAAGCGATTTTTCATTAGACATAAATCGGAAACACCAATTAATGAATCAATTAAGTGATTCTTTTAAATCGGAATTTGGTTTTAACCAACACAATGCCAAACAATTTAATACGAAATTCAGGGAAAATAAACCAATAGTAGAATCTGTATTGAACGACACGATTTCCGATGAAGGTTTTTTACTTATATCTAAATTAATTAAACGCCGGTCGAAGCAATTTCAACCTGTTGTGCAGCAAATTACTGATAAATTACGCCAAGAAAAATCCGATATTTTAACTAATCTATTAATCAGTTATATTCACATGACACTCAATCGTTTATTTCGTTCAAAAAATAGAATACATGAATTGATAATATACGATTTTATGTATCGGTATTATACGAGTGAATTAGCCAAGATAAAGTACAATAATACAAAATAACATACTATGAACCCCTTCCCCAACTTTATACAACACGATGCGATGGACTGTGGCCCCACCTGCCTCCGCGAAAAAGCCCACTTATCCCGCGAAGGCGTATCCATGCCCGGTATCAGCGAAGCCGCCGAAAATATCGGCTTCCGCACCGTCGGCGCTCATCTGTCGTTTTGTGTTCGGTATATTGGGGAATTGTAGGGCAAATAAAAACACGACAAAACGGCCTTCTTGTTTAAAGAATGGTCTTTTGTCCGGAAAATCATACTTCAATTTGTAAAAAGAGTTGAGGAAACAACGTTTTTGTAGCTTGATAAAAGTTAAATTTAAATGAAAAGAAAACTTATGTATAATATTAAAACAACCTTTCTATTCGATATCATGTTGATATCAATTACAAGTACAGCGCAAAACCTAAATCCGTCAATATATAAAAATATCTTGGTAGAAAGAACGGAATATTATCAGTCGGGAAATATCTTTCAAAAAGATTTCCTGCTTTTTATGGATATGCTGAAAACAACACATCCCGCATTTTGCGATATTGAAACTTATCCTTTTGATATAGATAAAATGACCGAAAAAATGTATCCTGCGCTGAAATTCGATACCGATGCCAATGATTTGCAACTTTTGATACAATCAATCGTGTCAAAGTTGAATGACGGACATACTTTTGTAAACGGAATTTTGGATTTTAACAATCCGGCAATAGCGTTTTTCCCGATCAACATTCGCAAATATGGCGCCGATTTTATTATAAGAGTGATTGATAAAGAATATGAAAGTGCTGTAGGCAAGTCGATTATGTCAATCAACAACATTCCGATAGATTGTGTCATAAATGATTTCGGAAAATATATTAGCCGTGAAAACGACAACGAACTCGAAGTAAGAGTTACCGAATTTATGTTGCTTCCCGAACTTTGGAAGAAAATGCCTTATTGCGGGAATGACAACGTTTTATTGATTGAATTTTCGGACAAAACCTCTGTAAAAGTGGCCGCAAAACAGAGAAAAGATATGGATTTGATAACAATGCCTCAAAAAGAAATCAACGGCATTTCAAAACTTCAAAAGCAATTATTTTCCTACAAAATCGACACACAAGCAAATATTTGCTATTTTCAATTTAATCAATGCGCCGATTACAATTCTTTGGTGTATCGAATTGAAATGACATCGGATAGCGAAGATGAAAAACAGCTGATGTACGAAAAGTTAGAAGCCGGCAAAGAATATTATCCGAAATTCGACAAATTCTTACAACAAATGTTTTCCGATATTAATAATCTAAAAATCACCAAATTAGTGGTTGATGTCAGAAACAATGGCGGCGGTAATAGCGCTTTGTGTATGCAATTATTGTCGTATCTGAAACCAATACCGGAATTAAAGGAAATATCTTCATTGATACGCATTTCCGAATTGTTCAAACTGCAATATCCGGAAATGTTCAAAAAAGCCATAAAAAATAATAACGAATTGATTATCGGTAAATTATATAACAGCAAAATGTTAAAAATAGCAGAAGATGAGGAAAGTTTTTATGATAAATTTTTCCCGGTCAACAACGATAGCTCTCAAATCTTTCAGGGTTCTACTTATTTCATTCAAGGAAAA
>BNWW01000145.1 GCA_025999115.1 Bacteroidia bacterium
CCTGTCTTTAAGATACAAAAGTATGACAAGACAATACGGCACTGCTACCACCGTAGAAGTACTAAATATATAAACTCCACATGTAAGAAAAATGGTCAAAAATAACGTTACTCGAAATAACGTTATGCCTTTTATTATGTCTTTTAGTCCCAACATTTATGTTTATTTAAACAAGTTCTTTACTTTCATTTCCTGTAACGATTTTTCATAATCACAGGAAACAACATTTTGTTGCTTTACCCATTCGGTAAATTTTCCTATTCCGGCTTGAACATCTATCGACGGCTTAAAATTAAAATGCTGTTTGATTAAAGAAATATCTGCAAAATTATGCCGAATATCTCCAAGTCGATAATTACCGGAAATATTACATTTGCTTGAACTGTTATATTTCTCAAGCAAAATATCCACAATTTGCTTTACAGTTACTGCTATTCCGGTACCCACATTAAATACTCCGTTAGTAATCGTTTTGTTTTCCAAACCGGCAATAGTGGCATCAACTACATCATCGATAAAAACAAAATCGCGACTTTCATTACCATCTTCAAATATATTTATATCTTTATTTTGGAGCATTAGAGTAGAAAAAATCGATAAAATACCGGTATATGGATTTGATAATGATTGTCCGGGGCCATACACATTTTGATACCTGAAAGCAAGGGATGGAATACCCAAAGCTTTTCCTACGGTCAATACCATCTGTTCCTGATTTTGCTTGGTAATTCCATAAACAGATGATGGATGGATTATTGAATCTTCGGAAGTTGGCAACAATTCCAAGTCAGAATGACATATCGGGCATTTACATTCAAAATCGCCGTTTTGCATATCTGAATCATTCCTTTCATCCGGATACACAATTCCATGCTCCGTACATTTATATTTTCCTTCTCCATAAATAGCCCTCGAAGAGGCTACAATTATTTTTTTTATGGAATGTTTAGTATTGGCCAGCAAATCCAACATTAGCGCCGTTCCCTGAATATTAACATCACAATAACGTGCTATTTCGTACATGGATTGGCCAGTCCCTGTTTCTGCAGCCAAATGAATAATTGCATCTTGATTATCAATAGCTTTTATCCAATCTTGTTCAGAAGTAACTGTTCCATGTATCAAATTTACTTTGCCGGATATGGAACCATACAAGGGCGACGTTTTTCCGGGATCATCACCGTGTATTTGGGGCGATAAATTATCCAAAATGCTTACTTGATAACCTTTTTTTATAAATTTCAGAGCAATATTAGAACCTATAAAACCGGCTCCTCCTGTAATAAGAATATTTCGCATAAAATAGATGTTATTTATTTAGATAACTGAATTGACTTATCTTTTTCCAACTAACTGCAACAGAAAAAACTAAAAACACAGATACAATGATACCCTGCATTGATTTTCCCCACGCGATATTGTCAAGCGTAAATCGTTGCAACAACAATAATGAAATCAAGATACCCACATAGGTTAGCAACGAAAATATATTTGACCACAAAATGGATTTCAAATTCAAAGCAACATACAAGATCAAGCTAAATGGTTTTGAAAGCGTTAATGCTACTACTCCGGGCAATATGACAAACAAATACTTCAGTTGGTCTAATTTATTGGGGAAAATGAATGAGATTACTTTTTCTCCAAACAAAACTAAGCACAAGCTCGCAAGAGCGCTATATAGTAAAAGAATCCAAAAATATTGTTTGGTTGCCTTTACTGTTTCTTTTAATTTATGACAAGCGTAATTATTGATTGTAGACGGCGAAAATAATGAATTGAGATTATTTGGAACCATATTAAAAATAGTAATAAAAGTTACAGCCAAATAAAACTGCCCCAAAGCTTCCAACGAAATGTAGTTGGAAATAAAGAACCGGTCTATTTGATTGTTCAATATAACTGCAATTCCCGATAAATAAGGAATAAAACCATAAAACAATGTTTTTTTGATTACTGCAAAATCAATTTTTAACCATTTAATTGGAAAATACTCCTTTTGCTCTATTAAAAACATAGAAACAAACATCAGATAACCGCTCGAAATCGAAATTAACGCACCAATTATTCCAATTTGAAAAATAGAAAATGCCAAAATCACAGAAACAACAGCACTAACAAAGTGGTATTTGTTTATTGCCGTCAGTTTTTGTCTCGCAATTAACAAGTTTGTAAACCAATTTTGTAACAATGCAAATCCGCCACAAAGAATAGCCAAAATTGAAATTAATAGGTCATAATCGAAAAAGAAGTATCCTAATAAAGCTAATAATGTAAGTAACAAAGTTACACAAACAATAAAACTCACATTGTTGTTATTTACAGTTTTATACAAATAACTATCCGAATCAATAGAAAAAATGCGTAATCCTCCATTAAACAATCCAATTTGCGCCAAACCTAACATAGCAATAATTGCCTGAAAAAGCAAAATCTGTCCCAAATGACTATCAGGCATATATTTCAAGAAAAGAACAGAGCGACCAAATTCTATTCCGGAACTTAAAATATTAATAGCGATAAAATTGATTTTTTTGAACATAAATAATCAGACTTCTTCCCAAGTATCCGTTTGGATATTGTATTTTTTGATTATTTTGGCAGGCGCTCCTACTGCCACGCAACAATCAGGTATATCCTTAGTAACTACAGAATTAGCACCAATTACACAGTTTTTTCCAATTGTACTCCCAATCACACAAACATTTTCGCCCAACCAAGTTCCATCGCCGATAATTACAGGATTAATCTGTTTTATAGGCTGTTTTATGATTGGAATGTTCACATCTTCATACGAATGTAGATTATCTGAAATATATACGCTGCCAGCAGTCAATACATGATTACCAATAGTAATACTTTGTGTACAATAAATATGATTAAAATTACCCAGCGACGTACCCCTGCCGATTTTTAATAATGGAATTATTATTTTATCATGCGCCACCGCGGCCAAGCTTGTTTTGTATCCAACATATACATTATTATCAATGTATATGTTTTTAGCACCTTCAATTCGCAAAGGAAAAATAATCCTTGATTTGGAACCGAAAGAGGCAAAACAATGTCCGAATATCCACCGAAATAATGTGGCGTAAATGAAATCTTTTAGGCGGAAAATTATCATCTTTTATGAATATATAACTCATTGTTTTGGCTTATTCTATCAATTTCTTCAAGAATATGGTCAACCAACTGCACTATATTATTTTCAGATAGTGT
>BNWW01000146.1 GCA_025999115.1 Bacteroidia bacterium
GTTCTAATTAATAATACATTTTTAATTTAATATTATGCACATGAAAAACAAGTTTCAATTTATCAAAAAGAGTAGCATACGGATGCTGATTTGCATCCTGTGTGTATGCAGTTGTACTTTCTCCGCCTTTGCGCAGGAAGGGAAAGCTATTTCAGGCAGTGTTGTCGATGACAAAGGCGAAGCCGTTATCGGCGCCAGTGTAGTTGTTAAAGGAACAACCAACGCTAATGTAACTGATGTGAACGGTAAATTCACGCTGTCAGTATCTCCCAACGCCATTCTGGTTATTTCCTATATTGGCTACAATACCCGGGAAATAGCCGTAAAAAATCAAACGGAATTTTCTATCACTTTAACTGAAAATGTGCAGACATTAGATGACGTGGTAGTGGTCGGTTACGGTACGCAGAAGAAAGCCAATCTGACCGGAGCAGTAGCCTCCGTGAAAAGCGAGCTTATTGCTAAATCCCCTGTGGCAAGCACCATCAATGCTTTAGCCGGAAGGCTACCGGGTTTGGTACTGAAACAGGAGAATGGCGCTCCCGGCTTTGATGCTGCCAACATCAATATCCGTAATTTCGGCAGTGCGCTCATTATTGTGGATGGCGCCGAACAATCTTTTAATAATATCGATGCGAATGAAATTGAATCGATTACAATATTAAAAGACGCTTCTGCTGCTATTTACGGCGCAAGAGCCGGTAATGGCGTGATATTGGTGAAGACCAAAAGAGGGCGTACAGGGAAACCGACCGTCACCCTCAATTCGTCACTGACGGGTCAGTCTTATGCCACTTTTCACGAACCGGTCAATGCGGGTCAATATGCAACCATGATTCGCGAAGTACAGATAAATTCGGGTGTTCCCGAGCAGAATCTGCGGTATTCGGAGGAGGATATTGCCAAATTTTTTGCAGGAAACGACCCCGCCTATCCCAATACGAATTGGATGGACATCATTATGCAGAAGTGGGCGCCCCAAACACAGCATAACCTGTCTATCGAAGGCGGAAATGAGAACGTACAGTATTTTACATTTCTCAGTTATCTCTATCAGGATGGGATGGACAAAGGCGGAATGATGAATTTTGACCGCTACAATGTCCGGTCGAACATTGATATGAAAATCACCTCCCAATTAACGGCGTCATTAGATTTGTCGGCGATAAGGGAAAAGACGCAGACATCTCCCCGTCCGGGACCTGACAACGTTGATAATACGGATCAGATATGGATGGACTTGTTTAATATGTTTCCTACTCTTCCCTCGTCCTTCCCTGATAAGACAAAAGTACCACGTACCGGTATGGGCGACTACAATCCGCTTCTCAATTACAATGAAGATTTGATAGGATACAACCGCAGTTTCTATACCACTTTGAACGGGGCGCTTACTTTGGATTATAAGGTAAAACCGATAGAAGGTCTGGGTGTTAAATTCAAGATGAATTACAAGCAGTGGACACGCGACTATAAGAAATGGAGAAAACAAGTCGAAACCTACGACTATGACCCTGCATCGGAGGTATATTCGTTGGCATGGCGTTCTGACCCTCCGGAGTTAACCCAGGAATACACTACCAACCGGACGATTACCGGGCAGTTGTCGCTCTATTATGACCGCGTTTTCGCCGAGAAACATTCTGTCAATGCCTTGCTCTTGTTTGAAGCCATTGATTATGCAAGTTGGAATTTATACGGGAAACGTATCAATTTTATGACATCGGCACTTGACCAAATGTTTGCCGGCAATACGGCAGATCAGGTGACCAATGGAAGCACCAACGAAACCGGAAGGGAAAGTTTGGTGGCGAGGGTCAATTACGGTTACATGGGCAAATATCTGTTGGAGGGCACCCTTCGTTATGATGGTTCGCCTAATTTTCCGAAAGACAAACGGTGGGGACTCTTTCCCAGTATATCTGCCGGTTGGCGCATATCTGAAGAATCCTTTATAAAAGACAATGTGGATTGGCTGCACAATTTGAAAATAAGGGGAGGTGTCAGCCGCACCGGTTGGGATAATGTAGCAGCATACCAATATTTGACCGGTTTCACGTTCAGCGGATATTATGTAAATAATGGAAGTGAAGTGAATGCCTTGCAAAGTACCGGACTTGCCAATCCCAATATCACTTGGGAAACGATGACATTGTCGAATTTAGGACTTGATGTTTCCGTGTTTCAAGGCAAACTGTATGCCGAAGCAGATATTTTTCAACGCCTGAGGGAAGGCATACTGGCTACCAGAACAGCAGCTCTGCCCAATACATTTGGCGCCTCATTACCGCGGGAAAATATAAACAGCCAGGTATCCAGAGGATTTGAGTTGGTTTTGGGCACAAAAGGCATAGTTGGGGATGTCGGTTATGATATAAGCGGCAATGTCAGTTATGCACGTACTAAATGGAAACATTATGAAGAAGTGGAATATACCGACCCGGACGATATCCGTCAAAAAAAACGGTCCGGTAACTGGGTGGACGCAGGTTATTTATATAAAAGCGACGGATTGTTTACTTCTCAGGAAGAAATAGACGCACTTCCATTTGATTTGGACGGTCAGGGCAACCGAACACTCAGTCCGGGCGACATCAGGTATGTGGATATTAACGGCGATGGAGTTCTGAACTGGAGAGACCAAATTCACGTCAGTAACGAGGGCACTCCGCATTATATGTTTGGACTGAACTTGAGTACGACATACAAAGGTTTTGATTTCAGTATGTTGTTCCAAGGCGCCGCCCAATATAATTTGTACCTGCAACCGGGTAATGTCAATATTGATTCGGACCGTGTTCCTTATAAAGTCATTTATGAAGAAAGATGGACGCCTAAAAACAATGACAGGAATGCTATTATTCCACGACAGAAGTGGGGACAAGTGAGTAATTCCTATGGCTCGGATTTCTGGTGTAGAGATGCCTCCTATCTAAGACTGAAAAATATCAACTTGGGTTACACCTTTGCTCCGAATTTGCTTGCAAAAGCAGGTATAGAAAGCCTCAGACTGTATCTGACCGGTACCAATCTGTTTACATTCAGTGACGTTGTAAAATACGGGTTCGACCCTGAATCCCAAAGTTCAACTACAGGTTGGCAATATCCGGTACAGAAAACCGTCACAGCAGGTCTTAATATTAAATTTTAAAATACAAAGAAGATGAAAAAATTAAAATATTTATCAATCATTATCC
>BNWW01000147.1 GCA_025999115.1 Bacteroidia bacterium
GGCAGCAAAAGAAAAGCCACAGCCTAATAAATTATCGAAAACTGGGCAATGGATGTTAGAACATCCCCATGGATTAGAAGATTTTGTAGTTAATGATAAACGTATTCCGTATGGTTTATCTATGTTTGACCCGGAATACCATATAGTGCAATGAGATATTTAATCGACACCACTATCCTTATTCGTATGACCAATGAACCTGATGCTATTTCTGCAGATGTACAAAGTATTATTGGTAATTATGAAAACCATATTTATGTTAGCGCAGTAAGTATCCAAGAGATATTACAGAACAAATTCCACTAATCAGTAGCGATACTAAATTCCATCATTACCGAAAGCAAAAGTTGAATTTCATTTTCAATGATAAGTAAGGAATCTACATCCGCTCCGGCACATCAATTCCCAATAGTCCAAATCCGGTTTGGATGGTTTTTCCGACATTAGCCGACAAAATCAAACGGAATTGTTTTACCGATTCGTTTTCTTCGCGTAAAATCGAATAATCATGATAAAATTGATTGTATTCCTTCACTAAATCGTAAACGTAATTTGCAATCACAGCCGGACTGAAATTATCGGCAGCTTCCTGTACAACTGCCGGAAATTCGGATAACATTTGGATTAATATTTCTTCTTTTTCGTTAATAAACGTGTCATTGCGGACTTGATCCGCAATCCCTCGCGCAGGAGATTGTAGATCAAGTCCGCAACAACCCGCCGGTGTGGCACGCCGCAACAACGACTGAATCCGCGCATAAGTATATTGCACAAACGGCCCCGTATTCCCGTTAAAATCAATCGATTCCTTCGGATTGAAAACCATGTTTTTACGCGGATCAACTTTCAAAATAAAATATTTCAGTGCGCCCAAACCGACAATACGAGCGGTTTCATTGGCTTCTTGTTCCGAACGACCCTCCAATTTGCCCAATTCTTCGGAAGTTGCTTTGGCTGTTTGAATCATTTCGGCTATCAAATCGTCGGCATCAACCACGGTGCCTTCGCGCGATTTCATTTTGCCTTCAGGCAGTTCGACCATCCCGTAGGAAAAATGCACCAAGCCTTTGCCGAACTCAAATCCCAATTTATCCAACAACAACGACAACACTTGAAAATGATAATTCTGCTCATTTCCAACTACATACACCATTTTATTAATCGGATAATCGTCGAAACGAAGTTTGGCAGTACCAATATCTTGAGTCATGTAAACCGATGTACCGTCGGCGCGAAGCAAGAGTTTTTCATCCAGACCGTCGCCCGTCAAATCCGCCCACACCGAACCGTCGTCTTTTCGATAGAAAATACCTTTTTGCAAACCTTCCATAACTTTTTCCTTACCTTCGAGGTAAGTATTCGATTCGTAATAAATTTTATCAAAATCAACGCCCAAGGCTTTGTAGGTTTCGTCGAAACCGGCATACACCCAACTATTCATCGTTTTCCAAAGTTCGACGGTTTCTTTGTCGCCGGCTTCCCAAAGACGCAACATTTCGCGGGCTTCGGCCATCAATGCCGATTGTTTTTCGGCTTCTTCTTTTGATAAACCTTTAGCTTGTAATTCGGCTAATTCCTTTTTATATTCTTGGTCGAATTTCACATAATAATCGCCAATCAGATGATCGCCTTTTTTAGCGGTCAAAGCGGGCGTTTCGCCATTTCCCCAGCGTTTCCACGCCAACATGGATTTACAAATGTGAATACCGCGGTCGTTCACAATATTGGTTTTAACCACTTTGTTCCCGGTGGCTTTCAAAATTTCGGAAATGCTGTAACCCAACAAGTTATTGCGGATATGACCCAAATGCAGCGGTTTGTTAGTATTGGGCGACGAATATTCGATCATGACCAAAGGCGAATGTTCGCCGGCCGTTTTGGTTCCGAAATTCGGTTTTTGATTAATTTCATTCAGAATATTAATCCAATAAGCGGGAGCGATTATCAGATTCAAAAATCCTTTAATCACATTGTATTCCAATATAAACGATTGATTTTTAACCAAATAACCTCCGATTTCAGCGGCTGTCTGTTCGGGATTTTTCTTCGATATTTTCAAAAGGGGAAACACAACCAAAGTCAAATGTCCCTTAAATTCTTTTTTTGTTTTTTGGATTTGCACCGATGATGTGGGGATTTCCACTGCGTATAAACGCTCCAAGTCTTGTTGAATGAGTGATTGTATTGACATTATACCAAGTATTTTTTAGGATTTCTTTACAAATTATGGTTGCCATAATTGTAAGTTTTTAATATTTTCTGCAAAGTTATCATTATTTTTTCGAATAATGAAAAATTATTAATAACTTGGGAAGCGAAAAATACCGGTAAAATTTTGATACATAGATTAATTGTATGTACTTTTGTTGTGAATTTATAAAAAACTTGTATTTAAAGATTCCGCTAAGATTCCGGTAAAGATTATGGCAGAGCATTTGGGAAATGGTAGTATCAGGTTGGAAAACAAACAATATCCAATTAATTGGACTGGAGAAATCGCGTAACATGTTGCTGAAAATTATATGAATAATGTCGGTGGTGTACATACATTATTGCATATCGGGATTCAGAAAGCATTGCAAACTTATACGTCGAAAAGATAAAGAAAAACAATTATGTCGCTTATAAAGATGTTTCCGATGGACTAATCGTCATTTATTTTGAGAAACATAGTAAATATGTGTCCATTAAAACCGGATACAAGATAAAATCAACAATTGAAAAACAATTAAAAAATAATCATCATGAGTCAAATAAAAGGATATGAAATTCCTACATTTACTGTCAGTAGTAAAGAAATCGATTATGCAACGGCATCCCGTAAAATAAATCTGTTACATGATGCTCTGAATAAGCCGAAACCAAAAATCGTTACCATGAGAGAATTTTGCGCTTTTTATGAATTTGATTTGAAATAATTTTTTTCCCTTTGTCGAAACAAACAACAATCAAATAAAATGGATACGATAACAGCACAAATTGATGTTAGTACAAGTTTCGGATTTAATATAATAGGTTATTTACAAAAATAATGGATAAGATTAATAGCCTTAGTTATCTCGCAGAGAGTATTACGGTCGATAGAAGTAAATCTCTTAGAAAGTTTGGAATTAATGTGCGACGTCTTAATTATAAAAAAATAGCTATTAGACATTATATAGATTAAGTTACTATAGCGTTGGATTTC
>BNWW01000148.1 GCA_025999115.1 Bacteroidia bacterium
GCATTGTTTGTTATTGCATACTCTAAATTACGATCGTTCTCAAAATCAAACACCACATCACACGCACTTTGCGCACTAATTGCAACCTGTTGGGCCACCAAACAAACCATTGTCAGTAAAACCCTATAAATCATCTTTTTCATATACAATCTTTTTTAATTATTTATTATTTAATAGCTCATCCGCCGTCTTCCCGGCCAAACCTTCTATAAAGCTGCGATATGCTTCTTTGCGTTTAAACTTGGCATCCCACAAACAAGGCGCGTCGTTTTCCAACCAATTCACGTGTTCGTCGGCATTGTCGGAAACGCACCAAACCGTGATGCCGTATTGTTGGGCGGCGGGGATAATTTCACGGTACAATCGAGCTACTTCGCGATACATTTCCGCTTGTCCCGTTAGTAATTTGGGTTCGGGAGCGGCTTTGTTCAAACGAATATCCAATTCCGAAACTTTAATTTTTTTGCCGGTAACTGCTAATAAATTAAACATTTCGGTAATGTTGGTCATCGTGTTTTCGTAAGTAAGCGTATCGTAAGTGAGGTGCATTTGCGTGCCGATGCCGTCTACTTTTTGCCCTTGACTTTCGATATATTCCGTGTATTCAATCAGTTTGCGGCATTTATTCAGGTTTGATTCCAAATTGAAATCGTTGATAAACAACACATCGTCCGGATTACCGGCGGCGCGCGCCAAACGGAAAGCGGTTACGGCATAATCTTTTCCCAGAAAGTCTTGCCAATGAAAAATATCGCCGCTGTCGCCTTTTCCATTACCGTGGCGGATGTCGGTGGCGGCATCGTTGACCGGTTCGTTCACTACATCCCACGAATGAATGCGGTTTTTGTAATGAGTTACCATATTTGTAATCCAACCGGCCAAAGCATCGCCGATTTTTTGCGCTTTTTGTTCGTCAGGCATTTCCACCGCAATCGGGTCGGTATTCACCGTATTCGGAACCACCGCAATATGATCTATATCAATATAATAACTTACTTCGGGCAAATAACCCAAATCGAAATTCAGTTGCAATTGATCGGCATTCGTAGTAATTTGGAAACGGATTTGTTTCCACAAATTGCCGGTACTGAAACTTTCGACGGAGCTTCCCGTTCCGTAATCCAAATAAGGATATTGGTTGGCGCTTCCTTTTTCAAACGAAATCCGTCCTTTACCCACTTTATCGGAACGGATAAAAAACGATACCGTATAGGTTTTCCCGTTTTCGACCGTCGTCATCGGCGAACGAAGTTGCAAATTGTAAGCCGCGGAAGAGGTGGCTGACGAAACCATTTTGAGCGCTTTTCCGCCGTTCATCCCTTCATTTTCCACTACATTGATGCCTGCGCCCGGATTCAATTTTTGCCAACCGGTAAACGAAGCATCTTGCAAAGCCGAAATATCCAGCAAATTATCGACCGACAAATCGGGTGGGGTAAATGTTTCGGGAGCAATTAATTGACGCAAATATTCGCCGTTTTGGTTTTGATGCCAAGCCAAAGCGTGTCCGAACAAGTCGATTCCCTGCGGCAAACGTTCGATAAACTGATCGACCGCCGTGTAACGCAAGGCGCCGTCGGAACCTACCATCGGTCCGTGTTTCATGTGATAACCCACCGTTACCACATTGAAATTTTCGTTTATGATGTTGTTGATATTTTCGTTGGTCATATACAAATCCATGTCCACACCTATGCCAACCGGAAAACCGGCGTATTCTTTCAGCGCTCCCAAACGGGCTAATTGTTCTTCGAGCGTTAATGGAATTTCCGAAACATCGATCGGATTTCCATAAGGACTATCGTTCCATTCCATTTTCTCGTCGTAACAGGCAGTCAGACTAAAAGTCAAAACCGCAAGCAGTATAATTATTAAATTTCTCATATAATTCATAATTTATAATTCATAACTCATATCTCATCAGCGTAATCGCTATACGTGGGCGTATTGAGCGAAACTACGCGTAAATTATCGAAATAAATCACAACGCCGGTAGGCAAAGCGTCTATGTCGTTGTATTTATCATTATCGAACCACGGTCCCCATTGATCCCAGTCGGCTTCTTGTTGCCGGTTCAGGACATCAATCAATTTCACTTCCTTGAAATCGTCCGACAAGTTGAAAGGCAAAGTTACGGTGTACCAGCTATTGGGATTTTCAAACGGCACACGTTTTCCGAACGCTTCCCAAGGCGCATACAGCATACAATATCGTGTGGCGCCCCAACCGTCGGCGACGACCATGCGGATATATCCCGACTGCCATTCGCCTTCGACATAAATATCCATTTGTATGGCAAAATCGCTTGCAGGAAGACTTGTATCCAGCAATGGCGACAAAATAGCCGGCCATGGCGTTTTGGAGTGCATCCAATAATAAGCCGCTTTGGCTGCGTCAGCCTGAATTGTATTGCCCGGAGTATTCAATGAACGGTAAGCGCCTTGTGATTTGGCGCCTGTGGTTGCGGCGGGAATGACGGCTGTGAGATTTCCCGAAATATCTCCTCCGCTCCAATTGGCATTGTTTACATTGTCGAAGTTATGCACAACGTGTTTTTTGCAATTGAAATACGCGGGCGAATAAGCTCCGCCGTTGCTGCTCAACAACAAAAGGGAGCCGCCGTTTTCGGATACACCGGCCGGCATGCTTACTTTACACCATTCGCCGGTTTCTTCATCAAAAGTAATTCCTTCGCTCACAACGACTTCGCCGGGGAAAACAATGCTTTTAACGTCTGTCAATCCCGTCCCGTACAGCGTGATTTCTTCGCCTGCTTGCGGTAAAGTGTGCGAAATACGGGTAATGCGCGGTGCGGCGGCGCGAATTTCAAAGGTGTAAGTGTAAACAAGATTTGTTTTTTTCAATACGATGGTGTTTCTTACTTCTTCGGGTGCATCGGAAGTGGGCGCCTTGCTCGGAACGCGCACAATCAACGAATTGCCGGTCATCAAAGTGGGATTGATATACGTGCTTTCTCCGTTGATGCTCACCGATTTCACGCCGAAAAAGCCGCTGCCTTCCAAGCGAATCAATTGTCCCAAGCGAGCGAATTGAACGGTGCGATCGACCACATTATCATCGCCGTCCTGCAAATGCACGGCTTTGATTTCAACCGGATTATCGTTGTCTTCGTAACGCGGGTCTTTTTCTTCGCACGAAACAAAAAATA
>BNWW01000149.1 GCA_025999115.1 Bacteroidia bacterium
TACGGTTATGAAAATCCCGCCCTTTCGGGCGACAGGCAAAATATCCGATAATCATAATTTATTATTTCCGGATTGCTTCGGGCTTACGCCCTCGCAAGGACGATATGCGACAATTTGAAATGCACCCGTTGCAAAAAATTCAAAAGTATATATCAAAAAAGTTAAATACAGCGATGTTTCCAAAATAGAATCATGGCTAAGAGGCGCGCCGGAATTTAAAGTCAAAGTTCTTGGAGTAAATGGAAATAGTACATACGAAATTAATGATATGTATATAGAAATGAACAGTAGAGACGATAACTCGTGGAATGACATTAATTCTGCAAACGGTTGTGTTATGACCAATTGGAAACCAGGCAGTTCAAGATGGTTCGACTGTATAAGCTTTTATTTTGTAGAAGACGACGATAATTGTTTCGCTGAATGGATGGAATTGACGCTTACTGCACTCAAATACGGTAAAATAATTGCAGGCGGGCAATTAACTGTTAAATTTGGAGATTCAGAATAAAATATATGAAAAAAACTATTTTTATCTTATTAGCCGGTATGTTTGCGATTGCAGGCACAAGCGTTTTTTCGCAAAATTTAGAAAATTTTGTGCAGTTTGAAAGTGGCTTTGGAATTGGCGGCGAGCGCGGATTTATCTTGAAGGGCGAATATGGAAAAACATGGAAATGGCTTGATGTGAGTTTATCAATGTCTTATGAAGCGCCTTGGGGAGATAATTCTTATTATTTGGATGATGAGTTCGTGGTAAATAACAATGAACCGATTTCTACCAACAGGCAAGTTATGAATTTGACCTCACATCAAAATATACTATTGGAGCTTTTTTCAATATGGGAAGTTTCTTGAATAGTGGAGGGTTAAGTATTCGGCGTAATTTCTGAATAAAATGATTATTCCATCCAAAACTCCATCTTTCAAACGAAACGTTTCATTTTTTTCAATGATTTCTTCGCCATCTGCCCAAATCAGACGGTGTAACGCCCGCCTTGGGTTATACGAAGAATAGCACAATTTGTAATTTTCCAAAATTAACGTTACTTTTGCTCTCATTATAAGGAAATTAAATTACACGTATGATTTGGAACGAAACAAAAGTGGAATATATAAAATTTATTTTGTAATTCTTGTGTCTTTTGTTTTTGTGCAAGGATATTCCCAATCAAACTACCAGATGCAAATGGATAGCATTTTTGAGATACCGCCAAACAAAGTAACAACAGGCGTTTTAATAGACCGTTCGCCAAATATTATTGATATGCAGAACTTTTTCACAAAAAACAATACTGACAGAATAATTACTCACTTAAAATATACAATATTATGAAACGATTACTTTTTTTCTTAGTTATACCGCTGCTATTTGCAGGTTGCGAAACTTCTGAAGACTACTATGAACGCACCTATTATAATACGGAAGGCGTGGGTTATGTGTATAACAAAAACACAAAAGAGCCGGTAAGAGCCGCAGTAGTAATTGTAAGGTCATCATTCAAAAGCAATGGATATGCAACGGTTGGCCCTTTTGCTGAAGCCTATTATGCTAATCAAGATGGGACTTTTCGAATTAAATTTCTAAAAAGGACAAATAGAGAGAATGTAATAGGTTATTATATATGGGCGGAATTTTATGGCATTCTTGAGTCGGATAACAATGTGACTTTGTTACCTAATGAATTGAAAGAAAATTCTAGCACATTAAACTTAGACACATTATGGCTACATTAAAATTAATATAGGAGAAAATCATTATGAAAAAAACAATCTTATTTTTAGCAGTTATCTTGCTCTTTTCAGCCTGCGAGATATTTGAAGACTACAACGAGCGCACCTATTACAAGGTGGAAGGCGTAGGATATGTATATAATGAATATACAAAAGAGCCGGTTCCATACGCAAGAGTGAGTGTTGGTTGCAATTTTGAAGGCAGACCCTTTGGCACAGTACAACCCGAGTATGAGTATTTTGAAACAGATGCTCAAGGGTATTTTCGTGTAAGATTTCTGAAACGAACACATAAAAGTGATGTTGTGGGTATAACTATCTGTGCTCACGATAGTATTTATAAACTGGGTGCAGCTTGTATATCTTTTACAGCAGATAAAGTAAATAAAAATTCTAACACATTAAACTTAGACACATTATGGGTAAAGTAAATAAAAACATTTAAATTTATAAAAAAAACAAATGATGAAAAAGAAAATTCTATTTTTAGTCGTTCTTTCACTATTAGCATCTTGCGAAATATTTGAAGACTACAACGAGCGCACCTATTACAAGGTGGAAGGCGTAGGATATGTGTATAATGAATATACAAAAGAGCCCGTACTATACGGAAGAGTAAGTGTCCATTTCAATTTTGAGGGTCGGGGATATGGCACAGTACAGCCCGAATTTGAGTCTTTTGCAACAAATGCAGATGGTTATTTTCGTGTAAGATTTTTGAAAAGATATCATAAAAGTGATGTCGTAGGTATAACTATCTGTGCTCACGATACTATTTATAAACTGAGTGCAACTTGTATATCTTTTTCAACAGATAAAGTAAAAACAAATTCTAATACATTAAAAATAGATACATTATGGCTGCATTAAAAAATATATTTAAATTTATAAAAAAACAAATGATGAAAAATAAAATTCTATTTTTAGTCGTTCTTTCACTATTAGCATCTTGCGAAATATTTGAAGACTACAACGAGCGCACCTATTACAAGGTGGAAGGCGTAGGATATGTGTATAATGAATACACAAAAGAGCCGGTAGAAAATGCTTTTGTAAGAGTTCACTTCGCTTTTGAGGATAGAGAATATGGCACAGTACAACTTGATAATGAGGAATTTATATCGGACAAAAATGGCTATTTTCATGTAAAATTTCTGAAACGAACACATAAAAGTGATGTTGCTGGATATTCTATCACTGCTTTTGATACTAATTATGAATTAAGTATGACTCATGCAATTTCTTTTATTGTTGATAAAATAAAAAAATCACAAAATAATATTTTAAATCTTGATACATTATGGCTGCATTAAAAAATATATTTAAATTCATAAAAAAACAAATGATGAAAAATAAAATTCTATTTTTAGTCGTTCTTTCACTATTAGCATCTTGCGAAATATTTGAAGACTACAACGAGCGCACCTATTACAA
>BNWW01000150.1 GCA_025999115.1 Bacteroidia bacterium
GGCAAATGAATTAGCGGATATTCAAGCAACTGCCGATTTACTTCGAGCAAAATGTGAAGTCGTTGTAGTAGTCGGAATCGGCGGAAGTTATTTGGGCGCCAAAGCCGTGATTGATGCGCTTTCGGGTAGCTTCGACCAATTATCGGGCAAAAAACCAGTCGTCGTTTACGCGGGACACAACATCGGCGAAGATTATCTTTACGAATTATCCGGCTATTTGAAAGGCAAATCGTTCGGAATCATCAATATTTCCAAATCGGGAACGACTACCGAACCGGCTTTGGCTTTCCGCATCCTGAAAAGACAATTGGAAGATGCAGTCGGAAAAGACGAAGCCAAAACGCGCATCGTGGCCGTAACCGACAAAGCTCGCGGCGCCTTGCGCACTTTGGCCGACAAAGAAGGATACAAAACCTATGTGATTCCCGACAATGTGGGCGGCCGTTTTTCCGTTTTGACTCCTGTGGGATTATTGCCGATTGCCGTCGCCGGAATTGACATTCAAAAATTAGTTGCCGGAGCCGTTGAGATGGAAAAAAATACGGCAAGCTCCGTTCCGTTTGAAGAAAATTTGGCCGAAATATACGCCGCCACGCGCAACGAATTATACAAAAGTGGAAAAAAAATCGAAATCTTGGCCAATTTCCATCCGAAATTGCATTACGTTTCCGAATGGTGGAAACAATTATACGGCGAAAGCGAAGGCAAAGAACACAAAGGCATTTTCACGGCTTCCGTCGATTTCACGACTGACTTACATTCTATGGGACAATGGATTCAAGAAGGCGAACGCTCGATTTACGAAACGGTGATTTCCGTCGCCAAATCAAATCATCACGTGGAAGTTCCGTCGGACGAACAAGATTTGGACGGCTTGAATTTCTTGGCCGGCCAACGGGTTGATTACGTGAACAAACAAGCCGAATTAGGCACTCAAATGGCGCACATCGATGGCGGCGTTCCCAATCTCCGCATCGAAATTCCCGAATTGAACGAATATTATCTCGGACAATTATTATACTTTTTTGAACGCGCTTGCGGCATCAGCGGTTACATTTTGGGTGTAAATCCGTTCGACCAACCGGGAGTGGAAGCCTATAAAAAGAATATGTTCAAACTTTTAAATAAACCGGGATATTAAAAATCGTTTGTCATGGCGGGCTTTACCCGCCATCCCCCGAAAATATGATTAAAGCAATATTTTTCGATATGGACGGAGTCTTGTATAACTCCATGCCAAGCCATGTGCAAGCGTGGTACGACGTAGCTACTTCGCTGGGTATTGAGGCTTCGATCGACGAATTTTACCTCTACGAAGGACGGACGGGACAATCGACCATCAATCTATTGTTCAACCGCTCATTCGGTCGAGATGCCACACCCGAAGAAATGCAACGCATCTATGAGCAAAAAGCCCGCCGTTTCATCGAATTGGAACAACCCGAATCACAGCCGATGGCCGGCGCTTTGGCCGTTTTACAAAAAGTAAAATCGCTTGGTTTGCAACGGATTATCGTAACCGGTTCGGGACAACACGATTTATTCGCAAAATTAGACAAGCATTTTCCCGGCTTTTTCGATCGCAACCTAATGGTTACAGCCTACGACGTCCAATACGGAAAACCGCATCCCGAACCCTATTTGATGGCATTGAAAAAAGCCGATATTTCGCCCAAAGAAGCGATGATCGTCGAAAATGCACCTTTGGGAGTGGAATCGGGACACGCAGCCGGCATCTACACCGTCGCCGTCAATACAGGTCCCCTACCCGACCAAGTGTTGTGGGATGCCGGAGCAGACATTGTTTATCCGTCAATGCAAGTTTTATCCGAAAATATAGAAAATTTAATTCACTCATTATCATATCCATCATGATCAAATTAAACGAACACTACACTGAGATAGGTAATAATTATTTATTCGCCGAAGTCGCCCGCCGCGTAAAAGAATACAAAGCCGCGCACCCCGAAAAAAGCGTCATCAGTCTGGGAATCGGCGATGTAACGCAAGCGATTGTTCCGGCCGTCATCGAAGCCATTCACAAAGCAACCGACGAAATGTCCAATGCAGCTACTCTACGCGGTTATGCACCTTATGAAGGCTACGATTTTCTGATTCAAGCCATTTTGAAACACGATTTTTCAGACCAGGGCATTGATATTGCGGCCGACGAAATTTTCGTGAGCGACGGCGCCAAAAGCGATACCGGCAATATCGGCGACATTTTAAGTCAAGATAATTTTGTAGCCGTTACCGACCCCGCCTATCCCGTATATGTGGACACCAACAAAATGGCGGGACGTAGCATCACGCTTCTGCCCTGCACGCCGGCCAACGATTTTGTTCCGGCATTTCCCGAAAAACCTGCCGATGTAATCTATTTGTGTTATCCGAATAATCCCACCGGAACGGTTTTGACAAAAGCGCAATTGAAAAAATGGGTCGATTACGCCATCGAACATCAATCTTTAATACTTTTTGATGCCGCTTATGAAGCCTATATCTCACAACCCGACGTACCACACAGCATTTACGAAATTCCGGGTGCAAAAAAAGTCGCCATCGAATTTCGCAGTTTCTCGAAAACAGCCGGATTTACCGGAATGCGAGCCGGTTACACCATCGTACCCAAAGAATTGACGGCCAAAACATCGAAAGGCGAAACCTTGTCATTGAATGCGATGTGGTTACGCCGTCAATCCACCAAATTCAATGGAACGGCCTACATCGTCCAACGCGGCGCCGAAGCCGTTTATTCGCCCGAAGGCCAAAAACAAATCCGCGAAGTGATACAATATTATATGGAGAACGCCCGCATCATCAAAAGCGGTTTGGAAGAATTGGGATTAACGACATACGGCGGCATAAACGCACCCTATATCTGGACAAAAACGTCCAACAACCAAACTTCGTGGGAATTTTTCGATTTGCTGTTGAATCAAGCGCAAGTAGTCGGCACACCCGGTTCCGGTTTCGGACAATCGGGCGAAGGATTTTTCCGCTTTACTGCTTTCGGTAGCCGTGAAAACACCATCGAAGCCGTTCGTCGA
>BNWW01000151.1 GCA_025999115.1 Bacteroidia bacterium
GGCGAGAACGGCTTAATTGCCAAATCTACTGATAGAGGCGAAACTTGGAAAAAACAACATTTGCTCACACAAGTTGCTTTCAATGATGTACTATTTATCGATCATAATATTGGCTTTATTGTTGGTGAGCAAGGAACAATATTAAAAACAATGGATGCGAGTGAAAATTGGACACAATTAACAACCGGAACAACAACCCAAATAAATGCTATTGCTGCTGCAGGATTGGACAATATTTGGGCAGTGGGTGATAATAGTTTGATTCTTCATTCTACAGATGAAGGTAATACTTGGCAACAAATAAGTATCCTACCGGAAAATAATATCACCTTGAATGACATTGCTTTTAGAAATAATATCGGATATTTCACTGGAAATTATGCTGCAGTGTATGAGACGGACGATTATGGAATAACGTGGAATAAGATTGATATTGAACAATATATAAGCATTGATTATACGGAATATAATACCATAAATATTATGGAAAATAAAACGTATATACAATCTTTATGGAGTAATGAATTACTTTCAAAGGAAAATCAGATCTGGACTGCGAACCGGTTTCAACCTGGGGGAGGATTCTGCTTTATTAACGATAGTACCGGATATTATATGGAAGCGGCTATGCCTACGGGGGGATACGATCAATATACCATTTGGATATATAAAACAATTAATGGAGGAAAAGATTGGGAAAATATAGCTATTAAAGGAGGAAATATAAGAGATTCTTACTATTTCGACACAAAATTTGCTAATGACACAATTGGTTATATGATATTTGGATGTACTTTAATAAAAACGCCACCTATTTACGATGAACCGCCTATCCCTCAAGGAATAAAGGCGATTACAAAAGAGAATAAATTATTGATGTTGCAAAACACAAATAATCAATTATCAATCAAATCAATACCGAATCTTATTGAATCGATTCAAATAATCAATGCTTCCGGTATGATGCTTATTTCTGAAGATAATGATGTAAACTTTGAGAAGATTATTGATATATCAGGTATTTCAACTGGTTGCTATTTGATAAAAGTGATTTTTTCCAATCATAGTATGAATATAGTTAAATGGATAAAACAATAAAGTCATGAAAACACTAAAAATAACACATTTACTTGTTTTCTGTTTGGCAACTACGATTTGTCAAGCACAAGTAAGCGATAAAATCAGCATTAAAAAATTTGATTTGAAATATAGCAAAGTACAAGAATTTGACAAAATTGCTTGGGAATCCGGTTATACAACTTATGAAGAAGGTAAACCTGAATTGCCTTTTTATAGGGTGTCGTATGTATTGCCAATAAATGCTGTTGTTTCAGGAGTATCTTTTCGAGTAAAGGAAAAACAAACATTGAAAGAGAACATATACATTCTTCCGGCACAAGCTCCCATTTCAAGTAATAATATAAATCCTTTTGATTTTACGCTTCCTGACACGAAAGTGTATGCGTCGGATATTCCTTATCCGAACAAATTATATGAGATAGTATCTGACGATTTTTTTCATGGATATCATATTGTTACGATTCATATCTATCCTTTTGAATATATCCCTAAAAGTCGTATAATGAACTATTACCCCGATTTGGAATACACCATCGAATATACGGAAAGTAAAAATTCAAAAACCGTACGCCCTATAAAACAAAGCGTTGTGCGAGCAGATTTATGCAAAAAAATCATCAAAAATATAGTGAAAAACTCCAATGATGTGGACATATTTGGTTCTAATGTTCAGAGTTTAATTAATGGACGAATGGTTATTCCAACAAAGACATCAAGTTTACGTTCTGACGATTTATCTATCTTAGACGAAATATGTCCCGATTATATCATTATTACTTGTGATTCTTTAAAATCAGTATTTCAACCATTTGCAGATTGGAAAATAAAGAAAGGATTATTTACTATTATTGTTACCACAGAACATATTCAGGCTAATTATACAGGTAGTGATATGGCGGAAAAAATCAGAAAATATCTAATCGAAGCTTATGCTAAGTGGGGTCCCGACTTGTATGTTTTGTTAGGCGGAGATATTAACATTGTACCATCAAGAATGGTTGCAGGAAAATATTTTTCGGGAGAAAATAATCATCTTCTTAAATATCCAACTGATATGTATTATTCTTCTTATTATTCAAATATATGGGGACCTCGCGATTCTATACCACCTACTACTTCTTTGCAAAACAATTTAAAAGTTATTTTAGGAAGAATACCGATAAGCAATGCACAAGAAGTAAATTCTTATATTGGTAAAGTCATTACGTACGAAAAAGCATATAATCTTGAAAACTTAAATTATTTCAAAAACAATCTCTATTCAGATGCGTATATGCAAGGTTCCGGAAATCAATTGTATGACTTTTGTTTATCTTCTATCAAATTATACAACAATAATTATGTTCCCTCTCATATCTACAGAAAATATATTTGTGATAGAGCTTCCAGTAATGGCGGCGATATTGAATTAAACAAAAATAATTTTTTAGATGCGCTCAATTATGGAGCAGATTTAGGTGTGGGAAAATTTCATTTCATTTACCACATGGATCATGGGAGTCCAATGAGTATAGGTATTTCTAATAAAGATAAAGGAGAGAATGTAAATCGTACAGATATGAATAGTTTGGAAAATGGAAAATCCTATCAAATATTAATGTCAAGTAGTTGTCATCCTGCCAATTTTCAATATGATTGTATTGGCAAACATTATTTAATTAACCACAATGGAGGTGGGGTGGCTTTTATTGGAAATACTGATTCAGGGACAACGGGTGAACATACTCAAATGCGAGATTTTTGTGATGCTTTATATACAACAACTGGGCATCCAAGTATTGGCAGATATGATATAGGAAGTGCTTTCCAAAATATACATCTAAAAGGAACTCATGGAGAAAAATGGCAGCAAAAGAAAAGCCACAGCCTAATAAATTATCGAAAACTGGGCAATGGATGTTAGAACATCCCCATGGATTAGAAGATTTTGTAGTTAATGATAAACGTATTCCGTATGGTTTATCTA
>BNWW01000152.1 GCA_025999115.1 Bacteroidia bacterium
AAATAAAATTACGGCTAATGCGCCGGTACCGCCTGTTTGGACAAAACAGTTGACAACGACCGGAGCTAACAAGATTACGGTGGTGGGTATTGCTACAGATAAGAACAACAATCTCTTTGTTGTCGGAGAATTTCAAAATTCCGTAACAATAGATGCGACTACTTTGTCTCTCACGGGCAACGGCGCCTTTGTATTTAAACTTGGTTCGGACGGTAGCGTAAAAAACGCCATTCAGTATGCTCTTAGACAACGAACTAACCGGAATAGTATGGGCAATAAATGCCGCTGATGAAGAGGCTGCAGGTACTTCGTCCGGATCTCGAATTGCAATCGACGGAAGCAATGGATATTTAACAGGTTACAACTCTTACACAATTTTATCTTCTTGGCTGTGTGGAATTACGCAAAACGAATTGGAAACGCAATTTGCGCCATATATTAAAGAAATGGCTGAATATCATAAAGTTACAGAGGTACAGGTTTTGGAACAAATCAAAAAATGGTACGATGGTTTTTCGTGGGACGCGGTAAATTATGTTTATAATCTGTTTTCAACCTTACTGCTTTTTCAAGAAAAACGCTTTGTCGACTACTGGTTTGAAAGCGGCTCGCCTTCGTTTCTGATCGACATAATCAAAAAACGTAACGATATTGAAACCGTATTAAATCCTTTCGAAGTAGTTGAAAATTCGCTTGACGCATTCGATTTGAACGACATAAATACTGTTACATTGCTGTTTCAGACGGGATATTTAACTGTAAAAGACATAAGAACGACCATGTTTGGAGGCAATTCGCTGATAACACTCGCCGTCCCAAATAGTGAGGTGCGTAACGGATTGGTTTTGCATTTGACGGCAGCATTTGCCAACTCCAATATCACTGACGTTTCAATGGAAACAACCAAAATGTTCAAACAGATGTTGGAGGGAAATTCTGCGGCATTTAATGTCACTTTGAAGAAATTATTAAGCCGTATTCCCTATCAGCTTCATATTCCGGCAGAAGCATATTATCATTCGCTTATGCTGTTATGGCTCAATTTGATGGGCTTTGCAGTTGAAGCCGAAATACCGACCAATATCGGCAGAATTGACGCCGTTTGGGAATGGGACGGAAGAGTTGTAATAACCGAATGTAAATTCTCGCAAACTGAAACCACAGAAAAACTGATCGAACAGGCTTTTGCACAAATTCGCGAAAAAAAATACGTCGATCGTTACGCAAGCGAAAACAAACGCATTGCACTGCTTGCCGTGGCGTTTACAAGCAAAGAGGTGGAAAGCAGAATGGTGGAATATACAGCTGAAAACAACGAGAATATTTAATTAATACGAATCTTCTGATTTTCCTCATCAAAATCCACCGTAATACTATCTCCTTCGTTTACAGATGATTTGATAATCATTTCCGCCAATTCGTCTTCCAAATATTTTTGGATGGCGCGTTTCAACGGGCGAGCGCCGAATTGCACATCGTAACCTTTGGAAGCGATAAATTCTTTGGCTTTTTCGGTAATCGTGAGTTTGTATCCGAGTGCATCAATGCGTTGATAGAAACCTTTCAATTCGATGTCGATAATTTTATAAATGGCCGCTTTATCCAATTGATCGAAAGTAATAATATCGTCAACACGGTTCAAAAATTCAGGGGCGAAAGCTTTATTTAGCGCTTTTTGAATCACTCCGCGCGAAAACTCCTTATCATCTATTTGGGAAGGCATATTAAAACCGATGCCGCGACCGAAATCTTTCAATTGGCGAGTTCCAACGTTGGAAGTCATAATCAGAATCGTATTTTTGAAGTCAATCCGGCGACCCAGACTATCGGTCAAACGCCCTTCATCCAGCACTTGCAACAAAAGATTGAAGACATCGGGATGCGCTTTTTCTATTTCATCCAGTAGAACGATGGAATAAGGCTTGCGGCATACTTTTTCGGTCAGCTGTCCGCCTTCTTCGTAACCTACATATCCCGGAGGCGCTCCCACCAAACGCGAAACCGTGAATTTTTCCATGTATTCGCTCATGTCAATACGAATCAAGGTATCGGCGCTATCAAATAAATATTCGGCTAATTTCTTGGCCAAGTGTGTTTTACCGACACCGGTCGGCCCCAGAAACATAAACGTTCCGATGGGTTTATTCGGATCTTTCAATCCGATGCGATTGCGTTGAATGGCTTTCACGGTTTTTTGAACGGCCTCATCCTGTCCGATCACGTTCGATTTCAAAACATCTTCCATTTCCCGCAATTTTTGATTTTCGGCTTGGGCGATCCGTTGCACAGGAACACCCGAAATCATCGCCACCACTTCCGCCACTTTGTCGCCATCGACAATTTGGCGGTTTTCCTGTAAATCGGATTCCCAACGGTTTTTAGCCGATTCGAGTTTGATCTCCAATTGGCGTTGCTGATCGCGGTAAGCTGCTGCCGATTCGTAGTTTTGCGACTTCACGGCATGATTTTTTTGTTCTTTAATGTCTTCGATTTGCGCTTCCAATTTTTCTATTTCTTTCGGAACCACAACATTGACAATATGCGTGCGCGAACCGGCTTCGTCTAATGCATCAATCGCTTTATCGGGAAAATTGCGGTCGCTGACATAACGATCTGTCAATTTGACACACATTTCAAGCGCTTCGTCGGTATAAGAAACATTGTGATGATCTTCGTATTTCGATTTGATATTTTTCAGGATTTGCAGAGTTTCTTCGGCGGTGGTCGGATCGATAATTATTTTTTGGAAACGACGTTCCAGAGCGCCGTCTTTTTCGATGTTGCGGCGGTATTCATCGAGCGTAGTAGCGCCGATACATTGAATTTCGCCGCGTGCCAAAGCCGGCTTCAGCATATTGGCGGCATCCATCGAACCGCTGGCTCCACCGGCGCCGACAATTGTGTGGATTTCGTCGATAAAGAGGATAATATTCGGATTTTTAGCCATTTCATTCAAAATAGCTTTGATGCGTTCTTCAAACTGTCCGCGGTATTTGGTGCCGGCCACAATTGAAGCCATATCGAGG
>BNWW01000153.1 GCA_025999115.1 Bacteroidia bacterium
AGATAAGGTCATTAATTATGTCAATACGCTGGATTGGCGGTAAATTTGTGTAGCATTTAAAATTAAAATAATAATTCAAGATATGAAAAAGATAAAAACGTATATACATTCATTTTTACTGTTCTTCCCGGCTGTCGTTTTCGGACAGGAAGCATTGACCGTAGCGGAAAATTTGGCTATCCGTGGAAGTGTTCAGGAAAATACAATTCGCCTGCGATGGGCGCCTGCCAATGCCCAAGCGTGGTTGGACGGTAAAAAATACGGCTATGTGTTGGAAAAGATTCCCGTTTTCAAAAACGATGTGTTTCAACCCGAGGGCGCGTTGGAAAAGATTGATCCAATATTTTTACCGGCGCCTTTGGCCGATTGGGAAGCCTTGGTAAATCGTTCCGATTATGCGGCAGTGGTGGCTCAAGCGTTTTACGGCGAAGATTTTTTAGTCAGCGCGCCTCATCAAACGGTGGGCGACATCATCAATCAATCGAACGAACTCCAACAACGGTTTGCGACCTCTTTATTTGCTGCCGAATACGATTATCAAGCCGCTGTATTAGCCGGTTGGGCATGGACGGATCCCCAACTAAAAGCCGATGAACGCTATTTATACCGTATCTATTTGAATAAGCCTCAACCGGAAAGAGGCGATACGGCCGTGGTGGTACTCGGTTTGAGTAATCGGAAAAAACTGCCTGTACCGATAGGGCTGAATGCTGTTTTTGGGGATAAAGGCGTTATGCTCTCGTGGAATTATTTTTATCAATCGGATATTTACCACTCGTATCATGTCGAGCGGGCGGCTTCCGGCGAAGCGTTCCAACAAATTACGAAACTGCCTGTAACTCTGATGAGCGAGAACAAAGAAGAACTATTTTACATGGATTCCTTGCCGGACAATACGCAGACTTATACGTATCGAATCCGGGGCATTACCACTTTCGACGAAACCGGCCCCTACTCCGAAGAAGTATCCGGCAAAGGAAAGGCAAGCGGGATGTGTGTGCCGGTAATTCTGTATGGCGATTTCATTGCGAAAAATCAAGCCAAAATCGGGTGGACAATCGAATGTGATCATCCGGAACAAATACACAAATTGGAATTCAAACAGGCGCCCGGTATTGACGGCGAATACATCTCCATTCCACAAAACATTTTACCCACACAACGGGAAGCTATTTTAACATTAAAAGATGCCAAAAACTATGTCCAACTCTTTGCCTATACCCAAGAGGGCGAGGTAAAAAGTTCGTTCCCCTTTTTATTACAACAAGTGGATTCGGTTCCGCCGGCCATTCCCACGGGCTTGAAAGTCCAAATTGATTCTTTGGCCATCGCTCATTTATCTTGGGATGCAAATCAAGAACCCGATTTACGGGGCTACCGCATTTTACGTTCCTTCACGGAAAGCGGCGAAAAATCCTCTCTTACGCCCCAACTTTTGACAACGAACGAATACACGGATACCCTTTCGCTCCAATTGGGCAACGAAGCCGTGTTTTATGCAATGACCGCCATCGATACTTATTACAATGAATCGCCCGCCTGCGAAACCGTGAAAGCCATCAAACCCAACAACAAACGACCGGCCGATCCGGTAATTACCCATTATAAAGTAGATGACAACAGAGTTCATCTCTCTTGGATTACGGACAAGAAAGATCCGGCAGTTACTTATTCCTTGGTGCGAGCATTTTTGGCAACGGAACCGCCTCAAAAACGGGTGGTCGTTTCCGGCAATTACCAAACAAATGAATATACCGACCAAGTAGAAGAATCCGGAAAATACGCTTATACAGTCTATGCCTCCACCGGTAATCCGGCCAAAACCATTGCTTCGCCGGCTGTAACACTCGATATTCAGTTGAAAGAAAGTTTGGATGCCGTTACCGAATTTAGCTATTATAAAGACACACAAGCGCATCGCATTGAATTGTTTTGGCGCAAACATCCGAAAGCGATTCGTTATATTTTGTATAAATCGGAAGATGCCGGCCCGTTGACTTTATTGAAAGAAACGGATGCGGAGCAAACCCGGTTTGTTGATACGAATGTTTCGCCGGATACAAAATATACCTATACGGTTTTGTATCAGGTGGAAAGTGGGAAAAAGAGTAAGGTAAAATCGGTAATTGTTCATTTTTAAATAGTTTTAGTATGACAATAAGGAACGTACAAGGGAATGATTGTGGCTATAAAAATGATAAAATGTTGAATGTAAACAAAAAATATAAACAGATGAAAAAAGTAGTTTTATTGCTTTTATTACTGAGTGGTTTTTGTGGACAGATACACTGTCAAGAATATGATGAATATCCTTATATTATCAATATAAAAAATGTGAGGGCGGAAGGAGGACACGCAAGCGATACTTATTCTATATCTATTATGATAGGTAATAGTACCACACAACCACTTTCTGGGATTTCCAGCAACACCTCTCCAAAATCTTATTTCGGGAGTGTAATATTAAATCAATTGCCATCCGAATTTTGGATAAAAAGTTACCTCTCTTGTCCAGAAGACCATTATTATTCAAATAAAGAAACAAAAATATCGTTTCCATCTTCATCTACATTACTTATCAAAAATGATTATTTACCTTGGGGTCCCTGGTATGAATTTGGTCATGGTACATCTATGTTAGTAGATAAATTTGAAATCTATGCCGATTTAGATATATCCTACATTAACGGAGAAGATCGCTATTTAACTGATGAGTGGAGGACCGCCAAGATTCAAACAACTTTTCCGGGGGGTAACAGGTCTTTGGCAATACACCACAGACAATCCAAATTCAGCTAATGCTGTTTGGAAAAATACCGGTAGTATCGACTCCTCTCTTCATATTACAGCTTCTGATATATTTGAAGACAATATAAATAATCATATAGACCCTTAAATCCGCAAGCTAATTATTTTGTTTGATAAAAAATATTTTGAGGTAAATTTTTAGCGAAGATTTTGGAAAAAGAAGGATTGAGGAGTGCTTTTTCGGTTAAACATAGTCGTTAGGAGAGAAA
>BNWW01000154.1 GCA_025999115.1 Bacteroidia bacterium
TTCTATGGGAAATACCGATGTTGTTGAGTACGATTGTTTTTGCAAGGAGTGCATCTGCCAAAGATGGATTGCAATTTTCAAAAAAAGTAACACAATTATTGCGGTTATCTATTATTTTTATCGGTGCAGGTTCTGTGTTTTTGATTTTCTTTGCAAAATACATTATATTATTGATGTATGGGGAACAATTCATTAAAAGCACAGAAGTGATGCAATTACTTATGCCGGGTGTTTTGTTATTAACCATTTTCAAAGTGTTGAATATGGATTTGGCAGGCAAAGGAAAACCTTGGGTTTCGATGAAAGCGATGATACCGGCGGTTTTACTGAATATTGGACTAAATATTTGGTTGATACCAAAATACAATGCGAATGGTTCGGCGATAGCATCTACAATTAGTTACATTGTTGCCGCCCTGTTATTTTTGTATTTTTATAGCAAAGAAGTGCATATTCCTGTAAAAGAAATATTTCGTTATTCCAAAAATGATTTTAAGCCTGTAATGGATTTATTGAAAAAATATCGAAAATAAATATGAGAATATTACACGATTTTGACTTAACAGAATACAACTCTTACCGTATAGAATCTAAATGTAAAACAGCCGTTTTTCTTGATTCTGAGGAAGAAATAATCCAATATTTCTCTGAAAACTCGAACAAAAAGCTAATTATTTTGGGTGGTGGTTGCAATGTTATTCTTGCGCAAGAATATTACGTTGAAGATTTTGTAATCTTCAACGGTAATTTTTCTGCAATAAACCTTTTAGAAAATCATATAGTCGAGACAGAAGCAGGAACCTCTTTGCTGTCATTAAGTGGATTTGCAATGAAAAACTGCATAATTCGGCTCAAGCCCACCCATCGAAACCGAAAAAAAACTGCTGAAAATTGCACCGAATAATGGTTTACAAAGGCGTCATTTCGGCAGATACCCACCCAGATTTAGGATAAAAAGGATGGATTTATGGTCAAACAAGGCGGGCGGCTTATAGATTCCGGAGCATACCCACCCAAAAAAGGAGGAAAAAGCATCCGATGGTCAGTAAAAAAATGGATGGCGAAAAATCCGGGACACGGCGGCGACCGGTTTCGGAGGATACCCACCCACTTTTTGCCATGTAAACAATCGATAATAAGACAGATAGAAGTTTGATTGTTTACGATGGAGAGGTTTTCCAAATTCGGATCATTACGACGGAGAGGTTTTCCAAATTCGGATCATATCCACCCATTTTTATCCGCTTTGTGGTTTTTCTTTTATCTTTCGTGTTTTAACAAACAATTAAAACACAAAGAGCAGGCATGTCAGGAAAAGTAACAAAGATGAGTAAAATCAAGCAATTATTACAATTACATCAATCGGGCGTATCCAATCGCCGGATAGCAAAGACCCTGGGTCTTTACAAGGAAACCGTCAACGAATACGTCCGTAAGTTAAAAACAAGTGCGATGCAGGCGGAAGAACTTCTTGCGTTGGAAGAACCGGTACTGGGAAAAAAATCACCTAAAAGATTTGAAAAAACGAATTAAAATGTCGGCTAAATCATTTTTTGAGTTGCTAAATAATTTAATGTCGTTTAATTAAGGAATATGGTTGTTCACTCTAAACGCCCATCAGGCGGAAATCTTTGCAGGCGGGGTGCGTAAGCCTCCGTGATTCTATAATTTTTTGTAATTCATGGAGAACCTCTTTTTTTGTTTCATTTTTTGCTCTACATGCCTGCCCGGTCTGATAACCTCACGGGTCTTTTGTACGACATCATCAAAAGCCTGAAGGGCTTTTTCATATTGTTGCCTTCGCCAGGCCTAATAATACATGTTTTAAAAAGTGCAATTTCATCTTCTCTTCATTTTTATATGGTGATCCTTCTCTTTATTCAATTACGGATTACCGGTCTTTCTCCGACCGTACAAACCCAAGCGTTCCGACAATCAGGAAAAGAATTGTCAGCCCTACAATGGCCATACAATTTATCACAGGATTGAACAGCACTACGTTTGCATACTCAGGCGTTCCCGCATATACGACGGCACGGGTAAGGTCGAGGCAATAGGTCATCGGCATAAGGCGGTTTAATACCAGCAAAATACCGTGCGAATGGGTGATTGGAATGATAGCGCCCGAAAGGAACATCTGCGACATCGCAAACACCATCACAACCATATTGGCGGTCTTAATACTCTTGATAAGCCCGATAATCAGCATGGCGAAAGCACCGGCAGAAAGGCACATCAAGGGCGAGAGCGCCAAGATTAGCAAAAGCTGCCACGGCGAGAGCGTGATTCCCATGACAAGCCCGATGATTAGCGTGCCAACCATGCCAAGTATTCCGCCAAACGAGGAACCGAATATCTTGCCGATGACAATGGAATAGCGGGAGACGGGCGAAATCAACATCTCCTGCGTGAAGTCCGTTTGCCTGTCTTCAACCAAGGATGTTAGCCCTTGCATCGTGAACATGAACAACATGTTAATCAACATGCCGACCAGCATAAACTGCCCGAAGTTGAAGTTGAGGCCCGCTGTCATATTCTGCGCCAAGCTGCCGCCCAACATTCCCATCATCACTATCGGCATCACGAAACTCATAATCAAACCGGCCGGAGATTTGACGGCGAGCAAAATATCCCGGGCCGCTATCGTTACAACGGCGTTTAATTCACGCGAAAGCCGCGTTTTTTTGCTTTGTATTGCGATTGCGTTCATGCTGCTTTCCCCCCTGTTTTTTTAATATATTCAATGTATGCGTCTTCGAGCGTCGGCTCCTGGATTTTCAGCACGGACAATTTGGTTTTAAGCCGCGCGATTATTTCCTGCGCCGTCATGTCTTGATAGGGAACGATGATATGTTCTTCCACCTTGTGGGACATTCCCATTTCCGAAAGCTCGCGGAGAAGTTGCCTCCTGTCCCCTGCATCCAAAACCAGTTCTTGTTTGAGCAAGCTCTGCTTCATTTCGTCCGGCGAACCATTGATGGCAATCTTGCCTTTATTAATGATACAGACTTTATC
>BNWW01000155.1 GCA_025999115.1 Bacteroidia bacterium
AAACCACTTTATTTTTTTGTTGGGAGCACTAAATTTAGTGATAATTTTTCAAACAGCAAAGCGTTTTAAGTATTTTATTTACAACGCTTTGCTAATATATCTAATCGCTTAATTGCGGATTTAAGGTAATATGGAATTTCAATTACAATACAACGACCCGAAATCCAACGCAAGAGCGGGATTAATTACCACCGGCCACGGACAAATCGAAACACCGATTTTCATGCCCGTCGGCACACAAGGCACTGTCAAAGCCGTGCATTTCAACGAATTACGAAACGATATTCACGCCGAAATTATTCTGGGAAATACCTATCATCTCTATCTTCGTCCCGGAATCGAAATTCTGGAACAAGCCGGCGGACTGCATCGTTTCAATTCATGGGATAAACCGATTCTGACCGACAGCGGCGGTTTTCAAGTTTTCTCCTTGGCGCACAACCGCAAATTGCGCGAAGAAGGCGCCGAATTTCGTTCGCACATCGACGGTTCCAGACATCTTTTCACGCCCGAACGGGTAATGGATATTCAACGCAGCATCGGCGCCGACATTGTGATGGCTTTCGACGAATGTACGCCCGGCGATGCCGGTTATGACTACGCCAAACGCTCACTTGAGTTGACCGAACGTTGGCTCGATCGCTGCTGGAAACGTTTCTACGAAACCGAAAGCAAATACGGCTACTCACAATGCCTCTTCCCGATCGTACAAGGCTGCGTATATCCCGATTTACGCACGCGCGCCGCCGAAAATGTAGCTCAAAAAGGCGCCGGCGGCAATGCAATCGGCGGATTGGCCGTGGGCGAACCTACCGAAAAAATGTACGAAATGATCGAAGTAGTCAATGAAATCCTCCCGAAAGATAAACCGCGCTACCTGATGGGTGTCGGCACGCCGGCCAACCTCTTGGAAGCCATCGAACGCGGCGTAGATATGTTCGACTGCATCATGCCCACACGCAACGGTCGCAACGGCCAACTCTTTACCAAAGAAGGAATTATAAATATGCGCAACAAACGCTGGGAAGCCGATTTTTCACCCATTGAAGCCGACGGCGCTTCATCCGTCGACAACCTTCATACAAAAGCGTATTTACATCATTTATTTAAAGTAAACGAAATTTTGGCTTTGCAAATCGCTTCGATTCACAATTTGGCTTTTTACCTTTGGTTAGTGAAAGAAGCGCGCCGCCACATCATCTCCGGCGATTTTACGGCTTGGAAAGCTGCCGGTTTACCCCGCATACAAAACCGGATTTCCTAACAGACCATTTGAATCGACAACGGCAAAATCCTGACTTTGCAAGGCCCCATCGCATGCACTTCAATACCGTCGGCCTCAAAAGGCAAATAATCCGGAGTCTGCAATTCGATTTCGGCGCTATGAATGGTTTTAATCAACGTATGTTTCGTGAGTTTACCGTTGAAAACCAAAGGAATAGCCGTTACAATATCTTTCAATGTAGGTTTAAAGGCAAACATCGCATCGAAAAAACCATCCGTCGGAACAGCCGCCGGGTTTTGTTTCATGCCGCCGCCGCTATAACAACCGTTGCCGATATTCATCGTAAAAACCTTGCCGGAATAAGTCATTTCCGGCGTTTGAATGGTAATTTGCTTCAATTTAAATGTAAAAACCGCCCGCAACAGCCCAATAAAATACAAAATCGAATGACTTCCTAAACAATATTTCAAATGATGTGTTTCGTGTACTACCCGGTAATCCAAACCGAAACCGATAGAATTGGCAAAATAATGCTGTTGCAATTCGTTATTCCGGTAATATTCCGCTACACCGATGTCGATAACTTGCGTATTTCCATTAAAAAAAACATCAATTGATTGCTTATAATCACGTGTCAATCCCCAAAAACGCCCCCAGTCATTGCCTGTACCGTGTGGAATCAAAGCTATTTTTAACTGTTTGGGATCTACATTTTTAGCCGAAAAAATACCGTTAACCACCTCGCTGAACGTACCGTCGCCGCCGACAACCAAAATTTGCTTCAAGCCGTTTTCGACCAATTCGCGCGCAATTTCGGAAGCATGGTTCGCATATTGCGTAAAACGATGTTCAAAAGCTATCTGCCGCTCCTGTAAGGTCTTAAACAAATATTTCAATTGCCTGCGCAAAACTTTTTTTCCCGATAGGGATGTCACCGTTTGATCCTTCTCCAACAAATTATAAATTTTATCGGTTTTTGTATCAATCAGAGCGAATACAGCCACCGATTTGTTGTATATGGTCAATGGTGTTCCCAATGTATCCACGTGAAAAGTATATTCGGAACTGTTATCTTGCGCCATGACAATATGTAAAGGATATTCGATATAATAGTTCTGAAGATAACTTTCTTTTCCTCTCACATCCACAGAGCAATTTACTGGAGTTGGGTCATAGGCAATTGTTGAAAATTCGCAAAATCGACCGACCAAAGTGATAAGCTGTGCATCCGGACTAACAAATGCATCTGATGCATTGTTATGAATATAGAGAAGTATATCTTCCGAATCGCTACCCTTTGAAAGAGTCAACCTAAATCGATCTTTATATTCTTTAGTGCCACCTTGGGTTGGAGTATATGTTTGCGCCCTTAATAAACCGGGCGCAAACAACATACATATCACTATAAAAACGTTTTTCATTTTCGTTTTATTTGCTGATTACTTTTGTAACTATATTATTAGAACCATTTACTTTCACAACAAAGATACCGGTTTGGCTCAACGGATATGATACTTCGTTGTTATTGGCGATGTTACGTTGTAATAATGTACCTGCTACATCATAAATAGCTACTTGATCGCCGGATTGCAGGCCTTGAACAAAAATCGCTTTGTTTTGCGACCATACACGGATGTCGGAAGTTACATGATTTATATCGGTCAGGTCGGATGCAACACGAAGCACGAAACGATCGTTATTAGTGCCGGCTCCGGCATGGAATGTATATTCCGATTCCGATATATTATGTGTTATCTG
>BNWW01000156.1 GCA_025999115.1 Bacteroidia bacterium
AACTAAAACAAAAAGGATCCACGTAGCCGCCGTCCGTTTATCGGGCATGAAAGAAACCAAATTGCGATAATCCAAATTGTTGTTTTTGAAAAACGGAATCGTGGTTTGCGTGGATTTAACTTCTTTACTGTGAATAACTTCCGCAATGCCGTTGTTTTTCACGATTTCCACATTTTCGCGCATCACGGCATCGGGACTCAAATACAAGGTCAATCCGACAATCAAACCCAGACCGATTTGCGCTACAATTTTGAATTTGCCTTTCAAACCGTCTTTGTTTTTCCGGATCACTTTAATATAATCATCCACAAAACCGAGCGTTCCGAGCCAAACAGTGGTAATCAGCATTAAAATAATGTAAATATTCGTCAATCGCGCCAACAACAAAACCGGCGCCAAAATCGAAATGATAATGATGACTCCGCCCATCGTAGGCGTCCCTTTTTTCTTCATTTGGCCTTCCAGATCAAGGTCGCGAATGGTTTCGCCGATTTGACGGCGTTGCAAGGCGCAGATAATTTTTTTCCCGATAACGGTTGAAAGAATCAAGGATAAAATAAGCGCCATCGCCGAACGGAACGAGATGTAATGCACCATTCCGGCTCCCGGAAAATCTAATTGGTCTAAATATTTGAATAATTCGTATAACATGGGTTATGCTAATTGTTTATAAATTTCTGTATCCGCTTCGATTCGTGCAACAGCATCGTACCGATTGAACGATAAATCTTCGATTAAATATTCTGCCGGCGATTTTTTATTTCTCGAAAAATATTCCTGTTTTTCCTTTGTCGAATAATGGTGAGAAACCCGTTTTTCCAAATGATAAACCGTCTGTTTCATCAGTTTACGCACCACTTGATCGAAAATATTATGTCCTCGAAAATAGAGATAGGCGTTTTCGGGTTTCAAGCCCAAGCGGAAACACCGGTCTTTCATCCGTTGAATTTCGGAGGATGTATAAGCGTCTTGTAATTCAGGATGTTTCGCAGCTACGCTTGCTTGTAAACCAGATAAAATGGAATGTTCGTTCCAACCGTACTGTTCGACTCCAAGCAAAGAATTAAATTCATCGGCCGGAAAAACGCCGTCGCCTTTGGATAAAGAAATTAAAAGATCGATGAATAAATCGTATAACACGATGGAATAATGTTTCAAAAATGATTGAAAATCAAATGCTTGCGTTTTCCATCCCATTTTTTCAAATGCCCGCCGGATATTTTCAGGATAACAATGATGATTTTCCCAAGAATAGGTATAAGTTTGAAAAATAAAATGGCGCGTGTCCATATTCGGTTCCTGCAAAAGCCAACGGTAATCGCTGTCGATGCAAATAAAAAATTCTTTCGAAAGACAGCCCAAACGGTAATATTTCAGACACGTTTGGCAACCGGTAGCCCGGTGTCCTGCTATCGTGCGCGAATAAGTAATGTAATCGAACCGGTACTGCGGCAGAAAATGACGAAAAATCTTGCTCCAGAACAATTTATCATCGTCCGCTTCGAGATGTACCGCGGCAAAACAACGATTCATCTTGGCTCTGTTTCGGTAATACAAAGCCAACTCGCGATAATGCTTGTCCTTATTTTTACGTATCCGGTGATTCATGACTGCATCAAATCTTCTACAAAAACCAATTTATCGCCCCAGCCTTCACCGAAAATCGAAGGCGAATGAGTGGCTATAATCAATTGACAATCCGGGTTTAATTGTCGAATCACATCAATCAATTGTTGCTGCCAACCGATGTGAAGCGAAATTTCGGGTTCGTCCATCATAATGATATACGGTTCTTTTTCCATCAGAAAGACGGTAAATAGAATCGTCAACAGTTGTTTTTCGCCCGAAGACAATTTTTCCAAAGGAATAATAAATTCTTTATATCTGAAAATCAGAGCGTTATCTTCCGGATTGATTTCGATTTTCTTTCCCGTTTCGGCAAAAAGGCGGTCAATCAAATCGAATAAACCGCGAATATCGGTATTGATTTTTTTAGCCGATTGCGGGTAATTGGTCGCTTTGAAACGGTAATTGGAAAACGATTTTTGACCCGTTCCGAGTGTATAAATCACGCGTTGCAACTCCTTATCCAAAGGTGTTTCCGTTTGTCCGATGGATTTTTTGTTTTTCAAAGGAATATCAAAGGTGGACATATATTCCAAATTCACGTCCGGATGCGGTTTTTCTGTTTTTCCTTTCGGCGCGGGAAACGCAATTTGCAATCCGTCTTGAAAAACAGCGCTGATTTCTACATTCAATTTCTTTAAATAGACATACTCATTCGATAATAAAGCATTGATACAACGCAAGATCGTACTTTTCCCGATTCCGTTGATACCCACCAGGATATTTACATCCGGATGTACTTCCCAATCCACATTGAATTGGTCGAACAATCCGGTAATTTTAATGCTTTTAATTCGATTCGTATCCATGATTTTTATGAATTAAAAATTTCCCTCACAATTTCCCTGTCATCAAAATGATGCTTCACACCTTTAATTTCTTGATAATCTTCATGTCCCTTGCCCGCAATCAAAATCACATCGCCTGTTTGCGCCAGCATACAAGCGGTGCGGATGGCTTCTTTCCGGTCGGTAATACGGAGCGCTTGGCGGCGTTCGGCATCATCCAATCCGGCGAACATATCGTCGAGAATGGCATCCGGTTCTTCAAAACGCGGATTGTCGGAAGTGAGAATCACGCGGTCGCTCAAACGGACAGCTTCTTTCGCCATGATGGGACGTTTGCCTTTATCACGATTGCCGCCGCAACCGACTACGGTAATGATATTGCTCTTTGTTTCAGGGGATTCCCGCTTTTGCGGGAATGACTCGAATAAAACTTCATGAATCGCATTCAACACATTCGTTAACGCATCGGGTGTATGAGCATAATCAACAATTGCAGTATATCCATCGGGCGAACGGAAAGTCTGGAAACGTCCCGCCA
>BNWW01000157.1 GCA_025999115.1 Bacteroidia bacterium
ATACGGGTGATTCTCGTTGTAATACAAATAATCATCCGTGTAAGCGATATCGGTACTGAACGAAGTTTTCAGAGACAGGTTTTTCATAAAATTAATGGTAGCGGAAATACTTCCCAGATAACGGAGATTATCCAAAGTCGTTGTTTCTTCGTTCAATATCTGAACCATGTTATGATAAGTCAGGTCTTCTGTTCCTCCCACGTAATAATCGCCATTCGGTTTATACGGACGGTCAAACGGGCGTTGCGTAATGGTGCGCCCGATGGTGCTTGTCCCCAAACCCGAACCCGGGATACGATTGTTGGTTGTGTAAACGATACTGTTGTTGGCACCCACTTCTATCCACTTGTTCAGCCGGTGTTTGAGGTTCGCTTTCAGGCTCATCTTGTCTAAATGATTGTGTTTGATAACACCGTCCTGGCTCAAATAATTGCCTCCGATATAGTAAGTGGTCTTATCATTTCCTCCCGATATTGAAATATCCGCATTGTAAGTATAAGCCGTTTGCAGCACCAAACCGAGCCAGTCCACATCAGGCAAATTGCCGAAGGGATTATGCTGGTGCAACAAATAACCCGTACTTCCCGGAGTATATCCCATTTGTCTGTTGAAATTGTCAATCCCTTCGTTAACAACCTCCAGATATAATTTGGAATCCGCCATTTTGAACCTGTCTTTATTGGCAAATTGCGATATTCCCGTGCTTAATTTTACATCTAATTTCGATTTTCCGGCTTTTCCCGATTTGGTAGTAATCAATACCACGCCATTGGTTGCTCTGGAGCCATAAATGGCAGCCGATGCCGCATCTTTCAACACTTCCATGGATTCAATATCGGAAGTGTTCAATGTTGCCAATGAACTCATCGACTCTCCAAAACCGGTAATATCGGCATTATATTGGATGAGAGGAATCCCGTCTACCACAATCAAGGGGTTGCTGCCTGCATTAAGCGACCCTGTCCCGCGGATGTTGAACGCCAATCCTGCGCCCAAGTTGCCGCTGGTTTGTGCAATCGTTACACCGGGTACGGTTCCGTCAAGCATCTGTCCCGGATTAACGACTAACCGGGTATTTTCAGTCGGTTTGAATGTGGATATAGCACTCGTTACCAATGATCTTCGTTGCGTTCCGTAGCCGATAACGACCACTTCGTCGAGCGACTTTGCATCTTCTTGCAACACAATATCTAATGTGTTCTTATCGCCTAATTTAATCTCTTGCGGCGCATAACCAAGATACGACGATACCAGCGTTGATCCGGCAGAAGCCTCAATCGAAAAGTAACCATCCGTGTTGGTAACCGTGCCTACATTTGTTCCCCTTAATGCTATACTCGCACCAATGATTGCTTCTCCTTTTGTATCCGTAACAATCCCCGAATACTTTTTGGGTGTGGCCGGTTGAGTGAGCGGTTGACTACTTACATTTTTGGGACTTACCGTAATGGTGTTGTCATCCATGATGAATTTAAATCCGGTCTGTTTTTCCAATTCGTTGAGAATGGCATTTAAACTTGCGTGGGAAAATTTAAGAGTGATTTTCGGAGCATCTTTTGTAATGCTTTCATCATAAAAAACTTGTAATTAGAAGATTTTGTTATCTGCTTGAATACATCTTTTATCTGTTCATTTTTTAGATCGATGCTTATATCACTGCTTTTCACGCTTTGTGCTTGCGCAGGATCGGGCAAAAGACCAAATAAAAGAATCATTAATAAACAAACTGTTTTTCGCATAATATATAAATTTAAAGATTATCGTATTTCACTTATAAAATCGTATCTTGTCCTTTTCTTGTTTGAAATGAATACCGGATGTATATTCGATTGATTTCAAAACAGATTCCAAATTGGGATTCGCATGTTCGCCGGAAATGAGATTATCAAATACCTGATCCGGTGCAAATTCAATCGAGCAATGGTATATCCGTTCCAATTCATTGGCGACATCCCGAATGGGGGCTTTGTTGAAATGCAAATAGCCTTTTCTCCATCCGGCAACCGGTTGATTTTCTTTGTATTTACTGTAACTGTCGTTTAATAAATCGATGGCCAGATGTTCTTCTGCCACTAAGCGAATCGTTGCCTCCGGCATTTCTACCTGCACTTTTCCGCTATTTACGTTTACAGCATAAATCTCATCGTTCTGATAGGCTTTTATATTAAACTCCGTACCCAAAACGTTGACATCAAATTGATTGGTTATGATGATAAACAGTTGCTTTTCGTTTCTTGTTACTTGAAAATAGGCTTCTCCTTCGAGTTTTACCCGCCGTTCGTTGTTTTCAAATTGATTCAAATAGCTGATATGCGAGCAAGCGTTCAAGGTAACTGTTGTGCCGTCGGGCAATGTTACGATTTTGGTTTCGCCGTAAGAAGTGGTAACATCGGAATATAAAACTTCCGCCGGGGTAGCCTGATTGGTTTTGAACCATCCAATTGTGAGCGAAATCAGAATAAGTAGCGAAGCAGCAATTGATATGGCTTGTTTCCAATAAGGATGACGTATTTTTTTCCTGTTTATTTTCTGTAACAAAGCGGCGGCTTCTTCTTTGTATTTCTGCTTTTCCATGTAGGATGTTTCGGGGTAATCTTCTAAATTCGCCCAGGTTTTATCCATGCATTCTTGGAACACATTTTCATATCCTGCTTCCTGTTGCAGATTACTGAAAATGGTTTCTGCATCTTCCGGCGTATATAAATCATCAAGAAACCGGTTAATGCCTTGTTCTTGGATGTTTTTCTTTTCCATATCTTTGAATAAATAATTTTAAAATAAATTGAAGCTTCTGTATAATTATACACAGAAGTCGGGAATAGCCATTAGAGGTTTAACTTTTTTTAACTTTTGATTGTGGTAAAATCCTATGTTCAGGCTAAACAATAATTTAGCGTTGTAGGGTCGGGTGTTCAGTAAATAGTATC
>BNWW01000158.1 GCA_025999115.1 Bacteroidia bacterium
TCCGTATTTATTGTTCCATTCACCGAGGCGTTGGCCGAGATAATAGCCGTTCCAAAATCCGCGATTGAAAACCGTTTTCAGTCGTTCGTCCCAAGCCGCGATTTTTTCTTCCGTATATTGATTTTCCTGTACAGCCGTAATTGCTTCGCGATAACATTCCGTCACCGTTCGCACATATTCCGCGCCCCGCGCCCGTCCTTCGATTTTGAAAACCTGCACGCCTGCGTCCATCATTTTATTGATAAAATGGATGGTTTTCAAGTCTTTGGGTGACATAATATATTGATTTTCAATATCCAATTCAATGTCGGTTTCCTTGTCTTTCACGGTATATCCTCGCCGACAAATCTGATTGCACGCCCCGCGATTTGCCGAGGCATTCATCTCGTGCAAACTCAAATAGCATTTCCCGGAAACCGCCATACACAACGCACCGTGTGCAAACATCTCAATGCGTATCCATTCGCCCGAAGGTCCTTTGATTTGCCGTTCAATAATTTGCTCGTGAATATGACGGACTTGTTCCAAATTCAGTTCCCGCGCCAGCACCACCACATCGGCAAATTGCGCGTAAAACTGCAAAGATTCAACATTGGTAATATTCAGTTGCACAGAAAGATGCACTTCCACACCGATACTTCGAGCGTAAGTCATCGCCGCCACGTCGGCTGCAATGATTGCTGAAAGTTGCGCCGCCTTTGCCGCATCAATAATCGCCCGCATAGTCGCCATATCACCGTCATAAATGATGGTATTGACCGTCAAATAACTTTTAATCTTGTGTTTTTTGCAAATGCTCGCAATCTCGTGCAAGTCGGCTATTGTGAAATTATTAGCGGAACGGGAGCGCATGTTCAAGCCTTCGATGCCGAAGTAAATGGAATTGGCACCGCCCTGAATGGCTGCTGCGAGGGATTCGTAGGAACCTGCGGGGGACATGATTTCGTAATTGTTGGCGTTTTTCAAGGCAGGATTTGTATAAGTTCTTTGATTTTCATAATACTATATTCAATTTAGTTAGTTTTACCATTTCTTCTGTTATTGATTTTTGTATGTATTCTGTTTGTGTAAAAATCAATGCTAATTCGTTCTGAAGTTTTATTGAAAAATTTCCTTGTTCATCAATCGGGATTTTTATAGCAATATCTTTGGTTTTACTCATAGTGGGTTTATTTTCCCAATTAAAATTATGTTCGGCAAAAGTATCTCTCAAGGTTTTCAGTAGATATGAATAATCAAGGTTCTCCTGTTTTTTGATCAACAAACGAGCATCGCCATTAATACTAAATTTATGTTTATCTCTATAAAAAACGGTACCTGCATAAACACCATTTGTTGTAATTTGAATACATTCTGTATCAAAATCGTATGAATTGATATGACCAAATACACCTTCATTTTTTGTGTTTGACGAATACACCACAAAATCGCCATGATTTTGGTTTACATAAGATTGTGTTAATTTAGAATTACCACTCTTAAAGTCAAAAATTTCTTGTAAGGACTTTGCTGTATAACGGACATCAGAAGGCATTTTAGGAATATCATCCATTTCGTTTCTTAATCGTTGTATATTGTTTATTGTTTCGTCAACAAACAATTTATAATCTTCAAGATCAACAAAATTCACTTCTTCCTCAACTCCCAATTCCACTTTTTCTTGTTTGTTCCAGAAACGAAATATTGACCATTTGGCTTGGTTCTGAAATTCTTTAATTGGAATTACTTTACACCTTTTATCTGTATTGTTTTTAATGAAATATTCCCTACTTCCTTGAAATCCATTAAACTGTTCGGATGCTTCTGTCAAATCATCTTGTTCCATTAGAAAGCGGTTTGCATCTCTGCTTTCACCGATTTCACTAACTAAATAAGCAAACACAGGAAAATCTTGTTTTTCTTGCGAACCATTTTTTTTGGTTATACATAAAATTGACGTTTGTTGAACGGTAGAGAAAAAAGTTTTTTTCGGTAAAGAAATTATTCCATTAAGATAGCATTGCTCTATTATAAATTTCCGCAAGTTATTATCTGTATCTCTGAATAATAAATTTTCAGGGACAACAACAAATGCTTTTCCTCCGGGCTTTAATGCACGAACAATCCACTCCATAAACAAACCTTCGACACCCATCGCATTGATTTTGTAATGACTTTGAAGGTTACTTTTTACAATTTCTTCTTTCAGGTTACTGCTACCTGTGGTTACATACGGCGGATTAGTCAGAATTAAATCTATCGTTCCTTCGTGGTCTATATCGCGTAGTGTGCCAAGTATATTTTTTGTTTTTAACTCAAATGTATCATTAAAAACATCAGCAAATTGAGTGGTTAAGTCAGAGTTTTTCTGAATCATATCTGACAAATATATCAACATATTGGCTTTGGCAAGTATGATTGTTTTTTGTTCTTCTTTATCAAAACCTTTATCAATACCAAGCAACTTTATTTTGCTGATTAATTTTCCATTTTCAACTTTATAAAAATGCTCAATATTATTGTTGATTAACAGCGGCTCAAGTAAAAATTTTCCTACACCACAGGCTGGATCACAAATGGTAATATTTTCTTTTATTTCTGATTCTGCCATTTTTACTATGGCTCTGACAACTTTTAACGGCGTAAAATATTGGCCCCAATTCTTCTTGCTAATACTTTCTTTTAAAAATGTTTCAAATAGTTTGCTTTTGAAATCTTTATCAATATTCCTAAACTCGCCGCCACCATCTTTTTCATTACCAAACTTTTTTAAGATAGTATGGAAAACAGTACCATAACCTGCAACAGCCAATTCATCTTTACTGACAAATATAGTTCCGTTGATAATAGTGGTGTTATCTTTATCTCCTGCGGGGAATAATTTTTTTATATGTGGGCGTACTGTTTTTGCATAATATTCTAAC
>BNWW01000159.1 GCA_025999115.1 Bacteroidia bacterium
TATTTGGAATAATCGTTGAGGTCGTCGGCAATTTGCAAACACAATTCCCTTGTCGGACAAAGGATTACGGCTTGCGGATGCAACTCTTTAATATGGATTTTTTGCAGGATTGGAAGTCCGAAAGCCGCCGTTTTCCCTGTTCCGGTTTGCGCCAGGGCAATGACTTCATTACCCGAACTCAATAAATAAGGAATCACTTCTTCCTGTACCGGCATCGGGCTTTCGTAACCCATTTCCGTGATTGCCCGTACTATTTCGGGAGCAACCCCTAACTCTTCAAATGTTTTCAAAATGTTGTTTTTATAATTTCAGACTGCAAAGATAATCAATACAAAAGAATACTCCGCAATTTCTCCCGTTTCTTGTAGGTTAAGTTTAATTCTTTTTCCAAATAATGGTTGATGGAGCCGTAATTATCTTCGATTGAATCGAAAGCGTTTTCGATGGTTACCTTGTGTACGCTGTACAATGCGGTAATTGCTTCTTGAATTTCAAAATTAAATGTATCGGCGTTTTTCACGATCGAATTGAGGTTGATATTTTGATTATAGAGTAAAAAATCTCTCACGATTACTTCTTTTTCTACGCCGATAGCCGCCAGAATCAAGGCGGAAGCAATGGCGCTCCGGTCTTTCCCGAAAAAACAGGAGATCGTTACCGGATATTTTTTTTCGTCCAGCAGCACATCAAACATTTTGATAAAATAATCGGTATTGTTTTCCCACAGGAAAGTGAAATTATTTTGGTCGTAAAGCAGGATATTTTCGACTCTTACGCGATGAGAAAGGATTTCGTCGAAGAAAAAATTGTGCGGATTGCCTCTCAACGGCCAATTATATATTTGTACGGCTTGAAATGTGGTGGGTGCATATTCGCGTTCTTTTTCGGAGCGAAAGTCGAGAACGGTTTCAATATTCAAGTTTTTCAAAATGTTGAGGTCGTAATGGGTAGCCATCGACAGCGACGAGGAATGATAAATTTTCCCCCATTTCATTTGTCGTTTATCTTGAGTGTAATAACCGCCCAAATCCCTGAAATTGAGGATCCCTTGTGAGGGTAATTTGCGTTCGGCCACTACAATGCTGTGTTTTGAGTTATTGAAAATCAATTTAAAATACGAACGATGGTTCGATCGAGCTAAAACTCGTTGGTAACCGGTTTCAATCTTTTGTTCAAAAATCGGAAAGCCGGTATTGAACGAATCAGGTAGATTGGATTCATAGCCTTTTACCACGCCTTCGATGGAAGGAAAGGTTTCCCATTTAATCAGGAAAAGCCCGTTTGGCATTAAGTCGCAAACGGCGTTGATTTGTGGAGAATCTTGGGTGCATCCGGCAAACAAGACTACCAATATAAACGAAAAAAATACCTTTTTAAACATACATTTGTTCTCCGTATCGCTATTCTGACGGCAAAAGTAAGCAAAAAACAAGTATTCGGATAAGGATTAAAATTAATTAACTGAAAAACCGGATAGAAAGCTTCTACCCGGTTTTTTTTCGCTAATCTATGTTGATAGATGTTAAACCATCGGGATTTCGCGTTTGAAACTTTGACGTAATGAAATCAATGTTTCGGTCGAAACCACGCCCGGTATTTCCTGAATGCGCCCATTCAACAATTCCATGAAATGTTCGTTGTCGCGGGCATACAGTTTCAGTAACATGGTATAAGGACCGGTGGTGAAATGACATTCTACCACTTCCGGTATCTTTTCCACTTCGGGAACCACATCTTTATACATCGAACCGCGTTCCAATTTTACGCCGATATAAGTACAAGTGTTATAGCCCAACACTTTAGGATTGATATGATAACCCGAACCGATAATAATCTGCAATTCAATCATTTTTTGCACCCGCTGATGAATGGCGGCGCGCGAAACGCCACACACTTCGGCTACATCCTTAAACGGGATGCGTGCGTTCTGTGAAATGATTTCCAGAATTTTCCGGTCTAATTTATCGATTTTATCAATCATTTTTGGGCATCGTTTACTATTTCCAGCAACTCTACTTCAAAAATAAGGGTTGCATACGGAGTGATTTGTTCGCCGCGACCTTGTTCACCGTAAGCCAAATCGTAAGGAACATAAAGTGTGTATTTCGAACCTACGGGCATCAATTGTAAACCTTCCGTCCAACCTTTGATAACGCCGTTTAACGGAAATTCGGCGGGTGTTCCGCGGTCTACCGAGCTGTCGAATACTTCGCCTTTAATATTGGTTCCGTGATAATGCACTTTCACTTTGTCGGTAGCCACCGGTTTGGGGCCGGTTCCTTCGGTAATCACTTTGTATTGCAATCCACCTTCCAAGGTAACTACGCCTTCTTTTTTAGCGTTGTCGGCCAACCATTGAGCGTTTTCAGCTTTTACTGAGGCGTATTGTTTTTCCAACGAAGCTTTTTGAATTTGCTCGCCTAATGTTTGAGCGAGAACGGCCGCTTCTTCTTTGCTGACAACCAATCCTTTGTCTAACAGAGCATTAACAATACCCGCATACAAAGCTTTTTTGTTGATGTGTTGGGTGCTGTCGCTGCTGAAGAAATGTTGTTCCATGTTGCCGACCATTTGAGCTAATTGACCGCCGATTTGTTGGCCGAACGAGTAAGCGGCTGCTTTTTTGTCTTTCGTGTCCACATTGATAGAGGATTGCAATCCTTTGATAAATTCGTTCAGGTAAGCCGAATCTACTTGTTGCGCAACATATTGACCTAAACCTTGTTGGCTTACGATATTGATACCGCTTACATAAGAAAGTGAATCGACATCCGTTTTCAAATTTGCCTTGGGCGATTGAGCGTTACAAGAAAATAAGGTAATGCCAGCGCATACCAATAATGAACACAACGAAACATTAAATAACTTTTTCATTTTTCTGAAATTTTTTATTGA
>BNWW01000160.1 GCA_025999115.1 Bacteroidia bacterium
GTGCGGCTATATCTGTTGCCGTATTCCGTGCCGTCCGCTGTGAGCCGTACCGTTTCCTCGCCGCTACTCGCCGGCAGGAAGAAGTAAACCTTGCCCGTGTCGTCGGTTTCCACGTCCCGGATGCCGTACACGCCGTCTGCCGCGTTGGGCGTGGCGGCGCAGGCTACGCCGTTGATGCTGCCCGCAGTAATGGCTTGAACCGCGCTCAGATTTTCCAGTTGCAGCGTGTTGAGGTAAACGTTTGTGCCCTTGCCGTTGGTGGGCGCGGTGTCGATGATTTTGTTCCCATTGACCGAGCCGCCGGTGATAACGACGTTTTGGGCATATATACGGGTGAAGCCTGTCACCGTGCCGCCGGTAATTTCCACCGTGCCGAAAGATGCATCTCCGTCGAGTGAACCTATGTTGCCAATCCACGGGTGAGTGCCGCCGGTGGCTGTCACCGTGCCGCCGGTAATGCGGATGGTATGGTTGTTCTTCCCTGCTTTATAAGTACTGCCGATAACAGGTGAATCCTGCTCATTGCCAAGGTTTACTTTCGGGTAGCCGGGGCTTGTCCCCGCAAGTATGGAAATATCACCGCCCAGAGTGCCTTGGTTCGCGCCGGGTCCTATGGCAGGTCCTCTGAATACGGATTTTGCGGTTACTGTCACATTCCCCTGAATCGTGATGGCGCCGCAGTTTTCGCCGCTTACGTTCTCGGAGTTACCCCCGATTGCCGCGCTATGGCCCTTGGCTTCCGCAGATAACGAACCTTCGCCCTGTATCGTAACAGAACTCCCTGCGGGAACGCCCAAAGCCGCCCCGCCGATGAAAGGGGGGCTTGTGGTACCCGCCGTGTTTTTCAGCGTGTTGCTGCCCGCCAGGTTCAGCGTGACGCTCGCGTTGTTTTTCAGTTGGAACATCGCTTCGTCGTTAACCGCTCCCGTCATATCAACGTCTGTCAGCGTGACAGTCGCCGTTGCGCCGTTCACAACGATGCGGTGGTCTGTCTGCGTAATGTCCGCGCGCAGGCTGATGGCATATGTGCCGCTGTTCAGCAGCGTAAGCACCCTGTCTGTATAGTCGTAGGTGTCGCCGGTAACCACAAAGGCGTTCATCGTGAGCGTTTGGGTTTGCGGGTCGGCAGTGCGGCTATATCTGTTGCTGTATTCCGTGCCGTCTGCTGTGAGCCGCACCGTTTCTGTGTCGCTGCTCGGCGGCAGGAAGAAGTAAACCTTGCCCGTGCCGTCGGTTTCCACGTCCCGGATGCCGTACACGCCGGTTGCCGCGTGGGGCGCGGCGGCGCAGGCTACGCCGTTGATGCTGCCCGCAGTAATGGCTTGAACCGCGCTGAGATTTTCCAGTTGCAGCATGTTGAGGTAAACGTTTGCGCCCTCGCCGTTGGTGGTTGCCGCCGGTATGCTCGTGGCATAAACGCTGCCGCCGGTGATGACGAGCGCGGCAGTGCTTGCACCGCCACCGGCGCCAATGTCGTAGCCGCCGTTGCCGGTTGCCTTCACCGTGCCGCCGGTGATGGTGGTGACACCGCCCCGGGCATCACCGCTGGCGCCTTTGGCGGCACCGCCGATTCCTGCGCCGCCGTTGGCGCCGCCGGTTGCCGTTACATTGCCGCCGGTGATGGTAGTGACGGCGGTGGTGGCATCATGTAAAGGCTCGTAGCCGTTGCCGATGCCGGCGCTCTGCGCACCGCCTTGCGCGATAATCGTGCCGCCGTTGATGATGGTGTAGCCCGTGCTGAATCGTCCGCCGCCGATACCCGCACCACTGGTGCCGCCGGTTGCTGTAACCGTACCGCCGTTGATGGTGATGGCGTTAGCAGCATCCGCTTTGTAGCCTCCGCCATACCCACCGGTGGCTCCGCCGATGCCGGCAGCCTGGTAGTCGCCGGTGGCGATAATCGTGCCGCCGTTAATGGTGATGATGCCGTTCGCAATGCCCCCAGCCGCTTCCGGGTTACCTGAGAAGTAGTTTACGCTGGTGCTTCCGCCGATGCCCGCGCCCATGCGGCCGCCCGTGGCAAAGAGCGTGCCGGTGTTGCCTTCGACAGTAAGCGTTGCCGAAGGGGGTACGCAGATACCGGCGCCATGGCTGCCGCCGGTTAAGCGGCTCGTTGTGCCGTCGGCAAGGTTGAGCACTACGGTTGCGCCGCTGCCCAAAGACAGGGCGGGTTGGGCAGAGCCAAGCCCGTCTATAATCACGCCGTTGAGCGTAATGGTCGCCGTTGCGTTGTCCTGCACAACGATGTAGTTGTTGGTGGACGTTACCTCAGGGTGCAGGCTGATGTCATACGTGCCGCTGCTTAGCGTAAGCACTTTGCCGATGTAGTTGTAGTTATCGCCGGTAGTAACAACCAAGGCTGCTATCACCTTGAAGGCAATGGTAAACACCAGCTCCGAGCCGGTGTTGCTCACGAATTGCGGCTCGCCGCCGCCGATAACGGTAAACCCGCTGATGGCGGCTGTGGAGTTGAGATCTGTGAACTCGTAGTTGGTTGCCGCCGTCAGCGTAATGGTCGCCGTGTAGGTAGTGCCATTTTGGAATGTGGCAGGCGGACTGACCCACTCCAGCGCGCCGGTAAAGTTCGTGCCGGCGTCTATGCTCGTTGCCGGCGTGCCGCCCTGCTCGGGCTGAACTACGCCGGTGAGCGGGGCGGGCGTGATGGCGCCTTTGCTCACGGTGAGCGTGGCGATAACCATCGCACACTCTTCGAAATCGCCGTTGACTGCCGTTGCCAGCCCTATTTTGAAGACGCCGGCGGTGGTTACCGTGAGCGTGCTGTTGCCGCTGCCGCCGAGGGTGCCCGTGCCGGTGGCGCCGGTGGTTTCGAGGGTGTAGGTTCGCGTGCCGGCGTGAGGGTCGATGGTGAACAGACCACTCAC
>BNWW01000161.1 GCA_025999115.1 Bacteroidia bacterium
TGCGTATTTGATTGAAACGGCAAAGCAAAATATCGAAGGCGATATTACTTTTGACGAGGTAAAGAGCCGTATTGATGCTTACTACAAAACACAAACCGCCCGACAACCCGATAATGACCGCACCGAAGAAGCCGACAAAGTTTCCGCCCGCATTGCCGAAATGCTATCGGAAAAAACTTTTTCGTTCACGCCAACCGAATACCTGAATATTCACAGACGCTTGTTTAGCGGTATTTACAAGTTCGCTGGGAAAATACGCGACTACAATATCACAAAATCCGAGTGGGTTTTGAATGGCGAAACGGTTTTGTATGCAAGCGCCGATACCTTGAAAGAAACGCTTGAATATGATTTTGAACAGGAAAAAGCGTTTAATTACAAAGGGTTAAGCCAGCAGCAAATTATTGAACATATTGCACATTTCGCGGCTTATTTGTGGCAAATTCATATTTTCGGTGAGGGAAACACGCGGACTACGGCAGTATTTCTGATAAAATATCTTCGCAAACTCGGTTTTAAGGATATAAGCAACGATATGTTTGCCGAACATTCGTGGTATTTCCGCAATGCGCTTGTTCGTGCAAATTACGAAAATATAGCGCAAGGCGTTCATAGAACCGAAAAATATCTTGTGCGTTTTCTCTCAAATATATTGCTGGGTGAAAATAATTCGCTTAAAAACAGGGAATTGCATATTAAGTTTGTGGAAAATATTGAGGAAGATGACACTGTAAATAGTGAAAGGTTCCCCGTAAATGGGGAAAAGTTCCTTGTAAATGATACTGTAAATGATACTGTAAATGATACTGTAAATAGACAAATTTTGAATTATATTAAAGCAAATAATAAAATCACGATTTCCGAATTAGTTGATAAAACAAAAAAATCAAGAGCAACAATAAACCGCAAAATCAAGAATATGCAGGATAATGGCATTCTTTCCCGTACCGGCTCCGACAAAACAGGACATTGGACAATTAATAATCAATTATAAAATTTCAATAAAATGGAAAAATTCATAACATTAACAAGCACAGTAGTACCCCTTCCGATAGAGAATGTGGACACAGACCAAATCATTCCCGCCCGCTTTCTGAAAGCGACCTCCAAAGAAGGTTTCGGCGACAACCTGTTTCGCGATTGGCGTTACGATAAAAACAACGAGCCGATTTCGACTTTTGTGTTAAACAACCCGACTTATTCCGGCTCTATTTTGGTAGGCGGAAAAAATTTCGGTAGCGGTTCAAGTCGTGAACACGCCGCTTGGGCGATTGCGGGCTACGGCTTTCGGGTAGTCGTGTCGAGTTTCTTTGCCGACATTTTTAAAAACAACGCAATGAACAACGGCGTGTTGCCCGTTGTGGTAAGCGAGGCATTTTTGTCGGAAATTTTTGCCGAAATCAACAAAAATCCGAAAAACACATTGACGGTTGATTTGCAAAATCAAACGATAACCAACAATGCCACCGGAAAATCGGAAAACTTTGCCATCAACTCCTATAAAAAAGAATGTTTCTTACAGGGATTTGATGATATTGATTATCTTTTGAGCCGTAAGACTTTGATCGAAAAATTTGAATTGGAACGCAGATGATAGAAATAATGGACACCACCCTGCGCGACGGGGAACAAACATCGGGCGTATCATTCGCCGCTTCCGAAAAATTGCATATCGCCAACTTTTTGTTGAGCGAGCTGAATGTCGATCGCTTGGAAATCGCTTCCGCTAAAGTTTCGGAAGGCGAATACCAAACCGTGCAACAAATCGCCCACTGGGCTAACACTCATGGTTTTATCGACCGAATCGAAGTTCTGGGCTTTGTGGATGATGAAATTTCACTACAATGGGTCAAAAATGCAGGCATAAAAGTGATGAATCTGCTCTGCAAAGGTTCGCTCAAACATTGCCGCGAACAATTGCGCAAAACACCCGAACAACACCTCGCCGACATTCAAAACGTCTTGAAAAAAGCCGAAAAGATGAATATTTTCATCAATATTTATTTGGAAGATTGGTCGAACGGAATGATCAATTCGCCCGATTACGTTTTCTATCTGATGGATAATCTCGGTAGAGACGCGGCGCGCCACGTCTCTACGACGAATATCAAACGTTTCATGTTGCCCGACACGCTGGGTATTTTAAATCCAATCAACACTACGCAATTTTGCCGCACGATGATTGAAAAATATCCTGATTTGCATTTTGATTTTCACGCCCATAACGATTACGATTTGGCGGTCGGAAACGTTTTTGCAGCCATTCACACAGGCATCAAAGGGGTTCATACCACAATCAACGGTCTGGGCGAACGAGCAGGTAACGCTCCGATAGCAAGCGTAATAGCCATGCTTCATGACCAATTGAAGATGAAAACCAATATCCGCGAGGAATTTTTGAATCGCGCCGGCCGTTTGGTCGAATCCTACTCCGGCCTGCGTATTCCGAACAACAAACCCATCATCGGCGATAGTGTCTTTACCCAATGCGCCGGTATTCATGCCGACGGCGACAACAAAAACAATCTGTATTTCAACGATTTACTTCCTGAACGCTTCGGGCGTTCACGCGAATACGCCTTGGGAAAAATGTCCGGAAAAGCCAATATCCAAAAGAATCTCGAAGCAATGGGCATAGATGTGAACGACGATGTGATGAAAAAAATCACAAAACGCATCATCGAACTCGGCGACAAAAAAGAATTGGTTACGCAAGACGATTTGCCTTACATCATCTCCGATGTACTGCATTTGGAAAAAAGCGACCGCATCCGCATCGTCAATTATTCACTTTCGCTTACGCAAAGTTTACGCCCTACAGCCACGGTTCGCATCGCTATCGACGGCAA
>BNWW01000162.1 GCA_025999115.1 Bacteroidia bacterium
GGCACAACGATTTAGGTTCGTTAAACAAAACCCTTGACCGAATGATTGATTACGCCATGACTACCGAATGGGGCGTGTTTAAGGACAATCTGAAAGGTTGCAGTTATGATACCGACGTCCCTAATTCGGTCAAAAACACATCGGCTTTGCCCATGTATGCCACCGCTTTCATTGCCGACCGGGTAGACGTGTATGAACAACGCGCATTGCCTGTGCTGGAATTTCTTCTTTCGCGTGAAAATACCACTTACGCCGATGAGGAGACATCAGGCGCAGGACAAACCGCAACGAATACGTTGGGAAAGCCCAGCATAAATTATTCCGAAGCGTGTGCTTTTTATGAAATTACCGGCAAACGGATGGCGGCGATGCTGACCATTGCCAATGCAAACAAAAAGACCGGAGGGCTATCAACAGAGGTTACGCTGAAAGAAAATTTTTCGCTTTACCGGGCAACTCAATCCCAAATCGCTTACAGCGATCTGTTGACAGGTGTCAATAAATACCTGAACGAAGAAATAGCCGTGAAACCGACCACTTTCAGTTACGACAATCATCAGAAAAACAGTTTTTGGAGTTCCATTGCTCCCAAGTATGTGGAGTTATACGAAATCTATCAAATTACCGGCAACGTAAATTATCTGAATGCTGCGCGGGATGCCGCCCATCTTTTTGCTAAACATCTCTGGATGGCGCCAAGAGTAGTTCCTGGCGATAGTACGCTGGTAAATATCGGGAACAAAGCGCCGCGTTACCGGGGTACAGGGCAGATTTTCATTCCCGAAGAAAAAGCGCCGAACTGGCGATTGTCGGAAATGGGCTTGCATTGCGAAGCAGGCGGCACTTCCACCAGCGGACACCGCGGTGTTTTTACCGCTAATTCGGCCGGTTACTTGCTGCGCATCGGTAGCCTGACAAAAGACACCTTCCTGATGGATATTGCCAAAGCCGCCGTCATCGGGCGTTATACCACTTTCCCCGGATACCATATCAATACCGACCGGACCACCGTTTATGAAAAACCGGAGTTTCCGTTGCGGACCTTGGCGCAACTAACCAGCACCTCCATGCATTACAGCCACATCTGGCCTCAAATCAACCTGATGTTCGACTATTTAGTGAGCGACGCGGCAGTACGAACAAAAGGAGCGGTCGATTTTCCGGGATATTATGTGCAGAACATTGTTCACATGCAAAATCAAGTGTACACTACCGGTGGAAAATTTTATGGCGACGAAAACCTGACGCTCTACATGCCGAAAGATATTCTTACGACCGACAATCAAGAGTTGAATTTCATTTCCGCTTATGGAAACGGAAAATTCTACATCGTATTTACAAATCAGTGCGGACAGGAAGTAACGACAACTGTCCGGTTGAACGCTACGCCGGTAAACGCTTCCGGTAAAAATTATGCCGTATGGAAAGATAATATTCCGGCGGCGGGCGGTGTTGTTTCGGACAATCAGTTTGAAGTGAATGTCGCTCCGCATGGCGTAACGGCTGTTGCGATTGCCGGTGTGCCGGTAAAAACCCGTTTTCAACAGAAATTACTGGTAAATACCGTGAAAAACAAGTGGAATAAATATTACGAAGCGAATATTCCGGTAGCGGCAAGCAAATCTATTTTACTTAATCCTTCGGATTCTCTGGCTTGCTTGTTTGTATTTTCGACCAGCCCGAAAGGAACGCATTCATCCGTCAAATTACAATATTCCATTAACAAAGGGGCTTGGCAGGAACTAACCGACAACGTTTATCCATTTGAGTTCTCACTGGATGTGAATACGGCATTATCCATTGATTACAAGTTGGTTGTAGGCTCTTCGGTCTCCGATATATATACTTACGAAAGGTCAAAACCTGTGGCGGCATTGAGCGGATGGACGTCCGTTAATAAAGCCAATGGAGCTGTATTGCCGGTTGTATTTACAAACGGAGTGCCGCCCTACGAGATTGTCTATTCCGAAAATGGCGAAGAAAAAACGGTTTCGAGTATCGATGCAAACCCGTATTTACTGCCTGTTCATCCGCAAACTACGTCCTATTATCAATTAAAGTCGATGAAAGATAGTACAGGCGCATCGGGCGACGTGTCGGGTGATGCAAAAGTAGTGGTAACGGATGCCTACGAACCGTCATTAAAATATACGGCCGTCCAAGACGCTCAGGTGTATAAATCGCAACCGGCGGTCAATTTCGGTTCCCAGACGCAACTCGAATTGAAAGGCAGCGCCACTTACCGGCGCGATTTGTTTTATTCGTTCAATATTCCGACAGTAACTTTGGATGCTAACCAACGCACATTTCTCAATCTGTGGATAAACGAAACTTCGCGCTTGGACGAACCCTACCTGACTACGCTTGTGAAAGCAACCCAATTTACGGGCGACTGGCAGGAAAACACGATTACGTGGAACAATCAACCGGCTATGACGGCTTTACAACCGCTCGACACGGTGGCGGTTTCGTATCTGACTACTGTTCCCGGATGGTTGCGGCTGGATATAACAAATCTGCTAAAACAGGGTTACACAGGCAATCTGAACGTAAAACTCGACTATTTTTCGGGAGAAGATGTTTCCTCCGTCTATATCGCAACCAAAGAAGATGCGAACGTCGCAAAGCATCCGTATTTTTCGGTAGCCGGGTTAGCTGCAAACGCGATTCAAACACCTGTTTCGGACAAAGATTTTGTCATAGCCCCGACGCTTGTAACAAATTGTTTTGAAGTGAAAGGCGGCGTTCCGTCCGAAATTGTTTTGTTCGATTGTACGGGAAAAAAACGGCTGCACCTGCATCACCAACAGTTTGTAGATGTTTCGGCATTACCTGCGGGTATGT
>BNWW01000163.1 GCA_025999115.1 Bacteroidia bacterium
CACATAACCTACATTCGGGAAATAATTGTGTCCGGCTCTGTCCACGATAGGAAATCCCAAACGGACAAAGGGGATGTTCTCGTCGCGGGCAATATATTTGCCATACGTATTGCCTATTAATAGATCCACCGGCTCTTGTTTGATCCATTGATGCAGTTGGAACATGTCGGCATTCGGACCGCTCTTGTATTTCGCTTCGGGTACTTTTTCCGATAAAAGCGCCTGCATGGATTCGTCGAAATGCTTGCCGGACGTACCGGTAACGATATACACCGGCTTCATATCCAAGGTAAGTAAAAATTCCGTCAAAGGAATAAGCGTGTCGGGGTCGCCATACAAAGCCACCCGTTTGCCATAGAAATATTTGGAGTTGTCGGCAATCAAATCCACCAAACGTCCGCGTTCTTCGGTGATGCTGTCGGGCACAGGCACATTGGCGTGACGACTCAAAGACGTAATGAAACGGTCGGTCGCTTTCAATCCGACAGGAATTTCGACTACTTCAAACTTTACCTTGCATTTGTTTTCTAATTTCACACAAGCATCTTCGGTAGAATAGGCGCCCAAACCAATTGTAAATTTGCTGTCGCCGGTAGCGATTAATTGTGCTTGTGTAACGCCGCCTTTGGGATACATCTCAAACTTTCCGGTCAACGGGGCATCCAATACGCCCGACATATCGGGAAACAAGATAATTCGCGCTTCCATTTCTTGGGCAAGCCGTTTGATTTCACGCATATCCGAAGGCTCCATCCATCCGGCTGCCAAATTGATTACATTTTTCTTTTTGGGTGTTGCGGTGGAAAAAAACTTCACGAAAGCCGCCACTTGATTGGAATAGCCGGTAACATGCGTACCTACATAACTCGGCGTATTGCAGAAAATAACCTTTTTCCCTTCGGGTACCAATCCGTCTTCGTGGGCTTTGGAAACAATTTGCGTCAAGTCATCGCCGATGGTTTCGGATAGACAGGTCGTGTGAACAGCCACTACATCAGGATTATACACCGTGAAAATAGTTTCGATAGCTGACACTAAGTTGGACGAACCGCCAAATACGGACGAGCCTTCCGAGAAAGAACTGGTAGCCGCCATGACAGGTTCTTTGAAATGCCGCGTAAGTGCGCTCCGGTGATAGGAGCAACAACCTTGTGAGCCATGACTGTGAGGCAAGCAGCCATGCAAGCCAAGCGCGGCATACATCGCGCCGACCGGCTGACAGGTTTTTGCCGGATTGACAGTCAATGCCTTCCTGTCTATTTCTTTTGCTGTGGTATGTCGTAGTAACATATTAATTACGAATTAAAAATTACGAATTATGATTTTCTTAGTAAGCGAAGGTAGCTTCCACATAATCTTCACTTTCCCAAGGAGCTTTTATCTCTTTCCATATTGCGGCGCCAACCATCATTTCTATGTCTTTATAAAAATTAACTGCGCCTTGAAAGCCGGCATACGGACCGCCTACATCGTAGTTGTGAAGTTGTTTCAAGGGGATACCCATTTTTTGTACACAGAATTTTTCTTTGATACCGGCACAGAACACATCGGGTTTGTATTTCGCTATCAATTGGTCCATTTCGTAATGGCTAAGGTCGTCGATGACCAATGTTCCCTTTTCCATCTGCTTCATAATGCCATGATATTCATTAAATTCCATGCCTTCCGCTTCCAATGCCTTGAGTTCTTCTTCCGTTTTGCGCGGACGATAACGGATTTCATCCTGCGTAACCGTTATTTCTTCGATGTTGCGACTGTCGGCATCAATTTGAATGGTTGGAATAACCGAGCGACCTTCGTAATCGTCGCGGTGACCGAACTCATAACCGGCGGCTATCGTGGTCATGCCTAATTCTTCAAACAAATCCTGATAGTGATGCGCACGAGAGCCTCCTACAAAGAGCATCGCCAATTTGCCAACGGTACGTTTACGCGCTTGTTCAAGCACCTTTTGTACTTCAATCATCTCTTCGGCGATTACTTCTTCCACTTTGTCTATCAATTCCTGCTCACCGAAATATTGTGCAATCTTACGCAACATCTTGGCGGTGGAATGAGCGCCAATCGGCTGTACTTTTATCCAGGGAATACCGAAAGCCGTTTCCATCATCTCGGCTACATAGTTGATGGAGCGGTGGCACATCACCATATTCAAATCGGCAGTATGGGCATTTTCAAATTTCTGTACGGTGGAGTTGCCGCTGAAAGAAGCCAAGAGGTTGATACCGCATTTTTCAAAAACCCGTTCCAATTCAAAGGCATCGCCTCCGATATTGTATTCCCCTAAAAGATTGACGCGGTATTTCAATTGCCCTCTTACTTCATCGTCGCGACCAATCAAATTTTTAAACAAACCGTTGTTGGCGATGTGATGACCGGCAGATTGCGATACGCCCCGATAGCCTTCGCAGGAAAAACCGAAGATGTTGATGCCGTTCCCGATTTCTTCCGTCATGTGGCGAGCCACGCGATGCACGTCATCTCCGATTAATCCGACGGGACAAGTTGAGAAAACGGCAATCGCTTTGGGATGAAACAATTCGTATGCTTCGCGAATCGCCTGTTTGAGCTTTTCTTCCCCGCCAAACACGATGTTTGAATCTTGCATGTCGGTAGAGAAGCAATAAGGAATAAAATTGGAATCATTATCATCCACCGGCTTTGTTTGATTGCGACGGGTAAGCCACGAATAGAAACCACAACCGATGGGGCCATGCGTAATATTGATGATATCGCGCGTAGGTCCTAATACCACGCCTTTGCAACCGGCATACGTACAACCGCGTTGGGTGATGATACCCGGAATCGTTCGCACGTTCGCTTGTATTTGAGGCGGA
>BNWW01000164.1 GCA_025999115.1 Bacteroidia bacterium
AGATTATTTTATTTTCACAATTTTCTGTTTTTCATTTTTTCCGGTAGTCAACAAATAAATACCGTCAGGAAGGTCCTCCATTTGAATCATATAGTTATTTACAACGGCATTTTTCACTGTTACACCTTGCATATTGACTATATTTACGTTCATTCCATCCACATTTTCCCCTGAAAAATAAATGTTATCTTTAACCGGATTCGGGTAAATATGGAATGAAGAAAGTTTTTCCTGTTTATTGGCGCTGGCCTGACTGTTCAAATCCATCAATAGCCATCCTACGGTTTCCGTAGCAGTTGAACTCTCCCTGTTCCTGAGTACATTGGCAAAATCCTTGGCCACAGACATACAACGCAAAGTATTCATATCATCCGCATTACAGGTTTGCAGTTGCGCCATAAAAAGAGGATTTGCGGCAGAAATACCGTCTCCATAGGTTATTTTTTTATAAGCAGCGCCTACATTGCCGGTCTTTCCAACAACAACATTTTTGTTATTAATAACACCCTGTCCTTCTTCAATGGCAAAATACGAAATCATTTCATTGAGAACGGCGCCTGTTTCCGGTGTTTCTTTTTGAAGTTTCACTTCAAAGCCTGTTTTACTTATATTGCGTGTACGCAAAGCTGTGGCAAAAGAAACATTTGAATTACCCTGACCGACAAATACTACGGGTATTGTTTCAAAAGCGGTGGAAAATGCGACTTTAGTCCATGTAGATCCGGCAATAACCCGGTTGGCTACAGCCTGTAATCCTCCAAAATTATATTTGCCCGAATTGGCAATCAGATAAGGAACCGACTCATCCTTCTTAAAAACCGGAGAACTTGTTTTCCACGGAGTCAAATCCAGTTCAAAAGCATCTTTAACCAACTTTCGTCCCTTGGGGCTTACATAAACGGCATTATTATTGGTTGGAGCTCCAAAAACAACAGCCGGCACTTTATCGTATGGATCTTTAATCAGCACCTGATTTCCCGACATCTTCGACAACAGCAGATTACCATATTGAATATCTCCACCTGATGTCAGTTCAACAGTTGCTTCATTGGAATATTCTGTCATAGCGCCATCCGGCAATATGGTTTTTATCCGGTAGCTTTTCCGGTAACATGCGTCTTCGTTCAATGCTTCCGAATAACTTTTAACCGTATGATCCCGGTTAACCAGAATCTCTTCAAAATTATCCTCATTTATTTTCCGTTCTAAAACGAACCCGTTATAAAATGCCGAATTAGAATCTATCACATTTAGTGTCAGTAAATCCGTTTTAGTGTCTACTTTCAACGCCAAAGCCGGAACATTGAATTTAAATGACGGAACATATTCATTCTTTCCGGCATAGAAGTAATCCGATTTATTGCTTGCGTAATATTTACCTGCCGGAGTTAAGGTATCCGCAAGGACAATCGCCCGCGCATCTTCAACCCAATTGTATATGGCATAACGTTCAATAAAAGAAGCCGTATCCAAAACCTGTAATATGCCTTTCAAATCATTTAATTGTTTTGCTGCATTAGCTTGCGTAAGCAATAAGCCATTAGGAGTCCTGCTGTTGTCCGGCCACGATTCATTAGTCCAGTTTGCTCCGTTATTCCATTCTGTAATCCACAACGGGCGTTTGGTTCTATCATATATATATTTCAAGTCATTATACCAGTTTTGCGGACTTTTCCCGCCCCAATAACAGTGAACAACAACATAATCCACCCGGTAATTTTTAGCTTCACAACTATCTAAGAAATTATACAGCCAACTGCTGTATGGATTCGCCATGGCTGGAGAACCAATCCTTAATCCCGTTTTCATATATTCCGGCCATCCCGACAAGGCCTGGGAAACTGTTAAATTAGCTTGATCCGTCTGATCCGGCTCATTATAACCAAGTACATGGGATACATTTGCCTTATTTGTAATCTCGTTCCATCCCGGCCAGCCTGAATTCTGTTTAATAGGAACATATTCTATGTCGGATTCGGATTGACCTCCGGCCGACCAGTCATATCTCCACGTACAATTAACTAATTTCAGGTCATTCGGATTATATCCCGCCCATCCTTTTTTAGTTACCCATTCCCAATTTACTACCCGGATAAATGAAACTGTTCCGGACAACCATTCCGGCATAACAGGAACTTCCAAATCGGCTTTGTCTGCTATGAAAACACGACTGTAACCTCCGCCGTCCGCATCTGTTGCAAAAGTTGCCATATATCCTTTTCTTAGTTGAAAAGAGGCGGTTTTACGATCAAATTCAGCAAGGGAAGTATACCGGGCAGGTGTTAAAGCTTTAGAATTTCCGCCAAAGTTAGATTCAGTATATATTGTTAACGGTTGAAATGTGGATGAATGAGGAATTACAACCGTACCATATTTATATTTACTTACCCGGACATTGTTTTTATTTACAGCGTTTTCCCCGTTGATTGTTATGCACGCTAAATATAAGGATATAACAACAGACGGTTTGATATTTTCAAAGTACACCCACGAATCAACCGATTGTAAATCTATCGTTGAATTAATCAACGGACTCGTTTCCGAACGCAAATACAATTCGGATTTTCCTTGCATGATAATAGCCTTATCCGTATAAGAAGAAACGGTAACCGTTTCGTTTTTTATTATTAAATTGTCTGATATAGCATTTAGCACCGCCGTTTCCGGCCTGCTTTCACTGACATTCCAAATTATCAATAATAAAAATAAAAGTACGCTCTTTTTTCTCACGATATTATTTGTTTTAATTCGGAAACAAAATTATATTATTGTTGGCAAATGGAGGACTTATAAATGTTGAAATAAACAACAACATTGTTGAAT
>BNWW01000165.1 GCA_025999115.1 Bacteroidia bacterium
ATTGCCAACTATATTTTTTGGCGCACAAAAGTAATACTTTTCTTTCAAAATCGTTAAAAAATAAGATAAATTTTATACTTTTGTCAATAAGTTTAATTGTTTTTAACATAGAATTTAGATAATTAATGGAAGAAAGATTGAATCAGGCAGAGATGGAGGTATATGTCCATTCGTTGTGTTTTGTGTTGGCCAAAGCCGTTCACGACTTGTATCCCTCCGGCCGGTTGTATATAGAACACGCCCTTTCGAGGGGTTATTATTGTGAAATTGAAATCGGAAGGGAATTGAATCACAACGATTTAATTGCTATTAAACGACAAATGCAAGCGATTATCGACGCCGATTATCCGTTTGTGGAACATGAAGATGCGACGAATAAAGTGATCGAACTTTTTCGAGGCAACGATAGAGACGACAAGGCGTTACTTTTGGAAACTTCCGGCGAAACCGTCAGTAAGTATTATACTTTGAATGAGTATGTCGATTCGTTTTATTCTCGTTTATTACCTTCTACAAAAAGTGTTTATTTATTTGATATTGAATTATATAACCATACGGGATTACTCTTGCGCATTCCGAATAAAAACCGGCCGTCCGAATTGGAACCCTATGTGAATCAAGCTAAATTGTCGTTGGTTTTCCGCGAATGGTTGCAACTCCAAAAAGCGTTGAATTTGTCGAATGTGGGCGAACTCAACCAAAAAATTCAAGCTGCAGAAATAGCAGAGGTAGTGCAACTTGCGGAAGTCTTGCAAGAACGGAAAATCGGGAAAATCGCTGATGAGATTGCTCTCAAATTCGATTCGGGCGTGCGCATTGTGTTGATAGCCGGCCCATCGTCTTCTGGAAAGACCACTTTTTGTAAACGTTTGCAAACCCAATTGTCGGCCAATCTGTTGCATCCGATTGCTATTTCATTGGATGATTATTACATCAACCGGGAAGATACGCCTTTGGATGAAAACGGCGAATACGATTATGAATCGTTGTATACCATTGATTTGGAGTTATTTAATGCGGATTTGAAAAAGATTTTAAACGGAGAAGACGTAGCTTTGCCGACTTACAATTTCCAATTGGGACGTCGCTTGTATAAAGGAAATACCATCCGGTTAGACGAACGTTCGGTGTTAATAATGGAAGGTATTCACGGGTTGAATCCTCGGTTGATTCCTGAAATTTCGTCGGAACAGGTCTATAAAGTTTATGTTTCGGCGCTCACATCCATCTCGTTGGACAATCATAATTGGATTTCGAGTTCGGATAACCGCTTGATTCGGCGGATGGTGCGCGATCATCAATTTCGAGGCTATTCGGCCAAAGGAACGATCGCTCGTTGGTCGTCGGTACGGGCAGGCGAAGACCTGTGGATCTTTCCTTATCAGGAAAACGCCGATGTGCTGTTTAATTCGGCGATGGTGTATGAATTGGCGGCCTTGCGGAAAATTGCCGAACCGGTTTTGCAGGAAATTGTTCCGGAAGATGCTGAATCTGCCGAAGCGCAACGATTGTTGAAACTTTTGCAACATTTTAATCCGATCGATACGAAGTTATTGCCTTCCACTTCTTTATTGAGGGAATTTGTTGGCGGAAGCAGTTTTCGCTATTAACATTTGCCGGATTCGATTTTTTTTCGTATCTTGCGCCTCAAAATTGAAATAAAGGGGTGACGAAAGAAAAATTCTCAATCGAATACGTTTTTAGCCGTATATCAAAAAACAGTTTGTGGAATTGTTTAAGTACAGTCGGTGGCTTGTCGGAGTGGTTTGCCGATCATGTGTCGCAACAAGAAAATCAATTTCTTTTCAAGTGGCAAGGCCATAGTTCCAAAGCCGAATTAATCGGCGTGAATCCCCTGATATACATCCGTTTCCGTTGGTTGGACGAAGAATCCGATATTTATTTTGAGTTTCGTTTGCATCATGCCGAATTGACAGGCAATTTAACATTGGAGGTTATTGATTTTGCCGAATCCGACGAAATTGAAGATGCAACCCATTTGTGGGATACGCAAATTAAGGTTTTGCGGCGAAAGTTGGGGATTTAACAATTAATTCCGGTGAAAACAAAAAATATTTTACCTTTGCAGAAAAAACAATATGCCCGAAAAAATTTTGGTAGTAGATGATAATAAAAGCATTTGCGAAATCTTGGAATTTAATCTTTCCAACGAAGGATATATTGTGGAATGCGCCTACTCGGCCGAAGACGCCCTGCGAAAATTAACACCCCAACATTCGCTGATTTTGTTGGATGTGATGATGGGCGGTATGTCGGGTTACAAAATGGCCGAAACGCTTCGGAAAGAGAAAAATCCTGTCCCGATCGTCTTCCTCACGGCGAAAGATACCGAAAACGATATGCTGACAGGGTTTTCGGTCGGCGCTGACGATTATATCGCTAAACCGTTTTCAATCAAAGAAGTAATTGCCCGGGTAAGAGCTTTGATCAAACGTTCGGAACTCACGCAAAAAAGCGCCGAACCTGTTCCGGAATCCAAAAACCGGCTCGTTTTCGACGATTTGGTTATCAATTCCGATGCCAAAGAATTGAAGATCGGCAATGAAATTGTTCCGCTGACCCGTACCGAATTTGATATTATTACACTTTTGGCTTCCCATCCCGACCGGATTTTTGAACGGGAAGATATTATCGATAATCTCTGGAAAGATGCGCCTTACATTACCGCCCGCACCATCGACGTGCATATCGGGCGCTTGCGGAAAAAATTAGGCGACAAGGCTTCGTTCATCGTCAGTCGCCCCGGTTATGGTTACCGTTTTAATGATAATCCCAAATTAAACAGACATTTACCCGAAAA
>BNWW01000166.1 GCA_025999115.1 Bacteroidia bacterium
GAATATCGACAAAAGCCGGAGAAGCGGTAGTAACAGCTTCGCCTCCCATCGGATAAGTCACCGTAGCGCCTTGGATATATGAACCTGAGGGCGAGATACCTGTAAGGCTGCCCCACTTGAAATAAACCCCCTGATATTCCTCTTTGCTCTTATCGTTGCTGTCGGCAAACGTCAGGTGACCAAGCGCAGAGTCATAATAGATGTTCGAACCCGCCCAGTACAAATGAAGCGGCTCTTCCTGCGTAACTTTATCGTAATCGCTTACCGTAACACCCTTAAACTGAATAGGTTTGTTACCAAACAGTTCAAACCGGAAGGTATATTGGCGTTCCATTTCAAAGGCAATGGAAGAAGCATACGCATCGCCCACAATGGCCGGAACAGGAACGGCAAAAATCTTGTCTACCGCGCCGGCGCCGTTTTCCTTATAGGTAATCTCGATATAAAACTGGGTGAGAGGAGCGAGAGAAGGATCGCTTGTTATATCGGTGGTTTTCGGCAAACTCGAAATTTCGCTGTTTTCCTGCGGAATGACGTAAAGCGCATCGGCATCGTCGACAATATAGTGCCACTTGCCGTCACCGGCAACAGCAGTAGTTGTCAAATTTGCCTCCAGGTCAACGACGGTTGTGCCGTCATCTACCCAATGCACCTGGTAGCCGTCCGAAGCGATGGTAGCATTGTCGGCCGGGTAAGGAAACGCTGTGGCATCCTTGGGCACCTTGTTCAAATCCAGCGTAGCTTTGCCCTTCACGTTTTTCAACTTGATGCTCGACACGATAAAATCCATCGAACTTTCGCTCTTGACCTCAAACAGGACGCGCGAAAGGGCATGACGGAAATTCAAGGTAACCCCGCTCGCGCCTTCTGCGGCATAAGTGCCGGAATGACGGGACACCAGCAGGTCTCTCTGATCGGTAAGCGTAGTGGGCAACTCGTACTCGATGCTTGGCTCACCGGGAGTCATATCGTCTTGACCCGTCAATGCTGTTGCACCGCCGCTAACGCCCGGCGCCGCTGTCGGAGAGAAAGCAAAGAAATTAACCGCAGCTGTTTCCGGCCAGAAGGCAGGAGGAGAGTAAGTCCAGCCTGACGCATTGTCGCCCTGTACCAGAGCGCCGTCGATAAGCACCAGGTCTATCGCCCCCGTGGTGGTATCCGTTGCCAGCACGGCAAAATCCCTAACATCGTCGGCTTTGGTAGCCGCCGCCCGGAGCTGTTTGTTGGCCCAGGTATTGAACGTGATTGCATGACTGCCGTCGTTGGCGGCCGGCCTTTGACCTTCGTCGAGGTCATTGCTGCAACTGCCTGTTATCAATGCAATTGCAAGCATACTCAGGAAAAAAAGATTTTTTTTCATTTTCGTAAAAAATTAAATTTTAATAAATACCTTAAATACTCTCTTTGTAAAAAATTAAATTAAAAATTAATACATATCACCTCACCCACAGCCCTTCTCCTTTGGAGAGGAGAGCAGCTTCAGCTCCCATCCCCTTAGGGATGGATCGCTCGGTAGAAAATCAGACCACCCTCGCCTCCGCATCCCGTAGGGATGCAACCATTGTGTTGCCCAGTAGCATCCCTAACGGGATGCAGGAAAAGAGTGATGGGGGCAGAATCACTCTTTACTTATCACTCTTCACTCTTCATTTCCTCCTGTTATTGCTCTGCTCCTGCGAAAACCGCGAGTTGAGCGCCGACGATCCCTGTGGGGATGTGACTGCCGTCGAGGTCATCATCCATTGGGACGGCATCAACCCTGCGGACAAGCCGCAGCAGGGAATGACAGCCCACCTGTTTGCCGCCAACAGCAGGCAGTATAAACGCGCCAACCTGCCTGTGGATGGCGGACGGATGAATATATCCGGAAACACTCCCTATATCCCGCTCTGTTACGATTATTACGGCAACGATTATATTCATTTCCGCAACGAAAACGATTTGGATTTGTTTGAGGCATACAGCGCCCCGGCCACCGGCTTGTACAATGCTTACGGGCCGAACAGCGCATCCAACCGGGCGGCAGCGGGCGAAACGGAGGAAAATACCGTTACCGAGCCTTATCCCTACAACTTCTTTACGGTGCGCAACGAAGACCTCTTTACCGTCCTGCCCGTTCCCGGACAAACGCAGTACCTGCATTTTTATCCGCAGAACGTGCTCCGGGAGTTTACCTTTTTGATTCGGGATGTGGAAGGCGTAGCGAATATAAGCAGCGCATCCGGAGCCATTTCGGGCATGTCGTCAACTTACCGGATGCACGACGGCGCCAGGGGTGCCGTCCCGGCTACCGTTCTGTTCGGCAACCGGCAGGGACGGGTAACGTGGGCGGGCGATTCCATTATGGGTGTTTTTTGCACTTTCGGCCCCGCCGGTATTGAGCATTTTCGCAACCGGCTCACCGTGGGGGTTATTTCCGGTGCACGGGGATATTATTACGGTACATGGGAAGAAACGGTGCGCGAGCAGATAGCGGGCGCGCTGGGCGAACACGGGACTTGGGAAGAACAGTTGGCGTGGCGGCTTCGCAACAGCGGATACGATATTGTGCTTCAAAACGAAGGGCGGCTGGTGATTCCCGGCGAGCCTGACGACGGCGCCTTTATCGTGGATGTAGGGGACTACGACAATGTGGTGGTACCGCTGCCCCTGAGGTAGGGGCAAGGCGTGCCCTGCTTATTTTGACTTTATCTTGCAAGATTAGTA
>BNWW01000167.1 GCA_025999115.1 Bacteroidia bacterium
GTTTACCAAACGGAATGGCGGTTGCGGTAACTAATTCAAATACAAAATTTGAAAATTGTATTTTTGAAGCCAATACAGGCAATACAAACAATGGTAACGGCATTTTGTATATCAACAACGGCAACAACGCCTCGGTAAAAAACTGTACTTTCCGCAACAATTCGGTACGTTTCGGTGGCGGTATCTACCTCGAAGGCGGAACGGATTCCATCACCGGCTGTACGTTTGAAAACATTGATTTAAGCGCAGTGGCCAATTCGTCCGGCGCAGGCGTGTATATTTCCAACGTGCAAAATCTCATCCTCAAAAACAGTTTTTTTCGAAATAACAAAACCGTTTTGGATGGAACGGCCATTTATTTGCGCGAAACCAATCAAGCGGCGAATTTGGTATCCAATGTTCGCATCGAAGGCTGTTTGATTGCAAACAATGAAGCCGTCAATCGAGGCGGCGCAGCTTTGACCATGTACAACACCACTGCCGGCAACAATATTCATTTGGCAATCATTAATACAACGGCATATAAAAACGGAACGACTTCCGTAAACAATGGCGGCGCTTTTTTCTTCGATTCGGCCAGGCAAGGAAGTACGCTGGATTTGGTAAATTGCACCATTACAGACAGTTATACGGGAGGAAATGCCGGACATGGAGCCGGATTCCGCTTTTTCTCGAACGGCAACGACGATACAAGTTGCAAAAACCTGATTAAACGGATTTCAAACTGCATTATCGAATCGAATATTGCAGCGCAACATCCGAATCAAGGAAGCGACATTTCTAACCGTTTCGACGCCATTGACGGCGAAGATTTCTTTATCAACCATTCGTATATCGGTTTTATTCTCGACAATAACGGGACTTACGTGCAAGTGCCGGGTTCGGTAAACAAAATCGGTTATCAGCTCGGCGGCTTGTCCGGCTTATCTGCTAAAAAAGATGAATACATCGCTTCGCAAAACAGCATTCCGCTGGAATTTGATTCGGATGTTTTGAATTACGGAAACGCTCAATATTTAAAAGATTTCAACGTAACAACTGACCAATTGGGCAATGTGCGTTCGTTTCTCAACAACAAATGCGCCATCGGAGCGGTGGAAGTTCCCGCCGAACCGGTTTACGAAGGCGAATCGAAAGATTACACGCATCTCATCATGTACGGACAAAGTCTTTCCACCGGCCACGAATCGCACATTACGCTTTCGTCCGAAAATGCGCCGGGCAATTACATGATCGGCAGTCAAGTTTGGATTAATTACGGTAATTCCGATTTGAAAACATTAAATCCATTGGCGGGAAAACCGGCTAAAAACGCCGGCGACATTATCGAATCTCCTTTATTGGGAGCTGCTAATCACATACAAAAGAAAGGATTACATCCGAATATCATCGCTACATCGGCCGGCACAAGCGGCAAACCGATTGAAGATTTGATGAAAGAATCGGAAGTCAGCAATTTGTACGACGATTATACCAATACCATCCAATCGGCTTATAAAATCACTCGCCGTTCCAACAGTACAATCACTTGTCCCGCATTGTTTTGGCTGCAAGGTGAATGGAATTATCAAGGATACGGCAGCGGCTTGACGGCCGGTTCAACGCCTACCGCCGATAAAAACACCTACAAATCGTATCTGATTACGCTCAAAAACGATATGCAAAACGATGTAAAAAGCGTTTACAATCAGACGGTTGCGCCTGTTTTTTATACTTATCAAGTCGGCGTGCAATACAGCAAAGGACGTGAATTGTCCATCGGTATGGCGCAATTGGAAGCCTCCAACGAATACAACGATATTATTTGCGCCGGCCCGGTGTATCCGATGACCGATGTGGGCGGACATCTCGACGCCAACGGTTATCGCTGGTACGGCGAAATGCTCGGCAAAGTCTATTACAAAACCAAGGTTTTGGGACAGGATTTCAAACCGTTGCAACCGCTCGAACTTTCACGCGATAACACCGATGCAAAAAAAGTAATTATCAAGTTTTTAGTTCCGAAATTGCCTTTGGTTTTAGACGAAAAAACTTTGGCGAAAGCCACCGATTACGGTTTTGAAGTCTATAACAACAACGCGAAACAAACGATTTCCAATGTCAGCGTTTCGGGCGATTGTGTGATTCTGACTTGCACCCAAAACCTGACAAGCAAAATCGAAATATCTTACGCAGGAACCAATGTCAACACTCGCGGACACGGCAATTTGCGCGATAGCGATGACTACGAAGCCGTTTTCACCTATCAAGATCCCGATAAAAAAGACGGCAACGGAAATTATGTTTACACCCGGAAAGCCGGCGAAGAAAATCTATCGTTGCGTCCCTCGTTTGAACCGAAAGATGATGCAGGAAACATCATCTACGACCAACCCTATCCCTTGTATAATTTTAGTGTGTCGTTTTATTACGCCATTCCGGCAGGAGAACAAAAATACGAAGTTCCCAACCTTTCGGGCGGCCTCAACGGAATATCCGGTCATCCGGCCAACGAAAATGACATTCATATTCAACAAACCGGAAAACAATTATCGGTTTACACAACGGATGAAGCCAATCTCGCAGTCGCAATTTTCGATATAGCCGGAAAAGCGGTTCAAACAACAGATAAAAAGACAGTCGATTTGTCGTTT
>BNWW01000168.1 GCA_025999115.1 Bacteroidia bacterium
TATTTTAAGTGAATCACAGTTTGGGCAGCGAGATTTATTTATAGTTTTATCTGCCCAAATAGACGGGTGATTTTGCACACAATCGACTATTTCAACCGAACCGATTATTGCCGAATTATAATATTTTGCACCATATTCTTTATGTCCACACCAATAAAATTCAGTGTTTATTTTTAACATTTCATCAAGTTGTGCTTGTCTAAATACTATGTCAAGTGGTTCGGTGTTTGGTTTTGCGCTTGCATGAGTCAAGACACGCCCTCGATAATTTGTGTTCCACGTCCTGTTTTCGACATCTTTAATTCCTGCGCAAATTAAATACGCCCAAGGCTGCTTTACTGTTAATGCTTTCATATTTTTATGAATTGAATATATTATAATCCCTGTTCACGCAGTTAGAAGGTAAATCCTCACGATTGATACCGGCTTGTTTTAGCAGGCTAGCTTTGAAATAAAATTTAATTTTATTTTCATAAAATACAGGACTGCATATATTCCATTCAACAAATTCTTTTACGTCTTTTGTGCTATATTTTTTGCCACTTTCAAGACCGATTTTGAATAAATCGCAAAATAGAAAACATTCGTCAATCATTTTTTTGCTGCTTTCAAAATCAATGACGGGTTCAATGCTTGCAAACGTTTTGAAACCAGCATTGTGCAATTTTCGCATGGATTCGATTCGTTCCGCATTTGTGCTTGCATTGGGTTCAAGTTCATCATGTCCGGTAAGAGTGAAACCAATTGCGATTAGCGGTCGATATTTATCAATAACAAAACGCAATTCCTCAAACTCAGGATTAATAAATTTATGTAATATGTCTGCTCTTTTCGTGAGTATTTTAACCGGACATTTATAATAACACGCAATTGCTAATGCTTTTATTGTAATATGCTCTCTATTCTTCCTATTCATTTCAGGAAGCATAGGGTCGGTTGTAAAGCTGAAAAACAGTCCATGTTTTTGCAACTCCGGCAAATTTGCTTCCAATTCTTTTTCAAAAATTTCAAGCGCATGATTCTCGTTTTTGAAGCACTTTTTAAGTGTCGGCGTGTCACCACCAAGCGTATGAGCTAATACTCCCTTTTTCAGATAGCAATAGGTACAGCCATTGCTACAACCAACATAAAAGTTACACGCATATTTTGCGTATTCTCCCGCTTTGCCTTTCGGCGAATAAATACACTTTCCCATTTTATTGACAAAATTTACATTTAAGATTAAAACACCCACCTACTAAATCGCATTCGGTATCTTCGCATTCGTGAATTTCAGAACAAGTTACTTCTCCGGTTCCGTTACAGAATTCGCAAAAGCCATCTTCTAAATCTCTCTTCATACTAATCAAAGTAGATTTTTTATACAAAATTTTAATTAGTTCGTCTAATAATTCGGGATTGTCGTGTATATTGCCGATGACTTTACTTTTATTCCAATAAGTAGAATTAAGAACATTCTGATATTCTTTTGTTCTCCCTAAAAATCTTCCAATAATGTTAGAATATTCAATAAATGCAATTCTATGTTTATCTTCAAGTTTATATTCCAATATATCCCCTTCATAGATTTCTTTTCCGTTTATATCCAGTAATCCGGTGAATTGCCCGACAGTTTCTACATCTACTTTTTTGTATGTTGAATAAATCGGCATCATACCATTGTTTGTGATACCGCATTTGTACACTCCCATGTTCGAGTTGATGATCAAATTCCCAGTAACCCACTCTCCATTTGCTGTTTTCCCTCTAAATTTAATTGTTCTCATTATTTTTATATTTAAAATGTTATGTTAAAATAAACGTTTTGTTACGCTCGTTAATACCTTGGATTTTGCTTCTTTATAAAAATCCTTTTTTATTTCAAAACCATAAGCCTTGCGACCACAATTTGCGGCTGCCAATAGAGTTGAACCACTTCCGGCACATGGGTCAATCACAACTTCATTTTTGTCTGTGAATATTTCAATCAAATGTTCCAATAGCTTTATGGGCTTTTGTGTTGGATGGATTTTAGGTGTTTTTGTATCACGCTGAAAATCTAAGCAATTGAATACCATACGCCCATTGTTGTTAAATTTGGGCAATTTATCACGATACAGCAATACACCATATTCACAGTTTCCGACGATTCGCATATTAGCTTTAAGAACTTGCGCCGAAAAGTTCTTTCTAAATACAAGATTAATATATTTGTTAAGTCCATATTCTTTTGCTTTCTGTATTAATTCAAATTGCTGCTCAAATTCACAAAAAACAATCATACAAGGGGATTTTCCCGTTTCCTTTGGTTCGGGTCGAAGCATTTTTGTACAAAAGTGCAAAAACTCCGATATACGAAAATCTTTGTCGGTGTCGAAAAATTCTTTACCAGCCAATTTACTTTCACCATTGAAATTATCACCCCCCTCATACCAAGACGGATTTGAAGCATACGCATTATTCCCCAAATTGTATGGAATATCAGCAATTATAAGTTGCGCCTTGGGTATGCCATAAGACTTATAATTTTGAAAATGGTCGTTGAATAGCTCTATATCTTTCATGTTTTCCCATTTTATGATTCTGATCCTATTTCTT
>BNWW01000169.1 GCA_025999115.1 Bacteroidia bacterium
TGTCCAATTTTGTTTAATAAATTGCGATATACATAAAATATTACAACAACCTCTATCTATTAATACTTTTTTTTCAAAAATATTTTGGACAAGATATAAAACACTATAACCGCGTTTTTCTAATTCCTGCCCTATCAATGCGTATTTTTTTGTATTGCCTGAACGAGCATACAAGCAGATTTTAAACTTTTCCATAATAATCTTACTTAACTAAAAGATTATGAATTTTTAAATGAAATTTTTCAGTATCTTTCCGTAGATTATTCCGAATAGTTGTGTATAATGCGAGGATGTTATCTTGCTCATTCAAACTGTCTTCAATACAATTGATCAAAATTGTGTCAAAATTATTTTTTCTAACATCGATTACTCTATCCAACAAATCAAGTTCTTTATACAATTTAGTTATTTTCGGATAATTCGACAATCCAATCGTTGGAATTCCAAGCCCGATGCCACATACGTTTGTGTGAAATCGATTTCCCATAACCAAAGAAAATTGTTTGTATAAATCAAAGAAATATTTTTCCTGACCCAATCCGTGTATATAGGGGGCTACAGCGATATTATTACGCAAAGTAACATCTTTCAGTTGGGATAGCAACTGCGATATTGCCTCATAGTCTTTGTAAATATGGGGCAGTAAAACGAAATTAGCATTCCATTTGACAACACATATTTCTATTACCTCACTTAATTTTTCTATATAATCATCAGCCGAAATAAATTCATTAACTTGAGGAAAACGTACATTCATCATATCTCCTGCAATATTCAAGCCGATATTGATTTGACCATTAACTATTTCTGGATGAAATGAGGTTTGAATACCAACATAAAATCCCCCATCAGGTATTTTATAAATCTGCTCTGCATATTTTGTTCCTAATAGCTTTTTACAATCATCCCAAGAACCGTCGTTTCTTACCGAAACCAAAACATTTTTTCTTGTAAAAAGAAAATCTAAAAAATGCTTGAATTTGGCAAGCGTATGATTGGAATATCCTTTTTCAGGGTCTATACCTAATCCATAAAAAACAACTGGAATTTTTATTTTTGCGAATATTTCATTCGTTATATCAATAGTTGTTCCAGTTACCGAAACTTCCAACCATAATTCAAAATAATTTCCACCACCTATAATCAATAAATCACTTTGATTGACTTCATCTACAAAAGATTGGTCAAATTTCCGTTTATTTTGAATCTTATAAAATTGTCGTATTTCAATATTATTGAAATGAATATCGTATGGTAAATCTTGATTTAACATACTTCTCATACCTGAGATATTGGCATTATCGCCTATATTCCCATCAAAACTTGCTAAATGGGCTATATTTAAATTGATCATAAACGCTTTTTGTATTTGAGTTTATCACGCTGTACTTGTTCTATCGGCAAAATTTCTTCCGATTTTATTTTCAATGCCTTATAAACACTATCCAAATCTCTTTTAAGTCTTCGCAATCCATCAGGCTCTAACGATGCCGCATGGTCGGTTCCTTTCCATGTTCTATCAAGCGTAAAATGCCTTTCAATCCAAACCGCACCCAATGTATAAGCTGCCACATCGACCGCAATACCTTTGTGATGACCTGAAAAACCGATTTCTTTTACTCTTGTTTCATATTTTTCTTTCAATGATTGGATTTCCAATAAAGCGACATCTTCAAATGGAACTGGATATCCAGAAGTACAAGCATACAAAACGACATCTTGATCACGGTTATGTTGCTCAAAAAAATGCACCAATGTTTCTATTTCTTCGTGAGTACTCATACCCGTAGAAATATGAATTTCGCCTGTATAATTATTACACAAATAATCTAACATTTCATAATGATTATTACAAGCCGAAGGTATTTTTATTAAAACAGGATTTAAAGTCGTAATTTCTTTTGCTGAGGTTAAATCCCAAACCGATGTTGAATATATTATACCTAATTCTTCACAATACGCTTTTAACATTGCGTGTTGCTCTATATTAAATTCCAAATATTCTCGATGCTCTCCATACGTATTACCATAAGCATTTATCGGATTAGGATGAGGCGCATTATACTGTTCTTCTGTAAGTAATTCTTTGTTATTTCTTTTTTGAAATTTTACAACATCTGCATTACAAAATATTTTTGCAATTTTAATCATTTCCTTAGCGATAGCCATATCGCCTTTGTGGTTACATCCGATTTCGGCAATTATGTTAGCTTTTTTCATCATGAATTGTATTTATGATTGTATTTAATAAGAAATTCAATAGTCTCTCGAATAGCCATATCGCCTCCATCATTATTCAAATTCAAATCGGCAATGGATTTAACAAACGATGTAGCATTTGCCGGAGCAATCCCCCAAGCAACAGATGATAAATTGGTAATATCATTAATATCATCGCCTATATAAGCCACTTCATTGCGTTGAATTTGCAAGGTTTGCAAAATATGTTCCAACCGGGAATATTTGTCTTTGACTCCATAATAAGCATGAGGGATTTTAAGTTTTGACATCCGTGTTTTAACAATATCGCTGCCTTCCGATGTCAAAACAATTGGAATAATATCGGCT
>BNWW01000170.1 GCA_025999115.1 Bacteroidia bacterium
TCGCCGCATCTGCTTGATTTTCGCGAACGGATAAAAGTAAACGGACAACCGGCTTCCAAACGGTTTGTGATTGATTTTACGGCGAAACATCGTGCGTTTTTCGAATCGATTCAACCTTCGTTTTTTGAGTTGACTACCGGAATGGCTTTTCAATATTTTGCCGAACAAGAAGTGGATGTGGCCGTGATTGAAGCCGGTTTGGGCGGACAGTTGGATTGCACCAATATTATTACGCCGGTTTTGAGTATTATTACGAATATCAGTTTCGATCATACAAATTTGTTGGGAGATACGCTAACCGCTATTGCGAAAGAAAAAGCGGGGATTATTAAACCGAATGTTCCGGTGGTAATCGGTGAGGCGGAAGGGGAAGTGAGGGAGGTGTTTGTTTCGGCGCGACGTAGGATGGAGCCTACGTCGAACGAGGGCCTTATGGTTTTTGCCGAAGATGAAAACCCAATATCGGTAGCCGAACTTTTACCCACAGGCCATTGGCAATTTGAAACTAAAAAATATCCCCAATTAATCGGCGAACTCGGCGGCTACGCCCAAGAAAAAAACGCCGCCACCGTACTTTGCTCCCTCTCAATTCTCAATTGCCTAATGGCGAACGTTGTTTCTCAATTCTCAATTCCGGACGATGCGGTTAACAAAGGCTTCCGGCACGTGATTAAAAACACAGGTTTGATGGGTCGTTGGCAAATCATCCAAAACCGGCCGAAAATAGTGTTGGACACAGGGCATAATGTCGGTGGAATCGAGTATATCGTCCGCCAATTGGAAGCGGAAAATTTGGAAAAACTGCATATTGTTTTCGGAATGGTCAATGATAAAGATATTTCGGCCGTTTTGGCTTTGCTGCCGAAAAACGCTCGATATTATTTTACAAACGCTTCTATTCCAAGGGCTTTAAAGGCGGATTTATTAGCCGAACAAGCCCGAAAATTCGGATTGCAAGGTGAAATTCATTCTACGGTCGAAGCGGCTTTTTTATCCGCAAAGCAAAATGCGACCGAAAAAGACTTTATCTTTGTGGGCGGAAGCACGTTTGTGGTGGCGGATGTGCTTCAAATCAGAATTAAAAATTAGCAATTACAAATTAAACATACAATTTATTATTATGATGGAGAAAATTAAACAAACACTAAGGGATTCGACAGGCGCACGTTGGGCAGCCCTGCTAATCGTTTCATTTACAATGATGTGGGGATATTTCCTCACGGATGCTATGGCGCCGCTGATGGACAGTCTGGGTGCGGAACCGAATTTGTGGTCGGCACAGGAATTTGGACTTTTCAACAGCGCCTACGGATGGATAAACGTCTTTCTGCTGATGCTGTTTTTCGGCGGACTTATTTTGGATAAAATGGGCGTGCGCTTTACGGGAACGCTGTCGGCCTCGTTGATGATTATCGGCGCCTTCCTGAAATATTACGCCATACAATACATTTCGCCCGAAGCGGGAATGATTTTGGGCATCCGCACACAAGTGGCTGTGGCTTGTATCGGCTTTGCGATTTTTGGTGTGGGTTGCGAAATCACCGGGATTACGGTTTCCAAAGTGATTGTGAAGTGGTTTCAGGGGAAAGAATTGGCTTTGGCGATGGGTGTTCAGGTTGGTATCGCCCGTTTGGGAACGTTTCTTGCCTTGGGAGTGAGTCCGATTCTGGCGCGCAATTTTTCACTTTCCACACCGCTGCTCTTTGCACTTATTTTATTGGGAATAGGACTTTTAGTTTATTTCGTTTACCATGTTATGGACAGTAAACTCGACCGGCAATTGGGCGAACTTCCGATGGAAAGTCAAGACGAAGAATTTAAAATCCGCGACCTCGGCTCGTTGCTCGGCAATCGTGGTTTCTGGTTGGTGGCGCTGTTGTGCGTACTGTTTTATTCGGCCGTTTTCCCGTTCATCAAATTCGCCACTTCGATGGCCATCAATAAATATGGTGTTGAAAAAGATATGGCCGGCTGGTTGCCGAGTTTGCTGCCTATCGGAAATTTGATTTTAACTCCTTTATTCGGAATATTTTACGACCGAAAAGGGAAAGGCGCCACGCTGATGATTACCGGTTCCTTCCTCTTGGTTTTGGTTCATTTGCTGTTTGCGATGCCGGCGCTTAATTATTGGTGGTTTGCGGCAGCCGTCATGATTGTGTTGGGAATCGCGTTTTCGCTGGTTCCGTCGGCGATGTGGCCGAGCGTTCCGAAAATTATTCCCAACCACCAACTCGGCACGGCTTACGCTTTGATATTCTGGGTACAAAATTGGGGATTGATGGGAGTGCCTTATTTAATTGGCTGGATATTAAACACTTATTGTATTACCGGAAAAAATTTAGACGGTTCGGCCACCTACAATTATACACTGCCCGAATTGATTTTCGCCGGTTTCGGTTTATTGGCGATTGTGGTGGCGTTGCTGCTCAAAGCCGAAGACAAACGCAAAGGTTACGGCTTGGAAAGACCGAATATTAAAAATGATTGAGAAACTCATAAATTTTTTCTAACTTTGCGAACGTTAATTTA
>BNWW01000171.1 GCA_025999115.1 Bacteroidia bacterium
GTTGCACGCCTGCATTGTGTGCCATGGCAATCAGCCATTCGTAATTTTCCCGTTTCAAATCCGAAAGTGCATCTATCGGCATCCAGTTCATTCCTTTGAGGAACTGTTTTTCGCCGTTAATCACAAATTGCCAATTCGCCCACCGGTCTTGCGTTCTTACCCCGGCGCTCCGAACTTGTTCTATCGTCCGAATACCCGTATCAAAACTTATAACATCCACCACTTTTTTATTGACGGATAATTTCAATGTCGCTTGATACAAATTGGCTTGGCCCATGCCATTCGGATACCAAAGAGTAGGATTCGGCACTTCGATTTCTTCTTCCAACCACGAACGACCTTTTATTACAGCCGGAGAAAATTCTTTTTGAAAGCAAACTTTTCCTTCTTGCGATAATTCCAATACGATTTTTACTTCCTCTTCCACCGGGATGTTCTTCGGCACTTTCGGAAGTAGCGGCGAATGATAGGTGGTCAAAGATGTGTTTCCCCAAGGATGCAGGGTATAAGCCAAGGAATTTTTATCCGTAAAAATTTCCAATTGAAGTGCTAAAATTGCTTTGTTGTCTTTGATTTCTTTGGTAAATAAAAACGGACGTTCGATGTGGTATTTATTCAACAAGTCAATGCGTGCACCTTGCCACATACCGAAATGGAAAAACGGTTCCACGCCCGAATCGCCGGTAAAAAACCATGTTTTTATCACTTTTCCCGGACGGCGTGGCATGTAATTCGGATTTTGATAGTTGGCCGAAAGCACTTGCACCACCAATTCGTTTTTTTCTTTCACTTTATCCGTAATGTCGATAATCGGACCGCCATACATCCCTTCGTGCGTGCCGAGTAATTCGCCGTTCAGCCAAATTTTGGCATAATAGTCAATGCCGCCAAAAGACAATATCAGGCTCGATGCATCAACGGACGAAGGCAGTGAAAACGATTTCCGGTAATACCATGCTTTTTGCTCATACGGTTCGTATTGCAACGAGTTCATGCCGATATACGGATTCGGCAATTTGCCTGCTTTGTATAAGGCCATTTGCACCGAGGTTGGATTTTCGACCACAAACCAATCGTTGCCTTGAATTTCTTGAACCGTTTTTATCGTATCGTCCGAATAAGATAATTCCCAATCTTTTGTCAAATCGATCTGTTGATTGGCTTCGCGCGGGAAAATGTAATACGGCGAAAGCAAGGCTTCCTGTGCTTGCAACGGCAATATAAGAGACCCGATAGCGAGTAATATAAAAAACCGGTGTTTCATGTTTTGTTTTTTATTCCATGTTTGTTAAAAGCAAGAATGAACTTGCCTCCATTTCCAATGAACAGGATTTTCCGTTGCTCAAATCCACATTTTCCGTTTGAAATGGTTTGGGAAATCCGTTTTCATCTCTTTCTCCAATGTAATTCCGCCGTTCCAATGCCACATATTTATACTGTTTCAAGGAAGCAGAAAAACCTTCGCCCGGCAATGCCAGCGTAAACGACTGATTTTGAGCAGCCGTATTCACAAGTGCAATGGTGTATTTGCCGTCTTTTTTACAAGCGACGGCATACAATCCGTCTTTTTTAGGAATCGTTACACCCAGAATCGTAGCGCCTTGCGGAAAATTTCGCGAAAGCAACGAAGTGGTAAAAAACCAGGGGCGCAGATTTTCGTCATCGGCGCTGTCAAAGGCTTCTTTGCCCAGACTATTCCAAAAGCCCCAACGATTGGCTTTGACTGTTGTTCCGGCCACATTCATGTACATGGCATCGTCCAATCGCCAAACGAGTGCGCCTTTATATCCCGCCATCATCAGTTGAATCAGGGCGGCAGACATGTCAATGCCGTAAATGGATTCATAGACCAGCATCGAAGAGCCGGTGTCGGCGTGCGGGTCGGCTGCCAACAATTCGGCGGCTAATTGTCCTTTGGGCGAATCGGGGAAATAAGAAAATCCTATCTCGCTTATTATTGCATCTTTATTTTTCGGAAGCAACTTTTTATAAGCAAGCACCGATTTATAAAATTTGTCGTTTTCCACTTGGTCGTTGCCGGGATATAAATGCAGGTCGTACACTCCGATAACGCGAGCCATTTGATTGCTTGCATTGCTGATAAAGGTGTGCGTAACCGGCGATACTCCCGTAAACGCATTGCGAGAGATAGTAACATCCGGAGCCAGCAACTGCACTTTTTCCATCAAGCCTCTTTTCTCCATGGATTGGGTAGTTTTGATGATGAGTTGCCGCCACAACTCATAACTGCCTGCGGTGGACGACCATTCGCCATTCGGCTCGTTGACCATCGTAAAATATTTGACACAAGGATAGTTCGTGGTCAGATATTCCAGAAAATCGAGGGAGCGACCCAACCATGCCTCATTGATGGTATTTCCGCTGGTGTGTCCCCATTCGCCCCAAATCACTTGAATATTTTCCGCTTGACAGAACTCCAATATTTTGAAAAGAATGTCTTTGCTTTTTTGCGGATTATAGACTCCGTTGACAGAATAATTCCAACCTTCGGAACCCATGATACGC
>BNWW01000172.1 GCA_025999115.1 Bacteroidia bacterium
AAACGACATAGACCTCGCCCCGTACCTTGCAGACGGCGGCGCGGGTTACGCCAAGTGGGGAGCGGCGGGCTGGCTGCCCATCGGCAAGGAGGGCGTGGACGGCAACTAGAACAGGGACGCCTTTAAGGGGAACTTTGACGGAGACGGGCATACAATCTCCGGTCTGTCCATTAATAATACGTCCGCCAACACACATTTCTTCAGCTTATTCGGCAAGGTTGCGGGAGCGACCATCAAAAATCTCGGCGTGACAGGAGTAAACATAACTTCCGTAAGTCAGCAAACAGGCGCAATTGCCGGGCGGCTTGAAAGCAGCACCGTCATCACGGGCTGTTATTCCACCGGAACAATTACCGTTACCAGACCGTCAGCGGACGACGCTTACGTCGGCGGAATCGTCGGTAACGCAACAGGCGGCAGCCGGGTTGAAAACTGCTATTCCCTTTGCGATATTTCCACCAACGGAGCAGGTGCTGGAGGAATCTCCGGACGAATGGAAGGCGGCAGTTCGATTGTGTACTGCTACGCCACGGGCAGCGTGAGCGGAAGCGGCAGTGTCGGCGGCATACTTGGCAGGAATGATGCCTCTACCGTGAAAAACAGCGTGGCGGCAAACAGCAGCATAACCACAACAGGCAGCGCAATTAACCGCATAGCGGGGCAGAATAGCGGCGGCACTTACCAAAACAACTACGCCAACAGCGATATGTCGGTGAATAGCGGAACAAAAAGCGACGACGCCACCATAAACGGCACGGGCAAAACTCTTGCCATTCTAAAAACGGCGGCGTTCTACACAACAGCGGGAAACTGGAATAGCGCGGCGTGGAATTTTGATAATGTTTGGAAGATTGACGAGGGTAATTCCCTGCCTGTGTTCAGAGCCATCGCGCCCACACTCACAGCGGGAACTGTCAGCCGCACAAGCGACACAGAGGCGACCATCGGCTTTACCACCAACAAAGCGGGTACGGCGTACTATCTCGTCGTTGAAAAGGACGCGCCCGCCCCGACAAGCACGGTAGTCAAAGCCGCTAATCAGTCATTCGGTTCGGTTTCAGGCGCGGTGAGCGGCAAAGCCGTAACCCTTTCGGCGGGAGCGAAGGATATTTACGTTGTGGTGGAGGGCGCGGAGGAAAACATCAGCGTTCCGCTGAAAATAGCGGCGGCGGCTTACATCACCTATGGTATTCACGTCAACGACCCAAACAAGACAACCCTGCTCACCACAGTCGCGGAAGTCAACACCGCTATTGAAACCGCGCTCGAAACGAGCAGCGTGGTTACGGTTACGGGCGATTTATGGGGCGTGACGGAAGGATTTTACTTGTACATTCCCGCAGGCCAGAAAGTAGTATGGCAAGCCAACGTAAGCGGAAGCGTCAGCAGCAGCGCTATCATTGTCGCTGACGGCGACGATGGCGACGGTGTTTTTGAAGTCGCAGGCGCGAGCGTAGTCTAAAACGGGTTCGATGGTGACGCTATCCGGGCAGTCACGGACATGGTCGTTAGCGGAGACGCCGTAATCGCCGCCAACAGTATCAACGGAAGCGCGATTGTGCTCAGCGGTGACGACGCCACTACGCTGGAGATAACCGGCGGCACAATCACCTCAAATACCGGAAGCGCAATCTGGTTTCTAAACGAGAATAAGACCGCGATTATATCCGGCGGAAAGGTGAGCACCAGCGGCCACAACTCGGTTATCTACATGAACGGAGACAATAACGCCGTGCTGGTAAACGGCGGCACTGTTGCGGCGAATGGCTCAGGCGGCAGATTTGGCGTTACCGAAGGCACCAACGGCGTGTTTATCGAAAAAACCGGCACGGGCGCGGATTACGCTATCGGCACGAACGACAACCTCACTGTAATTCCTTCCGGCGCAACGGCAGTGTGGGCAAAGCAGAACGGCAAAAGCGGCGTAAGCTACCAAAACGGCGCCAACACCGGATTTATTGAGGTGGCAGGCGTAATGGTGTACGAGGAGAACAAGCTCTATGTCAACGACCTAAACAAGACAAAGCCGCTCACCACAATCGCGGCAGTCAACGCCGCCATTGAAACCGCGCTCAAAACGAGCAGCGTGGTTACGGTTACGGGCGATTACTTGGGCGCGGCGGAAGATGAAGAATTTTACTTTATCATTCCCGCAAGCAAGCGGGTAATATGGCAAGCCAACGTAAGCGTAAGCACCAACGGCTACCCTATCATTCTCGCTGCCGGCGACGGCGACGGCTACGGTGTTTTTGAAGTCGCAGGCGCGAGAGTAGTCCAAAACGGGTTAGGTGGTGACGCTATCTTGGCAGCCGCAGACATGGTCGTTAGCGGAGACGCCGTAATCGCCGCCACTACCAACGGAAGCGCGATTTTGCTCAGCGGTGACGAAGCCACTACGCTAGAGATAACCGGCGGCACAATCACCTCAAATACCGGAAGCGCAATCTGGTTTCAAGGCAAGAATAATACCGCGATTATATCCGGCGGAAAGGTGAGCAACAACAGCAACAACTCGGTTAT
>BNWW01000173.1 GCA_025999115.1 Bacteroidia bacterium
TTGCCGAACAAAGGCTTACGCAAATGCTCGGAAACTGCCTCCAAGAGGCCGGATAACGAAAATGGAAATGTTAATTGATTTATACACAAATAGATAGAATTTTAATACTTCTCTTTATCTTCTATTTATCAATGTGTTAAAGGGAAGTGCGAAACATTAATCATTACAATAAACACTCGGATTATCAAAATGATTTTTAGATGAAAAACGATGAGCTAATTGCCCGCCTCCACATATATTTTTGATGATACATTTCTTACATTCATTGCATAGCACATCGTCTTGGTGAGCATTGTAGTATAGTTTCATCAATTGATGATTTTCAACATCATCAAGTTCATTTTCAAGAATATTAAAATTAGTTTTAGTATATCCATCTCCACATATTTTTAATGAATCTACCGGCTCTATCTGACCATTGGTTTTGACAGTGATAGCACAGTTATGATTGCTCCCCAAAACCTCATTTCCTCTTTGATCTCCTAAGATTATATTTAATATTATATCAAAAAGGCGAATTATCGGTTTATTTTTATCGGAGTCAAAATACCAAATATCAAACATTTCAGATAACCATTTGCCAACTTTTCCCACAGCATCATCCTTTATATGGTACGTTGTATCAGGGAAGAGTAAATCAAGAAGAAAAATATTTAGGTTTTTGTACAAGGAATATGAATCTTGCGGTAATTCATTTATGTTAATTACTGATAGTATAGACGCTTGTGGTTGGTATTTTTGTAAAGTTTCAAACCCTTTTATAATTTTATGGTAAGCGGGGTCTTTAGATTTTTTAAAAACGCGATTGATACTGGCTTTTTCTGTCCCGTCTAAACTAACTCCTACCTGAATATCAAGTTTTTGCAATAATTCACACCAGTCATCGGTAAGCAATGTTCCATTAGTTTGCATTGCCAAGGTCAATGTTGTAGATTTTATAATTTCATTTGCTTTTTCTTTAAAATTTACATAAAATGTTTTTTTTAACAATAAAGGCTCTCCTCCATGAAAAATAATCAAAAAACGCTTGATTTTATTTTTGTTGCAATAATTTTCAATTCGTTCTAATAAAATATTTGTTATTTGATCGTTCATCATATTTGGTTCTGTCATATACGATTTATCACCTTTATTAAATACATAACAATATGAACAATTTAGATTACAAACGCTTGTAACTTTTAAAACAATTTCTCGAAATTCCATAATATTTTAAAAAATAAACTCACCATTAAATATAACAAAATATCCCTTTTGCTCGCAATTTTTCAAATTCACAAAACAAAAGGAATAATTACACAAAGAATTAATTGTTTTATTCAAGACCTCGATTTCCCGTTTTGGAAGTACCGTGATTTACATACGTACTCTCAGCGTAATTGGAGTACTGTGGACCCTCTCCTCCCATTATTTTAGATAAATGTTGTCTTGAAATAACATTTCTATCATCAGGATTTAAAACTATTTTTTTCATTTCAATATTGTTTATTTATTTTTTCCTACTCTATTTGATTTCGAAGCTTTTCGGTTCCGCTTCTTTCTTTTCCGCAACCAACGAACACTTCATTCGTCAGACACGCCAAACCTATCTGTGAATTGCATCAGATTTTTTGGAGAACATTTTTTTGCATACCGTGACGGCGCCATTTAATAATATTAATTAGTGCTACAAAATTAATCTTTTTTTTAATTGTAAGCCGGCGAAACTTACAATTTTTAATGAATATTATAGGAACGCGCATCAAAAAGCTAAGAGATGAAAGAGGTATTAAACAGGATTATATCGCCAATCAAATGGATATAACTCAAAGTTCTTACGGCAGGTTGGAGAAAGACGACAGCCGTCTTACCGCACCTAAATTGTTGAAAATAGCAGAAGTGCTGAATGTTTCAGTGGCTATTCTTTTCGGGGAGAAAGCCTCGCAAGTTATCCACGAAAATCAGGGAGACAATGCGCAGGCTCACATCGGGACATATATTCAACAAGACAAAGAACATATCGCATCACTGAAAGAAGAGATAGCATTTTTGCGCGGTCTGTTGGAGAAAACAGGAAATTTGCAATAATTCTCTCATACAAATATTAATTCTCTGTAATCCAACGCCAACAAGGGTCGCTACCCGATATTATATCATTGATAGCCGGTTCTATTAAAATATCCGGTACAATCATTTCTTCATCGCAAAGATTGGCTGCCGGCCGGAGAAAGTATTTATGACTTATTCCTCCAGCAATGCCTGTATACGGCAATTTCCACATCAAAATATCTCCATAATTACACGGGCGATAGATTGAATTGGCGCCTATGATTTTCCCGATTTTGTTATCTCTCGCCATGATAATTAATTCGCCTGCGCTGCTGTATGTGTCTTTTCCTTGAATGAAATAAGTAGAACCCTGAAAGATTTGAGAGCTATCGTTGTTGACCGGGAAAAATTTATCATAAAAACTTTCCTCATCTTCTGCTATTTTTAACATTTTGCTGTTATATAATTTA